>NZ_JBSFVG010000008.1:0-355194 GCF_053592195.1 Streptomyces sp. NPDC002776 | reverse complement strand
GGAACCAACGAAGCCCCCCGGCCGTCGGCGTGTTGAGTGAGATCACCACACCAACGACGAGGGGCTTCGCCACGTCACCGCACCTGACCAGCCTGGTTCACCCGACAGCCCAGGATGAAATAGGTTCAGTGAACCTCTTTCATCCTGTATAGTCGCAGGTCAAAAGTGTGCGGATGGCTTGGACGGCGGTGCCGATACGCCGGGTGGAACATCGGGCTCGCCGTAAGAGTCGCCAGGACTTCAGCTGCGCAAAGGCACGTTCGCCGGGAGCCAGAGCCCGTGACCCAACTGCACCTTCAGCGCAGCAAATTGGGCCTCGCGAAACAGCGACGAGACCCAATCGGCTGCCACAATCCGAGCTCCAGTTCAGCGGTGAGACCCGCTAGCCTTTGAGCCGTCTTCAGGTGTGACAGGTGGCGCATGCCCGACGGTCGCGAGGTCTTCGAGCGCTTCCGCTGTAACCACTGCACCCGAGCTCTTCTTGTTGCGCCTAAGCCAGCCTTCCAGCCAGCTCGCGAAGCTTGTGAGAGCGAAGTTGATGACGATGAAGATCACGGCCACGACGGTGAAGCTGGCAATGGTGTTGGCGCCGTAGTACGAGCTCATCGGGCTCACGGCGGCGATCAAGTCGGGGAACGTGAGGACCGCGCCGCCGAGGGCCGTGTCCTTGACGATCACGACGAGCTGGCTGACGATCGCTGGCAGCATTGCGGTGACTGCTTGGGGGAGCAGGATCGATGTCATGGTCTGGGTCTTGCGCAGACCTACGGCCTGCGCGGCCTCCGTCTGACCCTTGGGCAGGGAAAGGATGCCCGCGCGGACGATCTCCGCGAGCACCGAGGCGTTGTAGAGCACCAGGCCTGTGATGACCGCGTACAGGGGGCGATCCTCGGAGCTGACATTCGTGTACTCCGAGTACAGGGCCACGCCGAAAATCATCAGGATCAGCACAGGAATGGCGCGGAAAAACTCGACGACCATGCCGGCCGGTACACGGACCCACGCGTGGTCCGAGAGGCGTGCGATGCCCAAGACCGCCCCGACCGGCAGGGCGATGACCATAGAGAGACCTGCTGCAACCACCGTGTTCTTCAGGCCGGGCAGGATGTACGTGGTCCATGCCTCAGTACCGGAGAAGAATGGCTTCCACTTCTCCCAGTCCAGTTGGCCCTTGTCATCAAGACTCTTGTAAACCCACCACACGAGCCCGGCCAAGGCGATCACAAACAGAGTCGTGAAGAGGACGTTACGACGCTTGGCACGCGGGCCCTGGGCGTCGTACAGGACGGAACTCATCGCTTCACCGCCACCTTCTTGCCCACCCAACCGAGGATCAAGCCGGTCGGCAACGTCAGGCACAGGAACCCGAATGCGAAGACCGCGGAGATCAGCAGGAGTTGTGCCTCGTTTTCGATCATGTCCTTCATCAGCAGGGCTGCTTCGGCCACGCCGATGGCGGCAGCGACCGTGGTGTTCTTGGTAAGTGCGATCAGCACGTTGGTGAGCGGGCCGACGACCGAACGGAAGGCTTGCGGCAACACGATCAGCGTAAGGACCTGCGTAAAGCTCAACCCGATGGCGCGGGCTGCCTCTGCTTGGCCCACTGGAACAGTGTTAACGCCGGAGCGGATTGCCTCGCAGACGAACGCCGAGGTGTATGCGATCAGACCGAGCACGGCGAGCCGGAAGTTGATGGAGTCGAAGTTGTCCGCACCCAGGCTGATGCCAAGGGTCTGGTTCAAGCCAAGAGAAGTGAACAGGATGATCACTGTGAGCGGAATGTTCCGCACCACATTGACGTATGCGGTGCCGAAGCCCCGCATCAGAGGCACCGGGCCGACGCGCATGGCGGCCAAGAGGGTTCCCCAGATAAGGGAACCGACAGCGGAGAGCAGGGTGAGCTGCACTGTCACCCAGAAGGCTCCCAGCAGGTCATAACCTTCAAGAAAGTCGAACACGATCTCCCGCGCTTCCGTATGCGGACTCGCCCCGGTGCGCCGCCCCTCTGGGCGGCGCACCCGTCAGGCGCTACTTCAGCTCTTGATGTCGCCGATCTTCGGTGCGGGCTCGTTCTTGTAGTTCGCGGGACCGAAGTTCTCCTTCACGGCTGTGTCCCAGGAACCGTCGGAGACCATGTCCTCCAGAGCCTGGTTGATCTTGTCCGTGAGGTCGCTTCCCTTCTTGACGCCGATGCCGTAGTTCTCGTTGGTCATCTTGAAGCCGCCGAGCTTGAACTTGCCCTTGAAGCTCTCCTGTGCGGCGTATCCGGCCAGGATCGAGTCGTCCGTGGTCAGCGCGTCAATGGCCTTGTTCTGCAGACCCGTCAGGCAGGCCGAGTACGTCGGGTACTGCTGCAGGTCCGCTTTGGGCGCCAGCTTGTCCTTGACGTTCTGTGCCGACGTCGAGCCGGTCACCGAACACAGCTTCTTGTCGTTCAGGTCCGACGGAGACTTGATCGAGTTGTCGTCCGCCCGGACCAAGACGTCCTGGTGCGCCAGGAGGTACGGGCCGGCGAAGTCGACCTTCTCCTGACGTTCGGGGGTGATCGAGTAGGAGGCGGCGATGAAGTCGACGTCACCACGCTGCAGCATGGTTTCGCGGTCGGCGCTCTTGGCTTCCTTCCACTCGATCTGGTCCTCGTTGTAGCCGAGCTTCTTGGCGACGTAGGTGGCGACATCGACATCGAAGCCCGAGTAGCCCTGCGGCGTCTTCTGGCCGATACCCGGCTGGTCGAACTTGATGCCGACAGTGATCTTGTCGCCGCCGCCCGAGCCGGTGTCGGCGCTGTCGCTGTCCTTGTCGTCGCCGCCACAGGCCGTCGCGGTGAGGGAGAGGACGAGCGCAGCGGCCGCCGCGGCGGTGACCTTGCGGAGCTTCATGGTGAACATCCTTTGTCTGGTGAAGAGATGCGAGCCGTCGGTGCGGTGACGCAGGGCCTGCGAGAGCGCCGGTGCGTCGTCAGTGGTGCAGGATCTTGGACAGGAAGTCCTTGGCACGGTCGCTGCGCGGGTTGCTGAAGAACTGGTCCGGCACAGCCTCTTCGACGATCCGCCCGTCCGCCATGAACACCACACGATTGGCGGCCGAACGGGCAAAGCCCATCTCGTGGGTGACGACGATCATGGTCATGCCGTCCCGGGCGAGCTGCTGCATGACCTCCAGCACCTCGTTGATCATTTCCGGGTCGAGGGCCGAGGTCGGCTCGTCGAAGAGCATGACCTTCGGGTCCATCGCCAGGGCGCGTGCGATGGCCACGCGCTGCTGCTGGCCGCCGGAGAGCTGGGCGGGGTACTTGTCCGCCTGGTTCGCCACACCCACCCGGTCGAGCAGGCCGCGGGCCTTCTCCTCGGCCTGCTTCTTGTCCGCCTTGCGGACCTTGATCTGGCCCAGCATGACGTTCTCGAGCACCGTCTTGTGCGCGAAGAGATTGAACGACTGGAAGACCATGCCGACGTCGGCGCGCAGCCGGGCCAGCTCCTTGCCCTCGTCGGGCAGCGGTTTGCCGTCGATGACGATCGTCCCCGAGTCGATCGTCTCCAGGCGGTTGATGGTGCGGCACAGGGTGGACTTCCCGGACCCGGAGGGCCCGATGACCACGACGACCTCGCCGCGGGCGATCGTCAGGTCGATGTCCTGGAGCACGTGCAACGCGCCGAAATGCTTGTTGACACTCTTCAGGACGACCAGGTCGCCGGTCGCAGCCACGTCTTCCTTGGCCACCGATACTTCGGTCATCGCTCTCAGGCTCCGTCCTCCTCGGTTTCGGAGGACACTAATAACCGTATCCGACCTGCGTCATTAGTCCTGAGGGGAATTTGAGCATCACGATCCGGTAGCAATCAGACACGTGTCGTAGCCCCGGAGACCTGGGCGCGTACCGGGTGGGTAACGACAAGCTCCGCGCAACCGGAACCCACTTGACGGCGTCCTCGTCCATCAGCGTGACTGCCAGGGTGCACGCGCGCGCGTGCACGCTTCGTGTGTAGCGAGGTCACCCGTACGGCCGATGAACAGGAGGGAGACGGGATGCGACTGCTCCTCGTCGAGGACGACAACCATGTCGCCGCCGCCCTGTCCGCGGTCCTGGCCCGGCACGGCTTCGACGTCACGCACGCCCGCAGCGGCGAGGAGGCCCTGCAGGCGCTCGTCCCGGAGGGCGCCGGCTTCGGCGTCGTCCTGCTCGACCTGGGCCTGCCCGACCAGGACGGCTACGAGGTCTGCGGCAAGATCCGCAAGCGCACCAGCACCCCGGTGATCATGGTCACCGCGCGCTCCGACGTCCGCTCCCGCATCCACGGCCTCAACCTCGGTGCCGACGACTACGTGGTCAAGCCGTACGACACCGGTGAGCTGCTCGCCCGGATCCACGCCGTCAGCCGGCGCTCCGTCCACGACGACCCCGCGGCCGGCGGCGACACCGTGCTGCGCCTGGGCCCGGTGCACATCGAACTGCCCACCCGGCAGGTCAGCGTGGACGGCTCGGTCGTCCAGCTGACCCGCAAGGAGTTCGACCTGCTGGCCCTGCTCGCCCAGCGGCCCGGCGTGGTCTTCCGCCGGGAGCAGATCATCAGCGAGGTGTGGCGGACCAGCTGGGAGGGGACCGGACGCACCCTGGAGGTGCATGTGGCGTCCCTGCGGGCCAAGCTGCGGATGCCGGCCCTGATCGAGACCGTGCGCGGGGTCGGCTACCGGCTCGTCGCCCCGGCCGCCTAGCGGGGACGGGTGCGCACACGACTCCTTCCGCTGCTGATCGTTCTGATGGCGGCCGTACTGCTGGCGCTCGGGGTGCCGCTCGCCGTCAGCCTGGCCGCCGCCCAGCAGCAGAAGGTGGTCGTCGACCGCATCGACGACACGGCCTACTTCGCCGCCATGGCCCGGTCCGTCATGGACACTCCCGAGGGCCCGCGCGACGAGGGCCGCACCCTGAGCCGGGAGCTGGAGAGCTACCACGGCGTATACGGCATCCGGGCCGGTGTCTTCCTGCCCGGCGACGCCCCGCTGGCCAACGCCCCGCGGACCTGGTTCCTGCCCGACTCGGGCGAGGTGCGCGACGCCTTCGAGGAGGCGCTGCTCAGCCGGCGCAGCCATGACCCGCGGCAGGTGTGGCCCTGGCAGCGCAACCGCCTGGTCGTCGCCTCACCGGTGGTCCGGGACGGCGATGTCGTCGCGGTCGTCGTCACCGACTCGCCCACCGGGGACATGCGCTCGCGCATCCTGTACGGCTGGCTGGTCATCGCCGCGGGCGAGTTCGCCGCGAT
Source organism: Streptomyces sp. NPDC002776 (assembly GCF_053592195.1). Taxonomy (NCBI): domain Bacteria; kingdom Bacillati; phylum Actinomycetota; class Actinomycetes; order Kitasatosporales; family Streptomycetaceae; genus Streptomyces; species Streptomyces sp. NPDC002776. The sequence continues at coordinate 349,936 of NZ_JBSFVG010000008.1, read as the reverse complement.
GCTGCTCGCCGTCGGCGCCGCGCTGCGGCTCACCGGCTGGGTGCTCAGACCCGTACGCGTCCTGGACGCCACCACCCACGCCATCGCGAGCGGCGCGCTGAAGTCCCGGGTCGCGGCGGCCGGCGGACCGCCGGAACTCCAGCGCCTGGCCCGGTCGTTCAACGAGATGGCGGACAACGTCGAGGGCGTCCTGGAGCAGCAGCGCGCCTTCGTCGCCGACGCCTCGCACCAGCTGCGCAACCCGCTCGCCGCGCTGCTGCTGCGGATCGAGCTGCTCGCCTTCGAACTGCCCGAGGGTAATCAGGAGATCGCCTCGGTCCAGGCCGAGGGCAAGCGTCTCGCCCAGGTCCTGGACGGCCTGCTCGACCTCGCGCTCGCCGAGCACACCGCCGCCGACCTGCGGCTCACCGACATCGGTGCGCTGACCGCCGAGCGGGTCGCCGCCTGGTCGCCGACGGCCGCGGCGAAGGGGGTCGAGCTGGCCGGGGACTGCCCGGCCACCACCGCCTGGGTGGACCCGGTGGCGCTGTCGTCCGCGCTGGACGCGGTGATCGACAACGCCGTGAAGTTCACCCCGCGGGGCGAGCGGGTCGAGGTGGTGGTCGCCTCCAACGGCGACAGCGCGACCGTCGTGGTCGCCGACCGCGGGCCCGGGCTGACCGACGAGGAACTGGTCCGCATCGGCGACCGCTTCTGGCGCAGCGGCCGCCATCAGAACGTCAAGGGCTCCGGCCTGGGCCTGTCCATCTCCCGGGCCCTGCTCTCGGCGGGCGGCGGATCGATCGCGTACGGCCATCACGAGCCGCACGGGCTGAAGGTGACGGTGCGGGTGCCGCGCAGCGAGGCTACGGCTTGACCGAGCGGTAGTAGCGCCGGGCGCCCTCGTGCAGCGGCAGGGGGTCGGTGTAGATCGCGGTGCGTACGTCGACCAGTTGTGCGGAGTGGACGTGGGCACCGATGCCGTCCCGGCTGTCGAGCACGGTCCGGGTCAGCCACTCGGTGAGCCGGGGGTCCAGGTCCTTGCGGGTCACCAGCAGGTTGGAGACGGCCATGGTCGCGACCGTGGAGCCGTTCTGAATCGTCTTGTAGGCCGATTCCGGCATGTTGGTGGCCCGGTAATAGCGGGTGGCGCCGCCCTGCGCGTGCACCCGGGCGACCATCGAGGACTCGATCGGCACGAACCGGAAGGCGGAGGTCTCGGCCAGCTCCCGCAGCCCGCGCGTGGGCAGGCCGCCGGACCAGAAGAACGCGTCCAGGTCGGAGCCCAGCCGCTTCGGTCCGGTGTCGATGCCGTCGGAGCGGGGCGTGATGTCCTTCGCCGGGTCGATGCCCGCCGCCCGCAGCACCCGGTTGGCGATCAGCCGCACACCCGAGTTCGGTAGCCCTATGGCCACCCGCTTGCCCCGCAGGTCCGCGACGGACTCGATGTCGGAGTCCGGCGGGACGACCAGCTGCACATAGTCGTCGTACAGCCGCGCCACCCCGCGCAGCAGGTCCGCGCCGGTGCCGCCGTCGGTCTCGTACGTGTCCACCGCGTCGGCCGCGGCGATGGTCACGTCGGCGTTCCCGGTCGCCACACTGCGCACGTTCGCCAGTGAGCCGTCGCTCGTCTTCAGCTTGACCGTCAGGCCCGGCATGTCCTTGGCGAGCTCCTTCTGGAGCCGCTCGCCGTACTCGTGGTACACCCCGGCCTCGGTGCCCGTGCTGAAGGTGATCGTCCCGCTCGGCGGGTCCTCGCCCAGCGGCAGCAGCCACCACAGCAGCAGCCCGAGCGCGACGAAGCCGGCGACCGCGCCCTGAAGGGCCCGGCGCCTGCCGGCAGAGGGGAACAGCGTGGGCATGCGGCGATACTGCCAGGCCCTTCACCCCCCTGACCAGGGGCGGCGCCGCGCGGCCGCCGCTATACGTCGGCCACCGGGGCCTCCGTTTCCTCGTACCGCCGGGATTCCTGCCGCCTGCGCACCGCCGGTCCGCGGTCCGTCCACCACATCGCCACCGGCTCCGTGAACCGTGCCGTCAGCGGGCCGACGATCACCAGGATGAGGACGTAGGCCGTGGCCAGGGGCCCCAGCGACGGCTCGATACCCGCGCTCACCGCCAGCCCCGCGATGACGATGGAGAACTCGCCGCGGGCCACCAGGGCACCGCCCGCGCGCCAGCGGCCCTTGACGGAGATGCCCGCCCGGCGCGCCGCCCAGTACCCCGTGGCGATCTTCGTCGCCGCCGTCACCACCGCGAGCGCGAGGGCGGGCAGCAGGACCGGGGGGATGCTCGCCGGGTTGGTGTGGAGGCCGAAGAAGACGAAGAACACCGCGGCGAACAGGTCCCGCAACGGGCTGAGCAGGGTGTGCGCGCCCTCCGCCACCTCCCCGGACAGGGCGATGCCCACCAGGAAGGCGCCCACCGCCGCGGACACCTGGAGCTGCTGCGCGACGCCCGCGACCAGGATGGTCAGCCCCAGCACCACCAGCAGCAGCTTCTCCGGGTCGTCGCTGGAGACGTAACGGGAGATGACCCGGCCGTAGCGGACCGCGACGAACAGGACGAGTCCCGCCGCCCCCAGCGCGACGGCCAGCGTGACACTGCCCGCCAGCAGGCCCGCCCCGGCGACCAGGGCCGTGACGATGGGCAGGTACACCGCCATCGCCAGGTCCTCCAGGACCAGCACGCTGAGGATCACCGGTGTCTCGCGGTTGCCGATCCGGCCCAGGTCGCCCAGGACCTTCGCGATGACGCCCGAGGAGGAGATCCAGGTGACGCCCGCCAGCACCACGGCAGCCACCGGGCCCCAGCCGAGCAGGAGGGCCGCCAGCGCGCCCGGGACGGCGTTGAGCGCGCAGTCGACGAGGCCGGCGGGGTAGTGGGCCTTGAGGTTGGTGACGAGATCGCCGGCCGTGTACTCCAGGCCCAGCATCAGCAGCAGCAGGATGACGCCGATCTCCGCGCCCGCGGCGATGAACTCCTCGCTGGCCCCGAGCGGCAGCAGCCCGCCCTCGCCGAAGGCCAGCCCCGCGAGCAGGTACAGCGGGATCGGCGAGAGCCGGAAGCGGGCGGCGGCCCGGCCGAGCAGACCCAGACCGAGGATGATCGAACCGAACTCGATCAGCAGGATGCCGGAGTGCACCGGTTCACTCCCGCCCGAGTATCGACGCGGCGGCGTCCACACCCTCGCGGGTGCCGATGACGATCAGGGTGTCGCCGCCCACCAGCCGGAAGTCCGGCGCCGGGGACGGGATCGCCTCGGCCCGGCGCAGCACCGCCACCACGGAGGCGCCCGTCTCGGTGCGCATCCGGGTGTCGCCGAGCAGCCGGCCGTTCCAGCGCGAGGTCGCGGCCACCTCGATCCGCTCGGCGACCAGGCCCAGATCGGTGGTGTAGAGCAGGCTCGCGCTGTGGTGGGACGGCTTGAGGGCGTCGATCAGCGAGTCCGCCTCGGAGCCGGTCAGCCGCAGCGACTGCAGGCACGAGTCGGGATCGTCGGCCCGGTACACGTTCACCGTGCGGCCGCCGTCGCGGTGTGCCACCACGGACAGATGGCGGTGTTCCCGTGTCACGAGGTCGTACTGGACCCCGATGCCGGGCAGCGGCGTCCGCTTCAGGCGTGGAGCTGACACGTTTGTTCCCCTTGCCGTTCGTGATCGTTTCGATGGCTCGGTCGGCATGCTGCCAGGCCCCCGTACGGTGGCGATATGGGTGTCGTCACGGATATACGCGATCGGACTCGAGCATCGAGGCTGGTGACGGCCGTGCCCCGGAGAGCCGGAAGGAGCCGGAACGCGCCCGTGTCCCTGTTCTGGCGGATCTTCTCGCTCAACGCCGCGGGCCTGGTGGTGGCCGCGGCCCTGCTGCTCGGTCCGGTCACCGTCTCGACACCCGTGCTGCCGGCCGAGGCCCTGGTCGTCGTCGCGGGCCTCGCGCTGCTGCTGGTCGCCAACGCCCTGGTGCTGCGTCTCGGCCTCGCCCCGCTGCACCGGCTCGGCCGCGCCATGGCCGCCGCCGACCTGCTGCGGCCCGGGGCCCGCGCGGTGGTCGCGGGACCGGCCGAGGCGGCCGAGCTGATCACGACGTACAACACGATGCTCGACCGGTTGCAGAGCGAGCGGGCCGCCGGGGCCGCCCGCGCGCTGTCCGCGCAGGAGCGGGAGCGCCACCGGATCGCGCGGGAGCTGCACGACGAGGTCGGCCAGACCCTGACCGCCGTGCTGCTCCAGCTCAAGCGGGTCGCCGACCGGGTGCCCGCGGAACTGCGCGAGGACGTCGGCCAGGCGCAGGAGGCGACCCGGGCCGGCCTCGACGAGATCCGGCGCATCGCCCGCCGGCTGCGCCCCGGCGTCCTGGAGGAACTCGGCCTGGTCAGCGCCCTGCGTTCGCTCGCCGCCGAGTTCACCACGCACGGCCTGACCGTCCGCCACCACGTGCCCGCCGAGGCGCCCCCGCTCACCGAGGAGTCCGAACTCGTGCTCTACCGGGTCGCCCAGGAGGGCCTGACCAATACCGCCCGCCACGCCGGCGCCGACCGCGCGGAGATCACGCTCCACGTCCTCTCCTACGGCGTCGAACTCGTCGTACGCGACAACGGCAAGGGCGTCGGGGATTGCCCCGAGGGCGCCGGAATCCGCGGGATGCGGGAGCGGGCGCTGCTGGTGGGGGCGGAGCTGGCCGTGGGGCCGGGACCGGACGGCGGTACCGAGATACGGCTGCGGGTGCCGGCCGGGGCCGCGGGAGGCCGCTGATGCCGATCCGGGTGCCGGCCAGGGCTGCGGGAGACCGCTGATGCCGATCCGGGTGCTCCTGGCCGACGACCACACCCTCGTGCGCCGGGGCGTGCGGCTCATCCTGGACGGCGAACCGGACCTGGAGGTCGTCGCCGAGGCCGCCGACGGTGCCGAGGCGGTCGCGCTGGCCCGGTCCCGCGAGGTCGATCTCGCGGTGCTGGACATCGCCATGCCCCGCATGACCGGCCTGCAGGCGGCCAGGGAACTCTCCCGGCGACTGCCGGACCTGCGGATCCTGATCCTCACCATGTACGACAACGAGCAGTACTTCTTCGAGGCGCTGAAGGCGGGCGCGGGCGGGTACGTCCTCAAGTCCGTCGCCGACCGCGATCTCGTCGAGGCCTGCCGGGCGGCCGTACGCGACGAACCGTTCATCTACCCCGGGGCCGAACGCGCCCTGGTGCGCTCGTACCTGGAGCGGCTGCACGGCGGTGACCGGCTGCCGGAACGGCCCGTGACCGAGCGCGAGGAGGAGATCCTCAAGCTGGTCGCCGAGGGGCACACCTCCAAGGAGATCGGCGAGCTGCTCTTCATCAGCGCGAAGACCGTCGAGCGGCACCGGGCCAACCTGCTGCAGAAGCTGGGCGTGCGGGACCGCCTGGAGCTGACGCGGTACGCGATCCGGGCCGGGCTGATCGAGCCCTGAGGCGGCGGCCGGGAAGGGCGCTCCCGGCGCGCCCTTACCCTTGTGCCATGAGCAGCATCGACCGGAGCCACGCCGTGGACGTCAAGCGAACGTATGAGGTGCGCACCTACGGGTGCCAGATGAACGTCCACGACTCCGAGCGATTGTCCGGACTGCTCGAGGAGGCCGGTTACGTCCGCGCCCCCGAGGATGCCGACGGTGACGCCGACGTCGTCGTCTTCAACACCTGCGCCGTCCGTGAGAACGCCGACAACCGGCTCTACGGCAACCTCGGACGCCTCGCGCCGAGGAAGGCCTCGCGGCCCGGGATGCAGATCGCGGTCGGCGGCTGCCTGGCGCAGAAGGACCGCGACACCATCGTGAAGAAGGCGCCCTGGGTGGACGTCGTCTTCGGCACGCACAACATCGGCAAGCTGCCCGTCCTGCTGGAGCGCGCCCGCGTGCAGGAGGAGGCACAGGTCGAGATCGCCGAGTCGCTGGAGGCGTTCCCGTCGACCCTGCCGACCCGGCGCGAGAGCGCCTACGCGGCCTGGGTGTCGATCTCGGTCGGCTGCAACAACACCTGCACCTTCTGCATCGTCCCGGCCCTGCGCGGCAAGGAGAAGGACCGCCGCCCCGGCGACGTCCTCGCCGAGGTCGAGGCGCTGGTCGCCGAGGGCGTCTCCGAGATCACGCTGCTCGGGCAGAACGTCAACGCCTACGGCAGCGACATCGGCGACCGCGAGGCGTTCAGCAAGCTGCTGCGGGCCTGCGGGAAGATCGAGGGCCTGGAGCGGGTCCGGTTCACCTCCCCGCACCCCCGCGACTTCACGGACGACGTGATCGCGGCGATGGCGGAGACCCCGAACGTGATGCCGCAGCTGCACATGCCGCTCCAGTCCGGTTCGGACACCGTCCTGAAGGCGATGCGCCGCTCGTACCGGCAGGACCGTTACCTCGGGATCATCGAGAACGTGCGGGCCGCGATCCCGCACGCCGCGATCACCACCGACATCATCGTGGGCTTCCCCGGCGAGACCGAGGAGGACTTCGAGCAGACGATGCACGTGGTCCGCGAGGCCCGCTTCGCCCAGGCGTTCACCTTCCAGTACTCCAAGCGCCCCGGCACCCCGGCCGCGACCATGGAGAACCAGATCCCCAAGGAGGTCGTCCAGGCGCGCTACGAGCGTCTCGTCGCCCTTCAGGAGGAGATCTCCTGGGAGGAGAACAAGAAGCAGGTCGGCCGCACGCTGGAGCTGATGGTCGCGGAGGGCGAGGGCCGCAAGGACGGCGCCACCCACCGCCTCTCCGGCCGCGCCGCCGACAACCGCCTGGTCCACTTCACCAAGCCGGACCAGGAGGTCCGCCCCGGTGACGTGGTCACGGTCGATATCACCTACGCCGCCCCCCACCACCTCCTGGCCGAGGGCGACGTCCTCTCCGTGCGCCGCACGCGCGCGGGCGACGCCTGGCAGAAGCGCACCGCCGCGGCGGCGGCCGAGCCGGCGGGCGTGATGCTGGGCCTGCCGACGATCGGCGCCCCGGAGCCACTGCCGGCGACCACCGGAGGCTGCGCCCTCGGCTGACGGCTGGAGTGGGGCGGACCTCGGCTGCGCCTGCGGGGGCGGGGTGGGCGTCGGTTGTCGGCGGGGGCGGGGTGGGCGTCGGTTGTCGGCTGGGGTGGGGCGGGTCCGGTTGTCGGCTGGGGTAGCGGGTAGCGCTGGCCTCGACTGATGAGCGGGGTTTCGCGCGGGCCTGTGCTGCGCCTGCGGTGGGGTGGGCCCGGTTGTCGGCTGGGGTAGGGCTGGCCTGGACTGATGAGCGGGTTTCGCGCGGGCCTGTGCTGCGCCTGCGGTGGGGTGGGCCCGGTTGTCGGCTGGGGTAGCGCGTACCTCGACTGATGAGCGGGATTCGCGCGGGCCTGTACTGCGCTGCGGTGGGGCGGGCCTCCGCTGACGGTTGGGGTAGCGCGTGCCTCCACTGATGACCGTGGTGGCGCAGTCCTCGGCTGACGCCCGGGGTTCGCGCGGGCCTCGACTGCGCCCGTGGTGGCGTGGGCCTCGGCTGACGTCCGCGGTCGGGCGGGGTTACGCTGCCGATCATGCTTGTCGCCGCCGCCGTCTGTCCCTGTCCGCCCCTGCTCGTGCCCGAGGTCGCCTCGGGGGCGGCGCCCGAGCTGGACGCCGCGCGTGCCGCGTGCGCGGACGCGCTCGGGGTGCTGGCCGCCGCGCGGCCCGACCGGCTGCTGGTCGTCGGGCCCGCCGTGGAGGAGGGGCGCGGGACGTTCCCGGCGGGGTCGCGGGGCTCCTTCCGGGGCTTCGGCGTGGAAGTCGACGTACAGCTGGGAACGGCGGCCGGGTCCGGGCGTGAGCTGCCGGCGTCGCTGGCGGTGGCGGCGTGGCTGCTGGAGCGGGTCGGATGGGCCGATGCCCCGGTCGAGGGACTGGGGGTGGGGGAACCTCTGGCCGCCGAGCGGTGTATCGAAGTGGGAAGGGAGATCGCCGCGGGCCCGGACCGGGTGGCGATGCTGGTGATGGGCGACGCCAGCGCCTGTCGCACGCTCAAGGCACCCGGCTACCTCGACGAGCGCGCGGAACCCTTCGACGCCGCCGTCGCGCGGGCGCTGGGCGCGGCGGACCTGGGCGCGCTCAGGGGGCTGGACGCCGAGCTGGCGTCCGAGCTCAAGGCGTCCGGCCGGGCGCCCTGGCAAGTTCTCGCGGGCGCCGCGGAGGGTGCCGGGCTGTCCGGGGCGCTGCTGTACGAGAGCGCGCCGTACGGCGTGGGGTATCTCGTCGCGACCTGGTCGTAGCGCCTGCACGACGGCGGACGGCCGGGAGCGGGTCTGCTCCGCGGCCGTCCGTCGTTGTGCCGTGTCGCCTTGATCAGGTGGTCGGAGGCGGCGTGCCGGGCGGGGTGCTCGGCGGCGTGTGCGGCGGGGGGTTCGGCGGGGAGTACGGCGATGTGGCGCCGCCGCCCGTGCCAGTGCCTGTGCCGGTGCCCGAGCCAGTGGCTGTGCCAGTGGCCGTGCCCGTGCCCATGCCCGTGCCGTCCTCGTCCTTGTGCGCGAGTCGGTCCACGGCGCCCTTGGCCTTGCCCGAGCCCTTCTGGATCTTGTCGCTGTACTTGCCCTTGGTCTTCTCGTCGACGACCTTGGCAGCCTTGTCCAGGCCGTGCTGGACCTTGTCGCCGTGCTGCTGGGCGAGGTCGGTCACCTTGCCCTTGGCAGGTCCGAGCTTGGCCTTCAAATTGTCCAGGAGACCCATCGTTCGCCTTCCCACGCGGGATCGTCAGCTGCGGGCGCCCTCGCCGGCCTCTCGCTCGGCCGCCTCGTCGGCGGACTGCTGCTTGGGGATCTCGACGCCGTCCGCGGACTCGGACCCGACGGCCGCCGTCGTCTCCTGCGGAGCCCGGGCCTCGGTCCCGGCCGGCTCCTTCGCCCCGGTGGCCTCTTCCGGCTGAGCCGCCTCTTCCGCCTCGGTCCCGGCCGCACTGGTGTCGGCCCCTGCCTCGGCGGCCGACGCCTCCTGCGACGTCTTCGACCTCCGAAGAAGCCGTGCCAAAACGCCCATATCAACTCCATACGTTACTCGTGCGGGCGAAATCCCGCGTCGTCCGGTGCGTCCGTTTGCGTCGCCCGGATCGCCGCCTCTCGGGGACCGGCGGCGCGAACCACGCATCTGGCAACGACGCCGGATCCGCCCCGTCACGTAACTCGTTCGAGGCCACCCCGTGAGGTTTGCGAGACTGGGTCGGTGAGCAGCACACCTCCCGCCCCCCGCGTCATCGCCGTCGTCGGCCCCACTGCGGCCGGAAAGTCCGATCTGGGCGTCTTCCTCGCCCAGCGGCTCGGCGGCGAGGTCGTCAACGCCGACTCCATGCAGCTGTACCGAGGGATGGACATCGGCACCGCCAAGCTGACGCCCGAGGAGCGGTCCGGCGTCCCGCACCACCTGCTGGACATCTGGGACGTCACCGTCACCGCCTCGGTCGCCGAGTACCAGCGGCTCGCCCGGGAGCGGATCGACGCGCTGCTCGCCGAAGGGCGCTGGCCGATCCTGGTCGGCGGCTCCGGCCTGTACGTCCGTGGCGCCGTCGACAACCTGGAGTTCCCCGGCACCGACCCCGAGGTCCGGGCGCGCCTGGAGGAGGAGCTGACGCTGCGCGGTGCGGGCGCGCTGCACGCCCGCCTGGCGGCCGCCGACCCGGACGCCGCGCACGCCATCCTGCCCAGCAACGGCCGCCGTATCGTCCGTGCCCTCGAGGTGATCGAGATCACCGGCCAGCCCTTCACCGCCAACCTCCCGGGCCACGACTCGGTCTACGACACGGTGCAGATCGGCGTCGACGTCGCCCGGCCCGAACTCGACGAGCGCATCGCCCGCCGGGTCGACCGGATGTGGGACGCGGGACTCGTCGAGGAGGTGCGCGCACTGGAGGCGCAAGGGTTGCGCGAGGGGCGTACGGCCTCGCGCGCGCTCGGCTACCAGCAGGTCCTCGCGGCGCTCGCCGGTGAGTGCACCCTGGACGAGGCCCGCGCCGAGACCGTACGAGCCACCAAACGCTTCGCGCGCCGCCAGGATTCATGGTTCAGGCGCGACCCTCGGGTGCACTGGCTGAGTGGGGCTGCGGCGGATCTCACAGAACTTCCGCACCTCGCACTGGCGTTGGTCGAACGACCGGTTACAGCCTGATCACGTCCTGGCATCGGGACGCTCCGGCCGTCATCGCGGCCTCCGGCGCCGTGCCATCATCGAGCTTCGATCGACCAAGTGGAGTCCGAGTTGGGAGGGCGCGTGGCGATGGAGGCCGGCCCTCGCGACACCGCACAAGGCACCGAACCCGTCACCAGTGACCGGGGCGAACCGGAGCAGGACGGCGACCGTCTGAGCCCGGACGGCCCCGACGACACAGAGGGCGGCGTGACCGCCGACGGCCCCGAGCCGGAGGAGATGTTCACCGGCGGCCCCGAGGTCGAGGTCGAGCTGCGCCCGCAGCGCCGACTGCGCATCTGGCAGCTCGCCCCCATCGTGTCGCTGGCCGCGGTCGGCTCCCTGATGTTCGCCTTCCCGCTCGCCTTCGACTTCGGCGACAGCGGCGCGGTGATCGCCATGCTGGGCCTGCTGATCTGCTCGTGCGCCGCGGGCTGGGGCATGATGGCGGCCCGCCGCGTGGGGTACACCTGGCCCGGCCTGCCGCAGCGCGGCTCCGGCAGGCGCCCGGACTGGCGGGTGGTGCTGGCGTACGTGCTCGTCGTGGCCGTGGTCGTGGTACTGGCCGTGTGGCGCGTGGCAAGACTGCGCTGACCGGGTTTCGGGCACTGTCGGTGGCGCCCCGTACGATCGAGGCATGAGCACGCGGATCGCCTTCCTCAAGGGTCACGGCACCGAGAACGACTTCGTGATCGTCCCGGACCCCGAGAACGCCATCGACCTGCCCCCCTCGGCCGTCGCCGCCCTGTGCGACCGGCGCGCGGGCATCGGCGGTGACGGCCTGCTGCACGTCGTGCGGTCCGCCGCCCACCCCGAGGCGAAGGACATGGCGGCCGAGGCCGAGTGGTTCATGGACTACCGCAACGGCGACGGCTCCATCGCCGAGATGTGCGGCAACGGCGTCCGCGTCTTCGCCCGCTACCTCCAGCGCGCCGGACACGTCACCGAGGGAGACCTCGCGATCGCCACGCGCGGGGGCGTCAAGCGCGTGCGCCTCGCCCAGGACGGGGACGTCACGGTCGGCATGGGCAAGGCGCTCCTGCCCGAGGGCGACGTCACGGTGAGCGTCGGCGAGCGCAGCTGGCCCGCGTGGAACGTGAACATGGGCAACCCGCACGCCGTGGCCTTCGTGGAGGATCTCGCGCACGCCGGCGACCTGCGCTCCGCGCCGCCGTTCCGCCCTGCGTCGGCCTACCCGGACGGGGTGAACGTCGAGTTCGTCGTGGACCGCGGCCACCGGCACGTCGCCCTGCGCGTGCACGAGCGCGGCGCCGGTGAGACCCGCTCGTGCGGCACGGGCGCGTGCGCGGTCGCCGTGGCCGCGGCCCGCCGGGACGGCGCCGATCCCTCGGTCACCGGTACCCCGGCGACGTACACCGTCGATGTGCCCGGTGGCACCCTGGTGATCACCGAGCGGCCCGACGGCGAGATCGAGATGACCGGACCCGCGGTGATCGTCGCCGAGGGCACCATCGACGTCGGCTGGCTGGAGACGCTCGCCCGCTGAGCCGGGCAACGACTTGATATCGGTGTGCCGGGCATTCGGTCGGCGCGGGCGCTCCTTCCCCGGTCGCCCGGTCGAGGATCGAAACCCCGGTCGGCCGCAGGTCGCGGGGTTCGAAACCGTAAACCTGCGAACCTTCGCTCGAATGGGTGATCCGTTTCACGCTCGGCGAGAGGCGGTCAGCCGGGCGTGATGGGCTCGGTAGCATCAAGCACCGGCCCGGACGGGGGACCGTTGCACAGTCCCGTGAGCCGTGTCCGCCATGGGGCACCCCGTCCGCCGGTCCACGCAGCCGGAGGTGCCCATGAGTGCGGAGGCCACGAACCCCGCGACGCCAGGCCCGGTGACCGCCGGGCCCACCGCGCGCTGGCGGGCACGGATCGACCTGCGGCGCCTGGGCCGGGCCGCACTGCTCGGTCCGGCCACCCGGGACCGGCTGCCCGACGCCATCGGCCATGTCGCCGAGGCGCACCGCGCCCACCACCCCGACGCCGACCTCGAACCCCTGCGCCGCGCCTATGTGCTGGCCGAGTCCTCGCACCGGGGCCAGATGCGCAAGAGCGGCGAGCCGTACATCACGCACCCCCTCGCCGTGACCCTGATCCTCGCCGAACTCGGCGCCGAGACCACCGCGTTGACCGCCTCCCTGCTCCACGACACCGTCGAGGACACCGAGGTGACGCTCGATCAGGTCGGCGAGCAGTTCGGCGCGGAGGTGCGCTTCCTCGTCGACGGCGTGACCAAACTGGAGAAGGTCGACTACGGCGCCGCCGCCGAGCCGGAGACCTTCCGCAAGATGCTCGTCGCCACCGGCAACGACGTCCGCGTGATGTCGATCAAACTCGCCGACCGGCTGCACAACATGCGCACCCTCGGCGTGATGCGCCCCGAGAAACAGGCCCGGATCGCCAAGGTGACCCGGGACGTCCTCATCCCGCTCGCCGAACGGCTCGGCGTCCAGGCGCTCAAGACCGAGCTGGAGGACCTGGTCTTCGCGATCCTGCATCCCGAGGAGTACGAGCACACCCGGGAGTTGATCGTCGACAACGCCTCCCGTACGGACGATCCGCTCGCCGAGGTCGCCGACGAGATGCGCACGGTCCTGCGGGACGCCGACATCCAGGCCGAAGTCCTCATCCGGCCGCGGCACTTCGTCTCCGTGCACCGGGTGGCCCGCAAACGCGGCCGGCTGCGCGGCGCCGACTTCGGACGGCTGCTGGTGCTGGTCGGCGAGGACGCGGACTGTTACGGCGTCCTGGGCGAGCTGCACACCTGTATGACGCCGGTGGTCTCGGAGTTCAAGGACTTCATCGCCGTACCGAAGTTCAACCTCTACCAGTCCCTGCACACGGCGGTGGCCCGCGAGGACGGCCAGGTCGTCGAGGTCCTCATCCGCACCCACCAGATGCACAAGGTGGCGGAGGCCGGTGTGATCGCCCTCGGCAACCCCTACGCGCCCTCCTCCGACGAGCCCGTCGACGGCGAGCGCGCGGACCCGACCCGGCCCGGCTGGCTCTCCCGCCTCCTCGACTGGCAGGAGGCGGCCCCCGACCCCGACACCTTCTGGTCCACCCTCCGCGAGGACCTCGCCCAGGACCGCGAGATCACCGTGTTCCGCCCCGACGGCGGCACGCTCGGCCTGCCCGAGGGCGCGACCTGCGTGGACGCCGCCTACGCGCAGTACGGCGAGGACGCGCACGCCTGCATCGGCGCCCGGGTGAACGGCCGGCTGGCGACCCTGAGCACGGTGCTCAGGGACGGCGACACCGTCCAGCTCCTCATGGGACAGGACCCCGCCTCCGAGCCCTCCAGGGAGTGGCTGGAGCACGCCCACACCCCCGCGGCCCGCATCGCCATCCAGCGCTGGCTGGCCGCCCATCCCTCGCACGAGGACCAGGCCAGCCGCGCCGACGCCGACGCGACGGCCCCCCGCCCCACCACGGAGGCCCTGTCCACGGAGGGGTCGCCGACCGCCCGGCCGGCGGCGAACGTCGTGGCCGACCAGCCGGACGCGACGGTCCGCCTGGCCGGCTGCTGCACTCCGGTGCCGCCGGACGGGATCACGGGGTTCGCGGTCCGCGGGGGAACGGTGACCGTGCACCGGGTCGAATGCGCGGCGGTGGCCCGCATGAAGAGCACGGGCCGCGCGGAGATCGGGGTGCGCTGGGGCGACACGACGGAGGTCCGGGTGACGCTGGTAGCCGAATCGTTCGTCCGCCCCCATCTCCTGGCCGACCTGACCGAAGCGATGGCCCAGGAGGGCGCGGAGATCGTCTCGGCCACCGTCGAACCCCCCACCCAGCAACGGGTCCGCCACACCTACACGGTCCAGCTCCCGGACGCCGGACATCTCCCGGCGCTGATGCGGGCGATGCGGAATGTGGGCGGGGTCTATGACGTGAGCCGGACGCAGACCCAGCCGGGGATGTCCTAGGGCGCCGCTGAACCCCAACCCGTTCGGGTGGGCCGATCGCGCGTCGCCGCCGTCCCGCACGCCCCCGCTGGTAGCCGTGGTCCATGCCGCACACCCCCCGCAAGGCCACCGCCCTTCTCGCCTCGGCCGTCACCGTCTGCATCCTTGCCGCCGCCGCCCCCGCCGAGCCCCTCGGCATCGGCGACCGCCTCTTCCCCCACCTCGGCAACCCCGGCTACGACGTGGCGTCGTACGACCTCTCCTTCACCTATCCCGGCAGCAACAGCAAACCGCTCCCGTCGGTCACCACCATCGACGCCTGGACGACGACCCCCCTGGACCGCGTCAACCTGGACTTCACCCACGGCGACGTGGAGTCCGTGGAGCTGGACGGCGAACCGGCCGCCTTCAGCACCGCGGGCGAGGACCTCGTGGTCACCCCCGACGAACCCCTGCCCGCCGGCAGCTGGATGCGGATCACCGTGCGGCACACCAGCGACCCCAGGCCGGCCGAGAACCGGGACGGAGGCTGGCTGCGCACCGCCGACGGCCTGGCGATGGCCAACCAGGCCGACGCCGCCCACCTGGTGTTCCCCGGCAACGACCACCCCTCCGACAAGGCCATGTTCACCATCAGGGTGACCGCCCCGAACGGCTACACGGCGGTCGCCAACGGCCTGCCCACCGACATCGACCGCTCACACGCGGCGACGACCTGGACGTACCGCACCCAGCACCCCATGGCCACCGAGCTCGCCCAGGTCTCCATCGGCCGCTCCACCGTCCTGCGCCGCACCGGCCCGCACGGCCTGCCCGTCCGTGACGTGGTCCCCACCAAGCACCGCGAGCAGCTGGAGCCTTGGCTGCGGAAGACGCCCGACCAGATCTCCTGGATGGAGGAGAAGGTCGGCCGCTACCCCTTCGAGACGTACGGCGTGCTCATCGCGGACGTGGACACCGGCTTCGAACTGGAGACACAGACCCTCTCCCTGTTCGAGAAGGCCCTGTTCACCGACCGCGGCTTCCCCGCCTGGTACGTGGATTCGATCATGGTCCATGAGCTGGCCCACCAGTGGTTCGGCAACAGCGTCAGCCCCCGCACCTGGTCCGACCTGTGGCTCAACGAAGGGCATGCCACCTGGTACGAGGCCCTGTACGCGGAGGAGAAGGCCGGCCGCCCCCTGGCGGCGCGGATGAAGGCCGCGTACGGCGCCTCCGACCGCTGGCGCGCCGCCGGCGGCCCCCCGGCCGCGCCCAAGGTCCCCAAGCCCGGCCAGAAGATCGGCATCTTCCGCCCGAACGTCTACGACGGCGCGGCGCTCGTCCTGTACGCCCTGCGCCAGGAGATCGGCCACCCGGCCTTCGAGCGCCTGGAACGCGCCTGGGTCACCCGGCACCGGGACGGCGTCGCCACCACAGACGACTTCGTCGCGCTCGCGTCCGAGATGACCGGACGTGACCTCAGCGGCTTCCTCCAGCCCTGGCTGTACGGCGAGACGACCCCGCCCATGCCCGGCCACCCGGACTGGAAGCCGGTCGCACCCGCGAAAGCACCCGCCGCTTCCCCTGTGCGATAAGCCGATGACGAGACGCCTCGTCCCGTGCGAACATCTTCAGGTCGGCGCGGGCACGAGGCCGGGGCCGCAGGCGGTTCCACGGGAATCTCCCGGGGCACTCGTACGTTGTGCACTATGACTGCCGTACACGAATCCTCAACGACGTAAGGATCCAATGACCTCCTCTTCTTCCCCTTCCCAGGACTCGCAGCGCCTCGCGCACACCTACCCCGACGGTCTTCGGGCCGATGCCCTGATGGAAGAGGACGTCGCCTGGAGCCACGAGATCGACGGAGAGCGGGACGGCGATCAGTTCGACCGCTCCGAGCGCGCGGCTCTGCGCCGCGTCGCGGGCCTGTCCACCGAGCTCGAGGACGTCACCGAGGTCGAGTACCGCCAGCTCAGGCTCGAGCGGGTCGTGCTCGTCGGTGTCTGGACCACGGGGACGGTACAGGACTCGGAGAACTCCCTCGCCGAGCTCGCCGCCCTCGCGGAGACCGCGGGCGCGCTCGTGCTCGACGGCGTGATCCAGCGCCGCGACAAGCCGGACGCGGCCACCTTCATCGGCTCCGGCAAGGCTCTCGAACTGCGCGACATCGTCGTCGAGACCGGCGCGGACACCGTCATCTGCGACGGTGAGCTCGGCCCGGGCCAGCTCATCGCCCTCGAAGACGTCGTCAAGGTCAAGGTCATCGACCGTACGGCCCTGATCCTCGACATCTTCGCCCAGCACGCCAAGTCCCGGGAGGGCAAGGCGCAGGTCGCGCTCGCGCAGATGCAGTACATGCTGCCGAGGCTGCGCGGCTGGGGCCAGTCGCTGTCCCGTCAGATGGGCGGCGGCAAGGGCGGCGGCCTCGCCACCCGTGGTCCCGGTGAGACCAAGATCGAGACGGACCGGCGCCGGATCCGCGAGAAGATGGCGAAGATGCGCCGGGAGATCGCGGACATGAAGACCGGCCGCGAGATCAAGCGCCAGGAGCGCAAGCGCCACAAGGTGCCCTCCGTCGCCATCGCGGGCTACACCAACGCCGGTAAGTCCTCCCTGCTCAACCGCCTCACGGGCGCGGGCGTCCTGGTCGAGAACGCCCTGTTCGCGACCCTCGACCCGACCGTCCGCCGGGCCGAGACCCCGAGCGGCCGGCTCTACACGCTGGCCGACACCGTCGGCTTCGTCCGACACCTGCCGCACCACCTGGTCGAGGCGTTCCGCTCCACCATGGAGGAGGTCGGCGAGTCCGACCTGATCCTCCACGTGGTCGACGGTTCGCACCCGAACCCGGAGGAGCAGCTGGCCGCGGTGCGCGAGGTGATCAGGGACGTCGGCGCCACCGAGGTACCCGAGATCGTCGTGATCAACAAGGCCGACGCGGCCGACCCGCTGACCCTTCAGCGGCTGATGCGGATCGAGAAGCGTTCCATCGCGGTCTCGGCCCGTACCGGCCGGGGCATCCCCGAGCTGCTCGCGCTGATCGACAACGAGCTGCCGCGGCCGTCGGTCGAGATCGAGGCCCTGGTGCCGTACACCCTCGGCAAGCTCGTCGCCCGCGCACACGACGAGGGCGACGTGATCTCCGCGGAGCACACCCCGGAGGGCACTCTGCTCAAGGCGCGGGTGCACGAGGAACTGGCGGCCGAGCTGGCGCCGTACGTGCCTGCTCCCGCCGCGTAAGCGGTAAGCGCGAAGAAGGCCCGCCTCCTAAGGAGGCGGGCCTTGGTCATGTCGGCGTCGTCACTGGCCGCCGTAGGTCTTGCTCATGTCCTGGTACAGCGCCTCCGCGCTCTCGCCGAGCTGGGGTCCGGCCAGCCAGGTGTTGTCCTCGGGGCCGATCGACGTGTTCGACACCAGCTTGGTCTCACCGTCCACCACCCGGAACCAGCCGCCACCGGAGGAGCCCCCGGTCATCGTGCAGCCGATCCGGTACATCGTCGGCAGCGTCGGGTTCAGCGAGAACCGGCCCGGCCGGTCGAGGCACTTGAACATCTGCTGACCGTTGTACGGCGGCGCCGCCGGGTAGCCCCAGGCGCCCATCGTGCCCGACTCGGTCGCGGACGGGGCCGAGAAGTCCACGTCCAGCGCCGCGCCGACGGTCTCCTCGAGCGACTTGGAGCCCTGCTCCGGCTTCACATGCAGCACCGAGTAGTCGTACGCCGCACCCGCACCGCCGGTGGCCGAGCCGCCCTGGATCCACTCGTCGGACGTGGCGGCCCAGTCGGCCCACCAGTTGCCGTAGGGGGCGATCTCGGTGGCGTTCGCGCCGGCCAGCTGCGCCTCGGACTTGCCGAGGTCGTTGTAGGCCGGGACGAAGACGATGTTGCGGTACCAGCCGCCCGCACCGCCCGCGTGCACACAGTGGCCGGCCGTCCACACCAGGTTGGACTTGCCCGGGTGGTTGACGTCCTTGATCACCGTGCCGGAACAGACGGCGGGACCGTCGGGGGAGTCGAAGAAGACCTTCCCGACCGGAGCGGCGTTCTCGTGGTACGGCGTCTTCTCGGCCGTCGCCTCCACGGGCTCCGGCTCCGGGTCGCTGATGCCCTGGTCGGCGGAGGCGTCCTTCGTCGAGACGGTCTTGTCGGCCTCCTGCGCGGACCGCATCCGGTCCGGCTTCCACAGGCCCTCGATCACCGGGTTGACGAAGTCCTTGGCCTCACTGAGCCACTTGTCCTTGTCCCAGTCCCGCCAGCCGCCGTCGGCCCAGGCATCGACGTCGATGCCGTGTTCCTTCAGCCTGTCGGCGATGCCCTGACCGATCTCGGCCTTGCCCTGGTCGGCGGCGGCCTGAGAGGTGCTCGGCTTGTCACTCGCCTTGTCGTCGCCGGAACCGCTGCACGCGGTGGCGGTCAGCGCCACGGCCGCGAGAAGCGCGGTGGCGGCGAGGCGGGTACGTGTGGAACGCATGCTGCGGTGACCCCCGTAATACTGCTCTGACTGATTCGCACGTGCCCCTGGCACGCGACACCCCACTATGCCCGGGGAGTTGAGGGCGAACGGCGGTGAGACCGTGAAAGTTTCCCGGGCTCACCGCTGCCGGTGCTCACTGACCGGCGAACTTCCCGCTGACCTCGTCAAACACGCCCTTGGCCTCCGCACCGAGCCGCGGCCCGGCCAGCCAGCCCGACTCCACCGGCCCGATGGAGGTGTTGGAGACGAGCGCGGGCTTGCCGTCGGAGCCCGTCGCGACCCAGCCACCGCCCGATGAACCACCGGTCATCGTGCAGCCGATGCGGTACATCGTGGGATCGGCCTTGGTCAGCGACAGCCGCCCCGGCTGGTCCTGGCACTGGAACAGCTTCTGCCCGTCGAACGGCGGCGCCGCCGGGTACCCGGTCGCGGTGATGCTGTCCACCTCCTGCACGGCCGGCGCGTCGAAGTCCACGGGAAGCGCCGAACCGACCATCTCCTCCAGCGACTTGCCGCCGCTGCCCTCCTCCGGCGTCACATGGATGACGGCGAAGTCGTAACTGGCGCCGTCACCGCCGGTGGCACCACCCTGCTCGATCCACTGGTCCGAGGTCTGCACCCAGTCACCCCACCAGACGCCGTACGGAGCGACCTCCTCCCGGGAGGCACTCTCCAACTCCGCCGTTTCCATGGCGTCGTTGTTGTACGACGGCACGAACGCGATGTTCCGGTACCAGCCGCCGTCCTTGCCGGCGTGCACACAGTGGCCCGCCGTCCACACGAGGTTGGACTTACCGGGGTTGGCCGGGTCCGCCACGACCGTCGCCGAACACACCATGGTGCCCTCGGGGGAGTCGAAGAACACCTTGCCTGCCGTCGGCACGCTGTCGTGGTACGCCGCCTGCACGGCCTGCGCCTCCACCGGAGCGGGCGTCGGGTCGGTCACACCCGCGTCACCGGAGATGTCACCGGCGTCGACGTCCTTGTCCGGCTCCTCGGCCTCACGCATCCGGTCCGGGTCCCACAGGTCCTCGATGATCGGGTTGACGAAGTCCTCGGCCTCGCGCAGCCAGTCGTCCTTGTCCCAGTTCTTCCAGGCGCCGTCCTTCCACTTGTCGATGTCGATCCCGTGCTCCTTGAGCCGGTCCTTGATGTCATCAGGGATCGAGATCTTGTCGTCACCGGCGGCGGAGGTCGCGGAGGCCTCGCCACCGGCTTCGGCGTCGCCCGAGTCACAGGCGGTGGCGGTGAGCGCGAGGGCCGCGGCGAGGGCGACGGCAGCGGGCAGGGGGGACGTCCTGCGCCGCGCGCCCCTTCCTCGGCGAACGGTGAACGACGGCCGTATGGATCGCATGGTCTGACTCCCCCTGGGACGAACGAACTTGGCAGCACTGCCGCGCTCCCGCGCCGCTCGACGCGGCGACCGGGAACGGCAACACACACTATGCGCTCGCTGTGGGGGACTTCCCACGGAACGGCAACGGTTCCGTCACGGCAAGGATCTTGAGGCAACCCGTAACCGGGTGAGCGGTGCGGGGTTGGTAGCGGTGGGGGTTCTGCTGCCTGTACGCGGCCCTCTGTGCCCAATTCCCCGGAGCTTCGAGTGAAGCCTCGCGGGGGTGCGTATGTCGGGACGGGCGAGGACCGAGGTGACCTGCTCGCCCCTGAACGGCGGGAGGACGGCGAACGGTGGCTGTGACCGGGCCTGGTGGTGGGGGGTTGTGGCGGGGGTCTGTGACTCGGGTGCCTGTGACTCGGGTGCCTGTGATGGGGGTGAGCGAGGCCGAGGCATGTGGGCCGGGAGCGGTTGGGCCGGGCTGTGCGTCGGGTGAGGGTGAGCTGGGAGTGCGTGGCTTGGGTGGGCGTGAGCGGGGCGTGTGTGAGCCGGGAGTGCGTGGCTCGGGTGGGCTTGAGCAGGGCGTGCGTGAGTCGGGTGCACCTGACGTGGGTGGGCGTGGCGAGCGTGAGCCCCGAGTGCGCGCGTTGGGTGGGCGGAGGTTCGTGGGGCGCGGGGCCCCGGAGGAGCGCTCCTCCTGGCAGGAAGGGATCCTGCGGAGGCAGGCGGCGCGCGAGTCGGCGGCACGCACCTACGCGCGGGCGCTGCCCATCGTGCCGGTACGGGCGCGCGGGATGACGATCGAGGGCGCGGACGGACGCCGGTACCTGGACTGCCTCTCCGGGGCCGGGACCCTGGCCCTGGGCCACAACCACCCGGTCGTCCTGGAGGCCATTCGCAAGGTCCTGGACTCCGGTGTCCCCCTGCACGCTCTTGACCTGGCGACCCCCGTCAAGGACGCCTTCACCACCGAACTGTTCCGCACATTGCCTCCGGGGCTCGCCGAGCACGCCCGCGTGCAGTTCTGCGGCCCCGCCGGAACCGACGCCGTCGAGACCGCCTTCGAGCTGGTCCGCACCGCCACCGGCCGCACCGGAATGCTCGCCTTCACCGGCGCCTACCACGGCATGACCGCCGGTGCCCTCGAAGCGTCCGGCAACGCCCTCGACGTACGCGTCGCCCGCCTGCCCTATCCGCAGGACTACCGCTGCCCCTTCGGCGTCGGCGGCGAACGCGGTGCCGAACTCGCCGCCCGCTGGACCGAGTCCCTCCTCGACGACCCCAAGTGGGGCGTACCGCACCCCGCCGGGATGATCCTCGAACCCGTGCAGGGCGAAGGCGGAGTGATCCCCGCCCCCGACACCTGGCTGCGCCGCATGCGGCAACTCACCGCCGACCGGTCCATCCCGCTGATCGCCGACGAGATCCAGACGGGAGTCGGACGCACCGGCGCCTTCTGGGCCGTGGAACACGGTGGCGTCACACCCGACGTGATGGTCCTCTCCAAGGCCATCGGCGGCAGCCTCCCCCTGGCCGTCGTGGTCTACCACGAAGATCTCGACGTCTGGGCGCCCGGCACCCACGCCGACACCTTCCGCGGCAACCAACTTGCCATGGCCGCGGGCACCGCCACCCTCGCTCACGTCCGTGAGAACGGCCTCTCCGAGCGCGCCCATCACCTCGGCTCCCGCATGCTCGCCGAACTCCGCGGACAGGTCACCGAATTCGCCTGCGTCGGCGACGTCCGGGGGAGGGGCTTGATGATCGGCGTGGAAGTGGTGGACCCGACGGAGGGGCCGACACACGGCTGGGCGGAGGGGGCGACGGAGGGGCTGACACAGGGGTGGGCGGAGGGGGCGACAGAGCAATCGCCGGAAGGGCTGACGCCGAAGCAGCCCCTTGAGCCGAGTCAGGATCCGCTGCGGCCGGACGCCGCTCGTGCCCCTCGTCCACCGGCTCCGGGACTCGCCGCCGCCGTCCAGCGGGAGTGCCTGAGGCGAGGTCTGATCGTCGAACTCGGCGGACGCCACAACAGCGTCGTACGGCTCCTTCCACCGCTCACGATCAGCGATGAGCAGGCGGCCGCGGTACTGGACCGCCTCACCGACGCCCTGCACACGGTCGCCCGCGACCACGCCGAAAGCCGGCCACCGCACTGACGGCTTCCCCTCCACCAGAACCACCTCCCCAGGAACAGAGCAGAAGTTGAACACCACGCGCTCATCCGACGAGCACACCCCGAGGGACGCGGCAGGCCTCACCGACGCCGAGCCGCCCACGCCGACGGCCGCGACCGTCCCCCGGCAACAGGGAGCCAGCCCCGAGCTGAGCGAACCGGGGACCGCCGACTCGCTGCGAGGAAGGACTGCCGCACCCTCGCCGGAGCGCACTCCGGCGCAGCGTGGTGGACCCGACGCCGCACCCTCACGCCGCCCAGCCGCCGACCTTCTGGAGCACCCCGACCCGTACACCGCGGCCCAGGCCGCCGCCGTGGAGAACCTGCTCCGCTGCTGGGTGAGGGAGGTGGGCCTCCCCGCCCCCACCGACGGGTTCCTGCGCATCCCGCTGCCCGCCAGCGGCACAGCCCTCCTCGCACGGGTCCACTTCTGGTCCCCTACGGGTTGGCACCGCTTCGGCCTCCCACGCATGGCGGGCGCACCCGACCAGGCCCCGACTGCCGACGCGGTCACGGTCGCGGCACTGCTCGCCCGGGAAGCTCCGGAGGGCGCCGGCCCAGGGGCCGCTCCATCGGCCGACGGGGGAGTTGGCCCAGCAAGCCCCCCACGGGCCGACGAGGCTCCGGCACCGCGCGCCGCTCCGGCACCGCCGGCCGCTTCAGCACCGCCCGCTTCGGCACCAGGTGACACCCCGGCGATTCCCGGCGTCAGCGCCAGCGCCGATGCCACCCACAGCACCGACCTCGCCGCTCGCGTCGCCGACTCGGTCCGGCGTACCGCCCTGTTCATCAGCGACCGCCGGGACCGGCCCGCCGACGGCCCGGACCTCTTCCTCAGCGCCGAGCAGGCCCTCGTCCTGGGGCACCCGCTGCACCCCACCCCGAAGGGCCGCGAAGGCCTCTCCGACTCCGAAGCCCGGCTGTACTCACCCGAACTGCGCGGCTCCTTTCCCCTCCACTGGATCGCCGTAGCTCCCTCCCTGCTCGCCACCGACTCGGCCTGGACCGAACGCGGACGCCCTGTCGCCGCACCCCAGCTCACCGCCAGACTCGCCGGCCCTGGCCTGCCCCTGCCCGACACCTACGCGGCCCTGCCCCTACACCCCTGGCAACTGCGCGAGGCCAGCCACCGCCCCGAGGTCGCGGCCCTGTTCGACGCCGGCCTGCTCCGGGACCTCGGTCCTCATGGAGTCCCGTGGCACCCCACCTCCTCCGTACGGACCGTCCACCGGTCCGGGGCCCCCGCCATGCTCAAGCTCTCGCTGGGCCTGTGCATCACCAACTCCCGTCGCGAGAACCTCCGTAAAGAACTGCACCGCGGTGTCGAGGTCCACCGCTTGCTGCGGGCCGGCCTGGCCGGGCAGTGGCAGACCACGCACCCGGGTTTCGACATCGTCCGTGACCCCGCCTGGGTCGCCGTCGACGGACCGCAGGGTGATCCCGTGCCGGGTCTCGACGTGATGATCAGGCACAACCCCTTCCACCCCGCCGCCGATGTCTCCTGCATCGCCGGACTCGTCTCGCCCCGCCCTTACGCCGAGCCGGGCGCTCCGCGCGACGGCCACCGGCCCGCCTGGCGGTCCCGCCTCGCCGAGGTCGTCACCCGCCTCGCCGCCCGAACCGGCCGCCCCCGTGGCGCCGTGTCCACCGAGTGGTTCCTGCGCTACCTCGAACACGTCGTCCGCCCCGTGCTCTGGCTGGACGCGAACGCGGGCATCGCCTTGGAGGCGCACCAGCAGAACACCCTGCTCCTGCTGGACTCGGATGGTTGGCCCAGCGGCGGCCGCTACCGCGACAACCAGGGCTACTACTTCCGCGAGTCCCGTCGCGCGGAACTCGACGCCCGGCTCCCCGGCATCGGCCGGCACAGCGACACGTTCGTCTCCGACGAGGTGACCGACGAGCGCTTCGCCTACTACCTCGCCATCAACAACGTGTTCGGCCTCATCGGAGCCTTCGGCTCCCAGGGCCTCGCCGACGAACGGCTGCTGCTCGCCGCCTTCCGCCGCTTCCTCGGCGACGTGGCCTCCGGGCCCGCCCGACTGCGCACCTCGCTCCCGGCCCACCTGCTCGACTCACCCACCCTGCGCTGCAAGGCCAACCTCCTGACCCGGCTGCACGGCCTGGACGAGCTCGTCGGCCCGGTCGACACACAGTCCGTCTACGTCACCATCGCCAACCCCCTCCATTCCTGAGTGCGCCGTCGAACCACCTGAACCGCACCTCCGCACCACCTCACTCCCTCCAGCAAGGACCATGACCCACCCCGTCTTCTGAGAGGAGCGTCGCCGTGCCTCCCAACGACGCGAGCACCGACGCCGGAATCGACCCCGCCGCCTTGGTCGGCACCGACACGGCCCCCGGCGCCTGCCCCGGCGACGGGGACAGTGAGGACACGCTGGACCTGCGCCTGCCCGCCGAACTCCTCGCGCTGTTCGCGGCAACGGAGGAGGCCCAGGGCGATGTCGTCGGTGACGGGGGTGAGGGGGCAGCGCCGCCCGCCTGGTCCGCCTCCGTCATGACTGCCCAGCACCGAGCCACAGCCGGCGACGACCTCCTGGACCGCGTCGTCGACTGGGGGCCGATCACCACGACCGCGGGCGTGCTCCAACTCGTCCCCGTGCGCGTCGAGCAGGACCTTCCACTCATCGGCCGCTGGATGAACGACCCCGCCGTCGCCGCCTTCTGGGAGCTGGCCGGGCCCCAGAGCGTGACCGAGGAACATCTGCGGTCCCAGCTGGCCGGGGACGGGCGCAGTGTGCCGTGCGTGGGCGTACTGGACGGCACACCCATGAGTTACTGGGAGATCTACCGGGCGGACCTCGACCCGGTGGCCCGGCACTATCCCGCCCGTCCTCACGACACCGGGATTCATCTCCTCATCGGTGATGTGGCGGACCGCGGCCGTGGTCTCGCGACCACATGTCTCCGAGCCGTCGCCGATCGTGCCCTCGAGCGGCGGCCCGCCTGTGCACGCGTCATCGCGGAACCCGACATCCGTAACACTCCTTCCGTCGCTGCTTTCCTCAGCGCCGGTTTCCGGTTCTCGGCCGAGGTCGAGCTGCCCGGCAAGCGGGCCGCCCTCATGGTCCGGGACCGGGCCTTGCGCAATCTGCTGTAACGCCAAGCTGCGGTGTCGTCACTTTTGGTACACCGCTCGGGCGGCCGGGGTTCCCACTCGACGCGGAGCAATTCGCACCGGTCACCGGGTCTGCCCTTCGCATCACCCATCGGACCCACGCTGCATACCTTCCGACCCCTCGCACACCTCCCGCCCCCCCCGCATATCTCCCACCCGAGGACCCCAGGTCTTGATCCAGCCCCCCTCCACCTCCGTGATCACCCGTTTGTCAGTGCCGGGCCGTAGGGTGGTCGCGCTATGACGAAGCCCTCACTCCCCGAACTCCTGCATGCTGCCGTCACTGCCGTCGGCGGTACGGAGCGCCCCGGCCAGGTGACCATGGCCGAATCCGTCGCGGAGGCGATCGACGAAGGTTCCCACCTGCTGGTCCAGGCCGGCACCGGCACCGGAAAGTCGCTCGGCTATCTCGTGCCCGCGCTCGCACACGGGGAGCGCGTCGTGGTCGCGACGGCCACCCTGGCCCTGCAGCGCCAGCTCGTGGAGCGGGATCTGCCCCGCACGGTCGACGCCCTGCACCCGCTGCTGCGCCGCCGTCCCGAGTTCGCGATGCTCAAGGGCAGGTCGAACTACCTGTGTCTGCACCGCCTCCACGAGGGCGTCCCCCAGGACGAGGAGGAAGGCCTCTTCGACCAGTTCGAGGCGGCCGCGCCCACCAGCAAGCTCGGCCAGGACCTGCTCCGCCTGCGGGAGTGGTCCGACGAGACCGAGACGGGCGACCGCGACAACCTCACCCCCGGAGTCTCGGACCGCGCCTGGGCGCAGGTCTCCGTATCGTCCCGTGAGTGCCTGGGTGCCACGAAGTGCGCCTACGGAGCGGAGTGCTTCGCCGAGATGGCCCGTGAGCGGGCCAAGCTCGCCGAGGTCGTTGTCACGAACCACGCCCTGCTCGCGATCGACGCCATCGAGGGCGCCCCGGTCCTTCCCCAGCACGAGGTGCTGATCGTCGACGAGGCCCATGAGCTGGTCTCCCGGGTCACCGGCGTCGCCACCGGCGAGCTCTCCCCGGGTCAGGTCAACCGCGCCGTGCGCCGCGCCGCGAAGCTGGTCAACGAGAAGGCCGCCGACCAGCTCCAGACCGCCGCGGAGGGCTTCGAGCGGGTGATGGAGCTGGCGCTGCCGGGCCGTCTGGAGGAAGTCCCGGAAGATCTGGGTTACGCGCTCCTGGCTCTGCGCGACGCCTGTCGCACGGTGATCTCGGCGATCGGCGCGACCCGAGACAAGTCGGTCCAGGACGAGGACGCGGTCCGCAAGCAGGCGCTGGCCTCGGTGGAGTCGGTGCACGACGTGGCGGAGCGGATCACCAACGGCTCCGAGTGGGACGTCGTCTGGTACGAGCGCCACGACCGCTTCGGTGCGTCCCTGCGGGTGGCGCCCATGTCGGTCTCGGGCCTGCTGCGCGAGAAGCTCTTCGCGGACCGCTCGGTGGTGCTGACCTCGGCGACCCTGAAGCTGGGCGGTGACTTCAACGGCGTCGGCGCCTCCCTGGGCCTCGCCCCGGAGGGCACCGAAGGCGAGGACTTCCCGCAGTGGAAGGGCGTCGATGTCGGCTCGCCCTTCGACTATCCCAGGCAGGGAATCCTGTATGTCGCCAAGCACCTGTCGCGCCCCGCGCGGGACGGCGACCGGGCGGACATGCTGGACGAGCTGACGGAGCTGATCCAGGCGGCCGGCGGCCGGACGCTCGGCCTCTTCTCCTCGATGCGGGCCGCCCAGCTCGCCGCCGAGGAACTGCGCTCCCGGATTCCCGAGTTCCCGATCCTCCTCCAGGGCGAGGAGACGCTCGGCGAGCTGATCAAGAACTTCGCCGCCGACCCGAAGACCTGCCTGTTCGGCACGCTCTCGCTCTGGCAGGGCGTCGACGTCCCGGGCCCCAGCTGTCAGCTCGTCGTCATGGACAAGATTCCCTTCCCGCGCCCCGACGATCCGCTGATGAGCGCCCGCCAGAAGGCGGTCGAGGACGCGGGCGGCAACGGTTTCATGGCGGTGGCCGCCACCCATGCGGCACTGCTGATGGCCCAGGGCGCCGGTCGTCTCGTACGGGCGTCGGGGGACCGCGGTGTGGTCGCCGTACTGGATCAGCGGCTGGCCACGGCGCGCTACGGAAGCTATCTGAAGGCGTCGCTGCCCGACTTCTGGTACACCACGGACCGTAACCAGGTCCGTAGGTCGCTGGCCGCGATCGACGCGGCGGCGCAAGCTCAGGCGCAGGCCGAAGACGAGTGAGGTGTGGTTGGCCTGCCCGCAGCCGGGACAGGCAGACCACCCGCAGCGGGTGGTTGGCCTGCCCGCAGCCGGGACAGGCAGACCACCGCTGCGTAACCGAGCGTCGACCGGGGCCGGAAAGAGCAGGGCCCCGGAACCGGCGCAGGGGTCCCGGGGCCCGGTCAGATCGGCGAGATCTGCCGCGCGGTGCTCACACGCGCCGCAGCACCGCCACGACCTTGCCGAGAATGGTCGCGTCGTCGCCGGGGATCGGCTCGTACGCGGAGTTGTGCGGGAGGAGCCAGACGTGGCCGTCCTCGCGCTTGAAGCGCTTGACGGTGGCCTCGCCGTCGAGCATCGCGGCCACGATGTCGCCGTTCTCGGCGACGGGCTGACGGCGGACCGTGACCCAGTCGCCGTCGCAGATCGCGGCCTCGATCATCGAGTCACCGACGACCTTCAGGACGAACAGCTCGCCGTCGCCGACCAGCTGCCGCGGGAGAGGGAAGACGTCCTCGACGGATTCCTCCGCGAGGATCGGACCGCCGGCGGCGATCCGGCCGACCAGCGGGACGTACGACGCGGCGGGCTTGCCGGCGGTGTCCGTCGGCTGCACCGAGGCTGCCTGGTCGGAGCCGCGCACCTCGTACGCGCGCGGGCGGTGCGGATCGCGCCGGAGGAAGCCCTTGCGCTCCAGTGCCATCAGCTGGTGTGCGACCGAGGAGGTGCTCGACAGGCCGACGGCCTGGCCGATCTCGCGCATTGACGGCGGGTAGCCGCGCCGCTGCACCGAGTCCCTGATCACCTCGATGACCCGGCGCTGCCGGTCGGTCAGCCCTGAGCTGTCCGCCCGGATGCCTGGAGGTCGGCCCGGCAGGGAGCGCTTGTGCCCCTCGGGATTCGCGGCTTCGTTCATCGCATGCACCGGCTCGAGTCGGCCCTGGGAGCGGTCCTGGGCAGTGATGGTGGCACTGTCTGCGGTGGTGGTCACGTCGGCCCCTCTCGATGGTCTCCCTGCTGGACAACGGTAGTTGCTTTCGAAAGGTTGCGCCAAACACACGTTCGAGTGAAAAATCGCGATTCACCTGACGCGATCATGTGTCTGGGTGTATGGCTAACGCGGTGCCTGGCGGACAAAAGGGGTCATTGCTGTACCCTTCACCGCCGGGGTGACGACCTCGTGGGTTGTTGCCCCAGTCTGCCATCCGGCGTCCGGACGGCCGGGACGTGGTCCCTATCTCTGCGGGAGTCCCACGACGCCCCCCTGTGGCGCTCACGGTATCTCCGCATGTGCCGGAACGGTACGGCTGTGCACGCCCGTGTTGCCGCGGTACCGCGGTTCACCGCTGCGGCCCGGTGGGGTTGGTCTCCACAAGTGCGACACGCGCGCCTGGCGTGTATGTATGCGCCAATCCCCACATCTAGTGGTTGGATTGCAACAGCAGCCCAGAAGTTGTGGTCCCCCGGGTCTTCGGACTCCCAGCGATCGCCTATGCTTGGGGCTGCTTCGAGGGGCCCATGAGGCCCACGAGGCTATTGAGTCTGCTGTGAGGAGGGTTGGAGTTCATGCACTGCCCCTTCTGCAGGCACCCCGACAGCCGTGTGGTCGACAGTCGTACGACCGACGACGGCACGTCGATCCGCAGACGCCGCCAGTGCCCTGACTGCTCCCGTCGTTTCACGACCGTGGAGACGTGCTCGCTCATGGTGGTGAAGCGGTCCGGAGTCACCGAGCCGTTCAGCCGGACCAAGGTCATCAACGGCGTGCGCAAGGCGTGCCAGGGGCGGCCTGTCACCGAGGACGCACTCGCCCAGCTCGGCCAACGGGTCGAGGAGGCGGTGCGGGCCACCGGGAGCGCCGAGCTGACCACCCACGACGTGGGGCTGGCCATACTCGGTCCGCTGCAGGAGCTGGACCTCGTCGCCTACCTGCGATTCGCCTCCGTGTACCGGGCGTTCGACTCGCTGGACGACTTCGAGGCCGCGATTGCGGAACTCAGGGAGACACGACGTCCCGGCGCCGACGACGATGACGCGCGCGCGGGGAGCCAGGAAGACGACAGCGGGCCCGGAGGGACGGCTCACGTCCCCGTGCCCGCCAGCGCCGCCGACTGACCGACGGACCGGATCCGGAATTCCAGGACCCCGGGTCCGGCCGCGCGGCGGCGACCGAAGACCTGTTGCGGGCGGCAGCGCGAGATGCCCGCAACACCAGACAGAACACCGTGCCACGGGAACATCGGGGCACTTCAGGGCGTTTTAGCCCGTACCAGGGAGGCGGCATGACAGAGACGGCGAGCGGTCCGGCACGAGGTTCCCGCGCCAAGGGCACCAAGGCGAGCAAGGGCCTGCGTATCGAGCGCATTCACACCACCCCCGGCGTGCACCCGTACGACGAGGTCCAGTGGGAGCGCCGTGACGTCGTCATGACCAACTGGCGCGACGGCTCTGTGAACTTCGAACAGCGCGGCGTCGAGTTCCCCGACTTCTGGTCGGTGAACGCGGTCAACATCGTCACCAGCAAGTACTTCCGGGGTGCCGTCGGCACCCCGCAGCGCGAGGTGAGCCTCAGGCAGCTCATCGACCGGATCGTGAAGACGTACCGGAAGGCAGGTGAGGACTACAAGTACTTCGCCTCGCCCGCCGATGCCGAGATCTTCGAGCACGAGCTGGCCTACGCCCTCCTGCACCAGATCTTCAGCTTCAACAGCCCCGTCTGGTTCAACGTCGGCACGCCCCAGCCGCAGCAGGTCTCCGCCTGCTTCATCCTGTCCGTCGACGACTCCATGGAGTCGATCCTCGACTGGTACAAGGAAGAGGGCATGATCTTCAAGGGCGGCTCCGGTGCCGGCCTGAACCTCTCCCGCATCCGCTCCTCCAAGGAGCTGCTGTCCTCCGGCGGCAACGCCTCCGGCCCGGTCTCCTTCATGCGCGGCGCCGACGCCTCGGCCGGCACCATCAAGTCCGGCGGTGCCACCCGCCGCGCCGCCAAGATGGTCATCCTCGACGTCGACCACCCCGACATCGAGGACTTCATCGTGACCAAGGTGAAGGAGGAGGAGAAGATCCGCGCCCTGCGCGACGCGGGCTTCGACATGGACCTGGGCGGCGACGACATCACGTCCGTCCAGTACCAGAACGCCAACAACTCGGTCCGGGTGAACGACGAGTTCATGAAGGCGGTCGAGCAGGGCGGCAAGTTCGGCCTCCGCGCGCGGATGACCGGCGAGGTCATCGAAGAGGTCGACGCCAAGTCCCTGTTCCGCAAGATGGCCGAGGCGGCCTGGGCCTGCGCCGACCCGGGCATCCAGTACGACGACACCATCAACCACTGGCACACCTGCCCGGAGTCCGGCCGGATCAACGGCTCGAACCCCTGCAGCGAGTACATGCACCTGGACAACACGTCCTGCAACCTCGCCTCGCTGAACCTGATGAAGTTCCTGAAGGACGACGGCAAGGGCAACCAGTCCTTCGAGGTCGAGCGCTTCGCGAAGGTCGTCGAGCTGGTCATCACCGCGATGGACATCTCCATCTGCTTCGCGGACTTCCCGACCCAGAAGATCGGCGAGAACACGCGCGCGTTCCGCCAGCTCGGCATCGGCTACGCCAACCTCGGCGCCCTGCTGATGGCGACCGGCCACGCCTACGACTCCGACGGCGGCCGCGCCCTCGCCGGTGCCATCACCTCCCTGATGACCGGCACCTCGTACCGGCGCTCCGCCGAGCTCGCCTCGGTCGTCGGCCCGTACGACGGCTACGCCCGCAACGCGCAGCCGCACCTGCGGGTCATGAAGCAGCACGCCGACGAGAACACCAAGGCCGTCCGCGTGGACGACCTGGACACGCCGATCTGGGCCGCCGCCACGGAGGCCTGGCAGGACGTGCTGCGTCTCGGCGAGAAGAACGGTTTCCGTAACTCCCAGGCGTCCGTCATCGCCCCGACCGGCACCATCGGTCTCGCGATGTCCTGCGACACCACCGGTCTCGAGCCCGACCTCGCGCTGGTCAAATTCAAGAAGCTGGTCGGCGGCGGCTCCATGCAGATCGTCAACGGCACCGTCCCGCAGGCCTTGCGCCGCCTGGGCTACCAGGAGGAGCAGATCGAGGCGATCGTCGCCCACATCGCCGAGCACGGCAATGTGATCGACGCTCCGGGCCTCAGGCACGAGCACTACGAGGTGTTCGACTGCGCCATGGGTGAGCGCTCCATCTCCGCGATGGGCCACGTCCGGATGATGGCCGCGATCCAGCCCTGGATCTCCGGCGCGCTCTCCAAGACGGTCAACCTGCCGGAGACGGCGACCGTCGAGGACGTCGAAGAGGTCTACTTCGAGGCCTGGAAGATGGGCGTCAAGGCGCTCGCCATCTACCGCGACAACTGCAAGGTCGGCCAGCCGCTCTCCGCGAAGACCAAGGAGAAGGAGAAGGCCGAGGTCACGGAGAAGGCCGAGGCGACCATCCGCGAGACGGTCGAGAAGGTCATCGAGTACCGCCCGGTCCGCAAGCGCCTCCCCAAGGGCCGCCCCGGCATCACCACGTCCTTCACGGTCGGCGGCGCCGAGGGCTACATGACGGCCAACTCCTACCCGGACGACGGTCTCGGCGAGGTCTTCCTGAAGATGTCGAAGCAGGGCTCGACCCTCGCGGGCATGATGGACGCCTTCTCCATCGCGGTCTCCGTCGGCCTCCAGTACGGCGTGCCGCTGGAGACGTACGTCTCGAAGTTCACCAACATGCGCTTCGAGCCGGCCGGTATGACGGACGACCCGGACGTGCGGATGGCGCAGTCGATCGTCGACTACATCTTCCGCCGCCTGGCGCTGGACTTCCTGCCCTTCGAGACGCGCTCGGCGCTCGGCATCCACTCCGCCGAGGAGCGTCAGCGCCACCTGGAGACCGGTTCGTACGAACCGGCCGACGACGAGGTCGACGTCGAGGGCCTGGCCCAGTCGGCGCCGCGCGCCCAGGAACTGAAGGCCGTCGTCACGCCCAAGGCCGAGGTCGAGGCGGCCAAGCCCGCCCCGCAGCAGGCCCACACCAGCGCCGAGCTGGTGGAGATGCAGCTGGGCATCCAGGCCGACGCCCCGCTCTGCTTCTCCTGCGGTACGAAGATGCAGCGGGCCGGTTCCTGCTACATCTGCGAGGGCTGCGGCTCGACCAGCGGTTGCAGCTGATCATCAGTCCCTGACGAAGGAGGGGCACCGACTCTGCGTCGGCGCCCCTCCTTCGTCGTGCCCGGGGTCAGGGCTGGTGGGCCTTGCCCATGGCGCGGGTGAAGGTGGCGGGGTCGTCCTCGAAGCCGTGGATACCGGGATGGAAGTCCCAGGTGCCGTCCTCCTGGCGGGCGAACTCCGCCACCGTGGCGGCCGTAGCGCCGAGGACGCTGCCGAAGTCGTCCGTGACCAGGTCGTGATAGCCCTCGCGGATGCGCAGACCCGGGCTGGTCACGCTGACGAAGGTGCGCCGTCCCGACCGCTGCTGGATGACGACGCCGACCACCACGCGCGCGTAGCGGCTGTCGAGGCGGTTGAGCTCCACCGTCATGACCTCGTCCCAGCCGAAGCCCTTGCCGTCGTGGCTGTCGCGGTTGAGGTAGATGGTGCCGTCGGGGGACCGGCTGTCGAAGTGCACGACGAACGCCGGATCGCCGTACGGGTCGCTCGCCAGGTACGCCCCGGCGACAAGATCCAGATCGGTGGGCGGCTGCCCCGCCGGACTCGGATCCCACCTGAGCGAGATCTCGACCTTCTGGATCCCCTTGTTGAGGCCGTTCACAGACTCCCCTTCCCCGGTTCAACCTGCGCGTGCGGCCCGAACTGCTCGACAGACGAGGCCGATTGTCCATCCTGCCACGCGCGCGTGGGCCCTCGTGGGGGAGCAGTCGCCGCGAGGGCGGACTGTGCCAGGCGCCGTGGCCTTACCATGGCGCGGTGCTGGTCAAGTGGATTCGCTGCACCGTGGTGGACCGCCGCGGTTTCGAGCGCGGGCAGCGAAAGTGGGCGGGGCTTCTGGGGGAGCCGGGGTTTCGGGGGCAGGGCGGTGGTTGGAGCCGGAGCCGGCCGGGGGTGGCGCACATCGTCGCCTTCTGGGAGAGCCGCGCCTTCTACGACTCCTTCATGGCGCGCTCGCACGACCGGCTGGCCGCGTCCCAGTCGGGCACGTTCAAGGACGCCCAGGTCAAGCTCTTCGACCACCGGTTCGACGTGAAGACCGGCTTCGAGCCGCGTTTCACCGACGCCGACCTGCTGCGCGTCGCGCACTGCCGGGTGCACGAGGAACGTGCCGAGCACTTCACGCTGATGCAGGAGAAGGTCTGGAACCCTGCGATGGCGGGCTCACCCGGCATGGTCCGCGGGCTGTTCGGCGAGGCACCCGGCCATGAGTTCCTCGTCCTGTCGATGTGGCTGTCCGCCGCCGAGCACGGCAAATACCGTGCCGAACGCGTCGAGCGGCTGGCCCTGAGGGCCCAGACGGACGCGGACGTCGCCGCCCTCACCGGCGACATCGTGCAGCTGGAACCCTCCTGGACGGTGTGATCATCACGGCACAAACCGGAAGGACCACTCCCGGAAATATGTGACCTACGCCGTATGGAGCCCGTACGGGTGCTCCCTGGGCCCTCACCCGATCTAGGGTTTTGGCATGGCACGACCACGGCGCATCGTCCTTGTCCGGCACGGCGAGTCAACGGGCAATGTTGATGACACCGTGTACGAACGCGAACCCGATCACGCGCTGGCCCTCACCGAGCAGGGCTGGCGGCAGGCGGAGGAGACGGGCAAACGGCTGCGCGAGGTGTTCGGCCGCGAGCGGATCAGCGTGTACGTCTCCCCCTACCGCCGTACGCACGAGACGCTGCGCGCCTTCCATCTGGACCCCGAGCTCATACGCGTCCGGGAGGAGCCGCGCCTGCGCGAGCAGGACTGGGGGAACTGGCAGGACCGCGACGACGTACGCCTGCAGAAGGCCTACCGGGACGCCTACGGCCACTTCTTCTACCGCTTCGCCCAGGGGGAGTCCGGCGCCGACGTGTACGACCGGGTCGGCGGATTCCTGGAGAGCCTGTACCGCAGCTTCGAGGCCCCCGACCATCCGCCGAACGTCCTGCTGGTGACCCATGGGCTCGCGATGCGTCTGTTCTGCATGCGGTGGTTCCACTGGACGGTCGCGGAGTTCGAATCGCTGTCCAATCCTGGGAACGCCGAGATGCGGATGCTCGTTCTCGGGGACGACGGCAAGTACGCGCTTGACCGGCCTTTCGAACGCTGGCGAGATCCGGAACCGTACGGAATCACCGGATAGAGTGGACAGAGCGATGACCGCTGATTCCTCACCCGACGGGCGCCTGGGCCGCGCCCTTGCCAGCCTGCGCGGACTGTCCGTGGGGGACGCGCTGGGCTCCCAGTTCTTCGTCCCCGCGAACTACCCGCTGCTGAAGCGCCGTGAGCTGCCGGCCGGCCCCTGGCAATGGACCGACGACACGGAGATGGCCTGCTCCGTGGCCGCGGTCCTCGCCGTCCACCACCGCATCGACCAGGACGCGCTGGCCCGCTCCTTCGCCGAGCACCACGACTTCGACCGCGGCTACGGCCCTGCCACGAACCGCCTGCTGCGGCTGGTCCGGGAGGGCGGCGACTGGCGCGAGCTGTCCTCCGCGCTCTTCAAGGGGCTGGGCTCGTGGGGCAACGGCGCGGCGATGCGGATCGCGCCCCTCGGCGCCTGGTACGCGGACGATCCCGAGCAGGCCACCCACCAGGCCGAGATCTCGGCGTATCCGACGCATCAGCATCGCGAGGCCGTCGTCGGTTCGATGGCCGTCGCGGCGGCAGCGGCGCTGGCCGCCGCCCCGGGTGGTCCGCCCACTGCCGAGACGCTGCTCGACGGCGTGATCGCGCTGGTTCCGAAGAGCGCGGTCGGGGCCGGGTTGCGCCGGGCGCGCGACATGCTGGACTACGGCGACGCCGCGACCGTCGCTGCCGTACTCGGCTGCGGTCGGCGGACGACGGCCCATGACACCGTGCCTTTCGCGCTCTGGTCGGCCGCGCGGTCCCTCGGTGACTACGAGCAGGCGTTCTGGACCACCGCGCAGGTCGGCGGTGACATGGACACCACGTGCGCCATCGTCGGCGGGGTGCTCGCCGGGGGAAAGGCGGGGACTCCGCCGTCGGAGTGGGTGCAGCGGACCGAGGCGTTGCCGGAGTGGGTTCCGGGGGTTTGACGGAGCCCGCTCCCGTGCCTTTGCGGCGACATCGGAACTCTCCGTGAAGCACGGGAACTCTCTGTGACTGCCTACGCGTTCTTCTGGCATCGGCTGTGCGAGGCATGGGCTCGTGTGTGATCCACGGGTCCGTACAGCCAGGGGATGCGAAAGGGGGGCGGGGGGTGGACAGGTACGTGGTGCCGGCGCTGGCGCTTCGGTTGCTGGTGCTTCGGTTGCTGCGACGAGTGCGGATGACCGGGCCGTCGCCCTCGCCGTCGGTCCCCCGGGCGAGGTCCGGCCATCCGCGGTCCCATGCGGCGCCGGCCGGATCAACCGGCCATCGGGCCCGCCGTGCCGGCCAGGGCTTCCAGGTCGCTCTTGCGGACCTTGATCACCAGCCATGCGGTGGCCAGGGCGAGGACGCCCATCGCGGCGGCCGCCACGAAGCCCATGGAGATGCCCTGCGTGAGCACCGCGTGCCCCCAGGGGCCGGGCATCTGGTGCGTCTCGGCGAACTGTGCCTTCTGCTCCGGCGAGGCCTCTGCCATGAACCGCGGCAGTTGCTTCTCCGCCTCCTCCTTGCTGGCGGAGCCGAACACCGTGGTCAGGATGGACAGACCGAGCGCCCCGCCCACCTGCTGGGTGGTGTTGAGCAGTCCGGAGGCGGCACCGGCCTCGTGCTGGGCGACCCCGGAGACGGCGGTGATCGTCAGCGTCACGAAGTTCAGTCCCATG
This sequence comes from Streptomyces sp. NPDC002776, assembly GCF_053592195.1. Classification (NCBI taxonomy): domain Bacteria; kingdom Bacillati; phylum Actinomycetota; class Actinomycetes; order Kitasatosporales; family Streptomycetaceae; genus Streptomyces; species Streptomyces sp. NPDC002776. The sequence continues at coordinate 313,658 of NZ_JBSFVG010000008.1, read as the reverse complement.
CCCAGGCCGAACAGCAGCATCGGCCCCAGCACTCCGCCCGCGTAGGAGCTGTCGGCGCTGATCAGTGCCTGCCAGGCCAGTCCGATCACGACGAGCGTCGAGCCGGCCACCATGAAGGGCTTCGGACCCAGCACCGGCAGGAACCGCTGCGACAGACCCGCGCCGATGGCGATCACCACGGTCACCGGAAGGAAGGCGAGGCCCGCTTCGATCGGGGTGTACCCCAGCACGTTCTGCACGAAGAGCACGATGTAGAAGAACATGCCGAACATCGCCGCTGCCAGGCTCAGCATGATCACGTACGTGCCGGAGCGGTTGCGGTCGGCGAACATCCGCAGGGGAGTGATCGGCTCCTTGGCCCGCCTCTCGATGAACGCGAAGGCCAGCAGCAGGACCACCGCCGCGACGAAGGATCCGATGGTCAGGCTGTCCCGCCAGCCCTCGTCGGCCGCCCGGATGAAGCCGTACACGAGGGACGCCATGCCCAGCGTCGAGGTCATCGCGCCCGTGATGTCGAAGCGGCCGCTGTGCCGTTCGGATTCGTTGATGTAGAGCGGGGTCAGGACGGCGATCAGGATGCCGATCGGCACGTTGACGAAGAGCACCCACCGCCAGTCGAGCCATTCGGTGAGCATGCCGCCGGCGAGCAGTCCGATGGCGCCGCCGCCCGCGGAGACCGCGGCGAAGACGCCGAACGCCCGGTTGCGTTCCGGGCCTTCGGGGAACGTCGTGGTGATGAGCGCCAGCGAGGTCGGCGACGCGATGGCGCCACCCACGCCCTGCAGCACGCGCGCCGCCAGCAGCTGCCAGGGCTCCTGGGCGAGGCCACCGAGCAGCGAGGCGAACGTGAAGAGCAGAATGCCGGTCATGAAGACCCGGCGGCGACCGAGGATGTCGCCGGCCCGGCCGCCGAGCAGGAGCAGACCGCCGAAGGTCAGCGTGTAGGAACTGACGACCCAGGTGAGGTCGGTGGTGCTGAACTTGAGGGCGTCTTGAATGTGCGGGAGTGCGATGTTCACAATCGTCGCGTCGAGGACCACCATGAGTTGGCAGGCCGCGATGACGGCGAGTGCGATGCCGGGACGGCCCGGCCTGCGGGCCGCACCTGGTTTCTGGTCCTGAATCAACTGAGAGGTTGTCACTATGGGTCCCCCACAAAGGCGTTAGTGAACGCTCGCGTTCACTGTCGCGTCAACGGTAGTGAGTCCCCAGTAGTGAACGCAAGCGTTCACTCAGCTTGTCGCCGCGTGGCGTTCCCCCTGTCGCTGCCGCGCGGTCTTCCTGAATCCCCTGAAACACCCGCTCCCTTGTTCGCTGGAGACGCTGATGGTTACCTCGCGCTGGACGGCCGCCCCCGCTCAGGCGGCCTCGATGCGCCGGCGCGGCGCCGTGCTGGAACGCGCGATCCTCGACGCCACGCTGGAACAGCTCAGTACGGTCGGCTGGAACGGCCTCACGATGGAGGGTGTCGCCGCCGGCGCCCAGACCGGCAAGGCCGCGGTCTATCGCCGCTGGCCGTCGAAGGAGGACCTCGTCGCCGACGCGCTGCAGGCCGGGCTGCCCCGGATAGAGGCGGTGCCCGATCTCGGCAGCGTGCGCGACGATCTGCTCGCGCTGTGCCGTATGGCGCGGGACGCCATGTACTCGCGCCCCGGTTTCGCCCTCCGTGCGGTCATTCACGAATGCGACCAGGTTCAGGCGGAGCGGTTCCACAGCGTGATCTACGACGGTGTCGTGGAGCCCACCCTCAAGCTGATCCGCGAGGTCATCACCCGTGGAATAGAGCGGGGAGAAGTGCGCTCCGACGCTGCCAACGGATGTGTCTTCGATGCGATCCCGGCGATGATGATGTACCGCTCCAAGATGCGCGGAAGTGAATGGGGCGATGACGAACTGGCGGAGTTGATCGATCAGCTGATGATGCCGGTGCTCCGGCCGAGCGGAGGCTGAGCGGCTGGGAAGCGGTGCCTGGAGCCGTCAGGGGAAACCGGGGTACCGCCCGGTGATCCGGGCGGCGTACGCTAAGGGCGCCATGCCGTACGAACCGCCTACTCACACCGTCGAGCGCTCACTCCGCGCCACGACCGGAGCGAAGATCATTGCCGGTGTCGACGAGGTGGGGCGCGGCGCCTGGGCCGGCCCCGTCACCGTCTGCGCGGCGATCACCGGACTGCGCCGGCCTCCCGACGGACTCACCGACTCCAAGCTCCTCACCCTCAAGCGGCGCACCGAACTGGCCGTGGTGTTGAAGACATGGGTGACGTCGTACGCCCTGGGGCACGCCTCGCCGGGGGAGATCGACGATCTCGGGATGACGGCCGCGCTGCGGCTGGCCGCGGTACGCGCCCTGGAGGCGCTGCCGGTCCGTCCCGACGCGGTGATCCTCGACGGCAAGCACAACTACCTCGGGGACCCGTGGAAGGTCCGCACGGTGATCAAGGGCGACCAGTCCTGTGTGGCGGTCGCGGCGGCCTCGGTGATCGCCAAGGTTCAGCGCGACAAAATGATGGCCGAACTGGGTATCGACCATGCAGACTTCGGTTTTGCGGACAATGCCGGGTATCCGTCGCCCGTGCACAAGGCCGCACTGGAGGAGCGGGGACCCACCCCGTACCACCGCTTGTCGTGGGCGTATCTTGATGCGCTGCCCCAATGGCAGCATCTCAAGAAGGTCCGCAGGTGGGCGGAACGGAGTGTTCCGGAGATCGAGGGGCAGCTCGGCTTCGATTTCTGACCGTTCTGTTCGCACTCATGTGCCACCCGTTCACGTGAGCCGCACCAACGTTTGATAAATATCAGCCCATGCCTCTCATTCCCGAGGAGCCTCAGATTCACGAGAGTGCCCAGGGTCCCCGCGCCACGCCGGCCAGTGGCCGCACCGCGCCGACCCCCCGCCCCGTACCCGGTCCGCGTCCCGCGGCTCCGTCGCGTCCCGGCCGCCCCGGGCCCCCGCGGCCCACGGCGCCGGCGCAACGCACGCCCCGTGACGTGCCCGCGGCCAAGCCCGGACCGGCCGGTCCGGCTGCCCCCGTCCCCGCACCGGCTGCGGCGACTCCGCAGATCCAGCTGATCCCGGCCTCGGCCGAGGGTGCGCTGGACGCTGCCGAGGAAGCCGTCGACCTGCTGCTGGAATCGGGCCGTTCCCCTGGTGACGTCCTGGTGATCACCACCGGCGAACAGCACCCGTGGGCCGCGCACGAGCTGTCCTTCGGCGAAGCCTCCTACTGGGCCCAGCACGACGCGGGCGACGACGTCTTCTACGCGGACGCCGCCACCGTGAGTCGTGCCGCCTCGCGCCCCGTCGTCGTGGTCGCCGTCAACGGCGGATCCGACACCGCCACCGCCCTGCCCCTGGCCCTCGGCCGGGCCGGCGCCCTGCTGATCGTCTGCGGCGACCCGCAGCAGATCAACTCGGTGCTGGGTGCGGGCGTCTGAGCCGCCTCCGGTTTCCTCCGGAGGCGGGTCCGCCGGGGTGCCGCCGCGGCGCGCGGCGGTATCGGCACGGGGTGGGCTTCGGCGTGCGCGGGTGAGGGCTGGCTCGGCTCCAGCCGTCGCCATCGGGTCTTCCGGCCTGAGCGTCCATGGGCGCCCCTAGGGCCGGCGTCATGTGGCGTCCTGTGGGGCGCCCGGCGTCTTGTGGGGCGTAAGAGGGCACGTGCGTCAGGTACAGGCCGTTGTGGGCGGAGAAACGTTCCGCCGTCGGGGAGGCTCAGCGAGCCGCCGCACGGCGCAACAGTTCCGAGGCGCCGCCGCCGGTGCGGGGGAGCGGGGGCGGTGACTCGGAGGTGGCGAACGGCTCCGGTATGGAGTCGACGCTGGGGCGACGGCCGCCGCGCCCCTCACCGAGCACCTGCCAGCCGTCCCGGGTCAGCGTGATGTACGCGCCGCAGCGCAGGCCGTGCAGAGTGCAGGCGTCCCGCAGGCCCCACATCCATGCTCCGTCCTCCGGCGTCCAACGCGCGTCTCCGTCACGGCAGTAGAGCAGGACGGCGGTGCGCACCGGGGTGCGGCGGCGCAGGTCGTGCGGGATGATCCGGCGCAGCTGGTCGAGCAGGACGTTGCGGAACATCCAGCCGTCGGCCGGGGCCGGCCGGCGGGTGAACGAGGCACTTGCCAGCAGCCGCTCGTCCGGATCCAGGACGGCCACGATCGCCGTCGCGGGCCGGGGGTGGTGCCGGGAGTGCAGTCCGCTGACGACCTCGCGGGGATTGCGCAGCAGGGGGATTCCGGCGGCGGCCCACTCCGCGGGCTCCAGCACGCGGCCCAGCGAGGTGGCGGACAGATCGTTGGAGGTCGACGTGGATGCCGCGGGGGACGGAGCGAATCCGAAGGTCACGGTCCTCCCTTCGGCTACGCGCCCACACTGCGGGCGGGGTGGAATCGGGGGAGCGCACACCGCGGCGGAGCCCTGCCGGACCACGGGCGAGCCGTGCGGGGAGCGGACTTCAATTCTTCCTGTCGAACTGGGTTGCGGCAACGAGCAATTGGGGCGACCGACCGATATAGGACGGCGTGCGTCTTATATCCCTACCCATTGCGTCACCTGGTGACGCGTGGGGTGCGACGCTCTTTGGAGGTGAGGGGGCGCGCGGCGGCGGTACAGGCCACTCTGCGCGCCGTACGACGCCATGACCCGCTGGTTACCAGCCTGGGGCGACACGTCGGTCGTGTCCACCGAGCAGTGATGCTTCGGCACGCGCGCGGGGCGGTGGGAAGCGGCCGGGCACGGGCTGCGGTGGCTGACTGTCAGTGCTATCAGGTTGCATGGGGGTATGGACGAACTGGAACTCCGTGCCGAAGCCGATGCCATCCTCGGTCAGCTGGTCGGCGACCGGGACAGAACGGCCCGCCTGCGGGAGGACCAGTGGCAGGCGGTCGCCGCCCTGGTGCGCGAGCACCGGCGCGCCCTGGTGGTGCAGCGCACCGGCTGGGGGAAGTCGGCGGTCTACTTCGTCGCCACCGCCCTGCTGCGCAAGCGCGGCGCGGGTCCCACGGTGATCGTCTCGCCCTTGCTGGCGCTGATGCGCAACCAGGTCGAGGCGGCGGGGCGGGCCGGCATCCGCGCGCGCACCATCAACTCGGCCAACCCCGAGGAGTGGGACACCATCCAGGAGGAGGTCGAACGCGGCGAGACCGATGTGCTCCTGGTGAGTCCGGAGCGTCTCAACTCCGTCGACTTCCGCGACCAGATGCTGCCCAAGCTGGCGGCTACGACCGGTCTGCTCGTCGTCGACGAGGCGCACTGCATCTCCGACTGGGGACATGACTTCCGCCCGGACTACCGCAGGCTGCGGGCGATGCTCGCCGAGCTCGCACCCGGTGTCCCCGTGCTGGCCACCACCGCGACGGCCAACGCGCGCGTGACGGCCGACGTGGCCGAGCAACTGGGCACCGGCGCGGGCGAGGCCCTGGTGCTGCGCGGCCCGCTGGAGCGGGAGAGCCTGCGCCTCGGTGTGGTCCAACTGCCCGACGCCGCCCACCGACTGGGCTGGCTCGCCGAGCACCTGAACGACCTCTCCGGGTCCGGGATCATCTACGCCCTCACCGTGGCCGCGGCCGAGGAGGCCACCGCCTTCCTGCGGCAGCGCGGCTTTGCTGTCGCCTCCTACACGGGCCGCACGGAGAACGCGGACCGGCTCCAAGCCGAGGAGGACCTGCTGGCGAACCGGGTGAAGGCACTGGTGGCGACCTCGGCGCTCGGCATGGGCTTCGACAAGCCTGACCTCGGCTTCGTGGTCCACCTCGGCTCTCCGTCCTCGCCCATCGCCTACTACCAGCAGGTCGGACGGGCGGGCCGAGGCGTCGCCCACGCCGACGTCCTGCTGCTGCCGGGCAAGGAGGACGAGGCCATCTGGCGCTACTTCGCCGACACCGCCTTCCCGCCCGAGACCCAGGTCCGCCAAACCCTCTCGGCGCTCGCCGGGGCCGGGCGCCCGCTGTCCGTACCCGCGCTGGAGGCGGCCGTGGACCTGCGGCGCAGCCGCCTGGAGACCATGTTGAAGGTGCTGGACGTCGACGGCGCGGTGAAGCGGGTCAAGGGCGGCTGGATCGCCACCGGAGCCGACTGGGTGTACGACACCGAGCGCTACGCCCGCGTCGCGCGCCAGCGGGCCGCCGAGCAGCAGGCCATGCGCGAGTACGCGAGTACGACCGGCTGCCGGATGGAGTTCCTGCGGCGCCAGCTGGACGACGAGGGTGCGACCGCGTGCGGCCGCTGCGACAACTGCGCGGGACCCTGGGCCGACCCCACGGTGACGGCGGAGGCGCTGACAGGCGCGGCCAAGGAACTGGACCGCCCCGGCGTGGAGGTCGAACCGCGCCGGATGTGGCCCACGGGGATGCCCGCCCTGGGCATCGAGCTCAAGGGCCGCATCCCCGCCGGAGAGCAGTGTTCCACCGGACGCGCCCTGGGCCGGCTCTCGGACATTGGCTGGGGCAACCGCCTGCGGCCACTGCTGGCCGGGCACGCGGCGGACGGCCCGGTCCCCGACGAAGTTCTGCGGGCGGCGGTGTCCGTGCTCGCCGACTGGGCACGGTCCCCCGGCGGTTGGGCATCGGGTGCGGCGGACGCCCCGCCCCGGCCGGTGGGAGTCGTCGCGGTGCCGTCCCTGACCCGTCCGCGGTTGGTGGCCACGCTGGCCCAGGGGATCGCTGACATCGGGCGGCTGCCTTTTCTCGGCACGCTGACCTACACCGGCCCGGGCGGCGCGCATGCGGTGCGGCGCAGCAACTCCGCGCAACGGCTGAGGGCACTGTCCGGCGCGTTCACCGTGTCCGGGGAACTGGCGGAGGCGCTGGCGAGCTCTCCGGGCCCGGTGCTGCTCGTGGACGACTACACGGACTCCGGCTGGACACTGGCGGTCGCGGCCCGTCTGCTGCGGCGGGCGGGGAGCGGGGAGGTGCTTCCGCTGGTGCTGGCCGCGGCGGGCTGAGCCTGGTCGGGCTGAGGTTCGCCGGACCGAGCTCGCACGGCAGTCGAGGTCGGGTCTGCGTTCCTGACGCAATTGCCATGTCCCTGCTCGGAGTTATCCACAGGCTCAAGCGGAGATTCGCAATCCGCGAGATCGTCAGGGCATGACGAATCACGGCGAAAACGCTGGAAACACCGAGAACGGCGACATCGTGGGGCACGAGACCCATCCCACCGACCAACTCGCCTGCACCGCTTACGAAAACCACGGGGGCGACCGGCAGGTCACCCTGCGCACCCCCGCCGAACTGGCCGACGCGCTGCCGTATCTGCTCGGATACCGGCCCGAGGACAGCATCGTGCTGGTCGCCCTGCACGACCGCGACGGCCGCGGCCGCTTCGGCGGACGAGCCCGGCTCGGCATCCCCACCAACCCGGCCGACTGGCCCTCCGCGGCACGACAGTTGGCCCAGGGTCTCGTCACCGGCAGCGAACGCCGGGGCACCCGACCCGAGCAGATGGTGGCCTACGTCTGCAAGGAGCCCGAGCCGGGCGAGACCGGCCGACAGGTCATGGAGCGGCTACGGCCGCTGGCCCAGAAGCTGCGCACCGAGTGCGGCCACCTCGACGTACCCGTGATTGAGGCCCTCTGCATCTCCGAGGGCCGCTGGTGGTCCTACTGCTGCGGGAACGAAGGCTGCTGCCCGTCCGACGGCACCCCCATGGGCCTGCCCGGGACCTCCGTGCTGGCAGCGGCCGCCACCTACGCCGGACTCCAGGTGCGCGGCACCCTGCGCGAACTGCGGGCCCGGCTCTTCCCCTGGGAGGCCCCGGCCGCTGCCCTGGAACAGGAAATCGCCCTCGACACCGCCGGTATGGCCCTGGTCCCCCGGATCCTCGACGAGACAAGTCGAGGGGAGGTTGCCGAGGAGACCCTGACACTGGCCGGGCGGATCATGGAACGCCTCGCCGGGGCATCCCCCGTCTCAGGCACCCTCACCGCGGATCTCCGCGACGACCAACTGATCACCCATGACGAGGCGGCCCTGCTCATCCTCGGCCTCCAGGACCGCACCACGCGCGACTGCGCCGCCGAATGGATGGAGGGCGACGAGGCCACCCACGCCCTGCGTCTGTGGCGGGCACTGGCCCGCCGCTGCGTCGGCCCCTACGGCGAGCACGCCGCGGCGCCGCTCACCCTCGCCGGCTGGGTCGCCTGGTCCACCGGTGACGAACTGGAGGCCCGCGAGGCCCTCGCCATGGCCCTCGGCGCCGACCCCGACTACCTCTTCGCCCGCCTCCTGCACCAGGCCTGCAACGAAGGGCTCGACCCCGAGTCCATCCGCCGCTGCCTGCGCGCGGCACGCACCGACCGAGCCCCCACGCAGACCACCGCCGAGCCGGCCCGCAAACACCGTGCGCGTGCTGCCACTTCAACCGCCGGGGCCTCCTCGGGACCCGCCGGCAGGGCCGGCCGCCGACCGGGGACCAGGGTCCCGGGTCCGCGCACCCCGGTCAGTGGCACGCATCCCGGCTCGGGCCGAAAGCCCCGCACCACCCGAGCCCAGGGGAAGCGGCGTGACGCGGGCAGGGAGACGGAGGGGGAGTCGTGACGGCGGGCGGGGTGGAGACCGGGGCCGAGGGGGAGCCGTGACGGCGGGCGGAGTGGACACTGGGACCGAGGGGGAGCCGTGACCGCGAGCCGCGTGGACACCGGGATCGAGGGGGGACGCGTGACCGCGAGCGGCGACGCGGACAGGAGGAGAGAGGGAGTCGGGGCCGCGAGCAGCGAGACGCAGGGGGAGTCGTGATCGCGAGCGACGCGAACACAAGGGCCCAGGGGAGCCGTGACCAAGAACGACACGCCTCCCTCCCACCCTCATTCGGCCGCTCCGAGCGTGACCCCGAGGAGCGCCCCCCCGTTCACCTGAGTGGCGGAACAACCCCACCCGCCGTGCCGCCGACCTGCCTGGGTATCCCCGGATCCCCCACCCGGCGCCGAACACGCCCGAGGTCCACAGAGCGCAGAGGAAGCCGCCCCATGCACCAGCCGACTCCGCCCTCTGCCGCCGACCGCAACCGCCCACCCGCGGCCCGCCCGCCCGAACCCCCCTTCGGCCCGATCCACCTCGCACCACCGCCCCACACAGCCGACGCCGCGTCGGACACCCCCCGGCAGACAGCCGGCTCAGTCGCAGGCGACCCTCGAATTAAGGCCCCCGTCCACCCCCCGCACTCCACCCACGCCCCGCACCCTCGCCGCCCCACCGACCTACCCCCCACCCACACCGCCCTGATCTGCGTAGCCCTCCCCGCTCTCGCCATCTCCACCGAACAGGGCCAGCTGACCGGCCGAGGGCTGGAAGGCTTCTACCGGGCGGGACGGCGCCTGCTCTCCCGATGCCAGGTACGCGTCGCCGGACGCGAGCCCCTCCCTGTGCACGCCCGGATGACCGCCGCGGACCAAGCACGTTTCGTCGGTACCCTCCGCGCCTCCCCCGACGCGGGCCCGGACCCCGACATCGTCGTCGAGCGCGTCCGTCACGCGGACGGCACCGAGCGGATCACCCTGCACAGCTCCGCCCCGCGCCCCCTGCGCCTCCCGGTCGAAGTCGCTCTCGGCACCGACCTGGCCGCCCTGGGAGCCATCGCGGCCGGCACTACCGGCCCCGAACTGCCCGCCACCGTCCACGACTCCGGCCTGCGCTGGACCTGCGCCTCCGGCAACGCGGCCGTCACAGCCCACCCCCCGCCCACCGACGCCCTGGCCTCCGCGGGCCTGCTGCGCTGGGAGTTCGAACTGCCCCCCGGCGGAAGCGCCCATGTGGAACTGCGGGTACGGCCCGACGGAGCAGGCCCGCTCCGCACCGTGGGCCGGACATCGGCGACGACCCCGCTGGCCCCCGCCCGGGCCTCGGGTGACCACTCCGGCGTCCAGCCACTGCTGCACACCTGCGTCGAAGACCTCCAGGCCCTGCTGCTGCGCGACCCCGCCCACCCCACCGACATCCACCTCGCCGCCGGAGCACCCTGGCGCTGCGGACTGGCCCCCGCCGAAGCCCTGGCCGCCGCCCGGATGACCCTGCCCCTCGGCACCCGGCTCGCCGCGGGCACACTGCGCACCCTGGCCCGCACCCAGCTGCCCGGATCCGGACCCCGGTCCGGCATGATCCCCGGGCCGCGCAGAGACGCCGGCCCCCACCTGCCACCGAGTTGCACGGCCACCGAAGCCACCCTGCTCTTCCCGGCCCTCCTCGCCGAAGCCCACCGCTGGGGACTCCCCGAGAAGGACACCGAGGAACTGCTCCCTGCCGCCGAGAACTGCCTGACCTGGCTGCGCAGAACCGTGGGCGACGACACCTATCTCCGCGACCCCCATCCCGGCGGACCACAGCGCTGCGAAACCCAGGCCCACGCCCACCGCGCGGCGCTGCTCGGCGCCGCACTGCTCGACACCTTCGGCAGACCGGGCGGCGCCGAGCTACGGCACTGGGCGAGGAGTCTGCGGACGGCGTTCCAGCGGGAGTTCTGGATCGACGACCTGGGCGGAGGCCGACCCGCGGGTGCCCGCTCCCCGGACGGACGGCTCGTACCGCACCTGGGCTCCGCCACCGTCCACCTCCTCGATACCGGCCTGCTCGGCGGAGGCGAACAGGCACCCGGGCTGCTCGACAAGGTGCAGACCGAACAGCTCGCCCGACTCCTCGGCGGCCCGGCCATGGACTCCGGCTGGGGCCTGCGCGGGCTCGGCGCCAAAGAGGCCGGGTTCAACCCGTTCGGCCACCGCAGCGGCGCCGTACGGACCCACGAGACCGCCATCGCCGTAGCGGGCCTGATCGCCGCAGGCTACGAGAGGGAGGCGACCGGGCTGCTGCGCGGCGTCATCGCGGCCGCCGAGGCATTCGGCCACCGGCTGCCGGAGATGTACGGCGGACAGCAGCGCACCGACGCCGGCACTCCCCTCCCGCACCCCGCGGCCTGCCGACCCGCCGCCACCGCCGCGGCGGCCGGAGTCCTGCTGCTGACCACCCTCGCCGGTATCCGCCCCGACGCCCCCGCCGGCACGGTCACCCTCCGCCCCGCGGCCGGCGCACCCCTCGGCGAGATCGTCCTCACTGGACTACGCGTCGCGGGCGCCCCCTTCTCCGTACGGGTGGGTCGGCTCGGCCTCGCCATGGTGGAGGAGGCCGCCGACGGCCTGCAACTGGGAGTGTGACCTCGTACGACAGCCTCACCGGAAACAGCGGACGCAAGATCGATCACGGACGAAACCGATCAGGGGACAGACCAGCGAACGACACCCGCGACCCGGGTCACTGATCGAACCCGATCAGGGAAGCGACCGCCGAGCGACACCCGAAAGACCGATCACCGACCGAACCCGATCAGCCGCCCCTGCGGCCGGCGAAGGGAGTGTTTATCGTCAGGAAGACGACTATGATCGCCGCATGCCCTACGACCCGTCAGCCTTTCCGCCCTTCGCCGTCACCGTGGACCTGGTCGTGCTGACCGTGCGCCGCCATGCCCTGTGCGCGCTGGCGGTCCGCAGGGGCGAGCCGCCGTTCCAGGGCCGCTGGGCCCTCCCCGGCGGATTCGTCCGGGCCGACGAGGACCTGGCCCAGGCGGCGGCACGCGAACTGGCCGAGGAAACGGGCATGCGCGCCCACGACGCCGCCGTACCCGTCCCGGACAACGGCGCCCACCTGGAACAGCTCGCCACCTACGGCGACCCCAAGCGCGACCCGCGCATGCGCGTCGTCAGCGTCGCCCACCTCGCCCTCGCCCCCGACCTGCCCGCCCCCCGCGCGGGCGGAGACGCCAGCAACGCCCGCTGGGCCCCGGTCGAGGAAATGCTCCAGCAGGACGGCTACGGCCGCGAGGACGAACCCGTCGCCCCGCTCGCCTTCGACCATGCCCAGATCCTGGCCGACGGCGTCGAGCGCGCCCGCTCCAAGATCGAGTACTCCTCGCTGGCCACCGCGTTCTGCCCCACCGAGTTCACCGTCGGCGAGCTGCGCCGCGTCTACGAGGCCGTCTGGGGCGTGGCCCTCGACCCGCGCAACTTCCACCGCAAGGTGACCGGCACCCCGGGCTTCCTCGTCCCCACCGGAGGCACCACCACCCGCCAAGGGGGACGCCCGGCGCAGCTCTTCCGAGCCGGCGGCGCCACCCTCCTCAACCCCCCGATGCTGCGCCCCGAAGTCTGAGACGAGCCCCGGGGCTCCAGCGGCCCGGATCCGCACACGAACCACGAACCACGAACAAGGATCCGAGCACACCGACTGCCGCCCGGGCAACGGGCCTTGCGGTGCCCGAAAAACCGGACATAGCGCGCTATCTTGCATCGGGTGATCCAGGCCTTCGGACTGACCAGCGACCCCCGCAAGGAGCTTCCGCCCGCCGTCGACGACGTCTCCTTCGAGGCACACGCGGGCCGTGTCACGGCGCTGCTCGGCGCCCCCGGCGCGGGCAAGACGACCGCGCTCAGACTCATGCTCGAACTCCAACAGGGCCGCGGGCTCACCTACTTCAGAGGCCGCCCCCTGCACCGCATCGCCCACCCCTCCCGCGAGGTGGGCGTACTCCTCGGGGATGTGCCGGGCCATCCCGCCCGCACGGTCCGCGGCCACCTGCGCATGCTGTGCGCCGCAGCCGGCGTCCCCGTCCGCCGCGCCGACGAAGTCCTCGAAGTCGTCGGCCTGGTCAGCCTGCGCGACGAACGGCTCGGCACCCTGTCCCGCGGTATGGACCGCCGCCTCGGCCTGGCCTGCGCCCTGCTCGCCGACCCCCACACCCTCGTCCTCGACGACCCCGCCGATGGACTGTCCGCCCGTGAGAGCCGCTGGCTCCACGGCCTCCTGCGAGCCCACGCCACTCAGGGCGGCACGGTCCTGCTCACCACCGCCGACCCCAAGGAAGCCGCACGCACGGCCGACCGCGTCATCACCCTGGACCAGGGCCGGCTCGTCGCCGACCAGGACGCCGCCGACTTCGCCCGCACCCGCCTCCGCCCCCGTGTCGCCGTCCGCACCCCCCACGCCGCCCGCCTCGCGGCCCTCATCGCCAAGGACGCCCGCACGGCACAACGCTCGGTGGAAGTCGTCCGCGAGGGCGGCAACCGCCTCTCGGTGTACGGCAGTACCTGTGCCGACATCGGCGAACTGGCCTTCCGGCACGACGTCCTCGTGCATCAACTCGCCGACGAGGTAGGGGACATGGGGCCCGGAGCGGCGGCGAGGGAGGAAGCGGCCGACGCCGTGGGGGAGACGGAGGCCGCGCAGGGATCCGGCGAGGAGCGGGACACCGGCCCCACCGAGAACGGTCCGGGGGCCCCCTCCCCCCTCCCCTCCCTCCCACCCCCCATCTCCGTCCGCCCCGCCCCCTCCCCCCTGCGCCCCCTCCGCTACGAGATCCGCCGCGCCGCGGGCGTCGGTACCGGGTTCCTCACCGCTGCCGCCGTCCTCGTCGTGTCGGCCCTCACCGCGCTGGTGCTCGCGCGCATCGGGCACACCCCGCAGGCCCGGCTGCTGGCTGCCTGGCCGCGGGAGCTGCCGTTGCCGCCCGCGGCGCTCGGGGCCGGGTTGCTGGGCGCGCTGGCCTTCGGGGACGAGTTCCGCCATCCCGCGCTGGCGGTGGACCGGGGCACCGTGCCCCGCCGGCTGGGGCTGCTGGCCGCCAAGCTCCTCGTCTCCGGGGTCACCGCGCTGTCGCTGGCTTGTCTGACGGTGGGGTGCGATGCCGAAGTGCTGTACCTCGTATACGGACGGGAGGTGGCGGAGGTTCCCGCGGACTGGCTGTCGCTGGGGGTGAGTTGGATCGGACTGGTGGTGGGGTGCGCGTGGGCCGGTGTGCTGGCCGCGGGGGTGTTCCGGTCCACCAGTGCCGGGCTCGCCGCCGTGGTGGCGGTACCCATGGTTGTCGTACCGCTGGTGCACAAGGTGCTGGAGGGGCCCGCGGTGCGATCGGCGGCCGGATTTCCCTTGCGGCTCAGGGAAGTGCTGCTGATGCAGTGGCCCTTCGGGGGAGAGCGGTATCTGGCGGCCGCGGTACGGGTGGTCGCCCAACCCGTGGGCGGTGCGCTGATGTTGTCGCTGACCGCACTGTTGTGCGCGTATCTGCTCACGACCCTGCGCAGCAAGGTCCGATGACGACCGTCCGCCCGCTTTCAGCACCCCCTGTGCGCACAACTCCCCGGGGAAAGCCCATTTCTTTCCGATAAGGCGTCAATTGCGACGGGGTGAGCGATCACCCTTTCGTGTGCTTTTCACCAAAGACCTCAAGGGAGTTGAAGAGGGCGCCGACAAAGGATCCGTGAGTACCCTTGCGCACACCATGATGACCGCCGCCCGCTCCGCCGACTCCGGTCTCGCCGGCCCGGGCGAACTCGACCGCTACCCCTACGCCGAGGCCCCTGTCGCCGGCCGCGTCGCAGTCCCCTCCTGGGAGGGCGCGGACCAGGAGCTGGGCCGCGTGGGCCGGCGCTCCGCGGGCCGCGGACGCGGACTGCACGGCCAACTCGTCCAGCAGCTCGGCCAGATGATCGTTTCCGGTGACCTGGGCGCCGACCGCCCGCTGGTGCCCGAGGAGATCGGCCAGCGGTTCGAGGTCTCCCGCACCGTCGTCCGTGAGTCGCTCCGCGTCCTGGAGGCCAAGGGCCTGGTCAGCGCCCGGCCGAACGTCGGCACGCGCGTGCGTCCCGTCAGCGACTGGAACCTCCTCGACCCGGACATCATCGAGTGGCGGGCCTTCGGACCGCAGCGCGACGATCAACGACGTGAGCTGACCGAGCTGCGCTGGACGATCGAGCCGCTGGCCGCGCGGCTGGCCGCCGGTCACGGCCGTGAGGACGTCCAGCAGCGGCTGGGTGACATGGTCGAGATCATGGGCCACGCCATGGCGCAGGGTGACGCCCTGACCTTCTCCCGGGCCGACGCCGAGTTCCACTCGCTGCTCATTCAGGTCGCCGGCAACCGCATGCTGGAACACCTGTCCGGGATCGTGTCGGCCGCGCTCCAGGTCTCCGGCGGTCCGGTCGCGGGGTGTGACCGGCCGAACGACGCCTCGCTGGCGCACCACGCCCGGATCGCCGACGCCCTGGCCGCGGGCGACGGCACGGGCGCGGAGACGGCGATGCGGCAGCTTCTGATGGTTCACCCCGAGGTGGAGCGCGTGGTGCCCGCCCCGCGCGAGCACTGAGCGCGCCCCACGGGCGGCGCGGCCGGCGATGCCTCCCCCCTCCTGTGGCATCGCCCGGCCGGCGGACCGCCTGCCGTCGGACCCCGCAGGATCACCCGGATCCGGCGGGGTCCGACGGTGCGGCGGGGCGAGGGCGCGGTGGCGTACGGCGGATGGGACCGGGAGACTGACCTCATTTGCCCGCATCTGACAGTTTTGAGCGCTTACGGGGTGTGACTCGGGCCACGCAGATTGGGCGTAACGCTCGTGGGAGCAGCGCGATGACCTAAGAGGTGACAGCCGCGGAGGGAATACGGACGCCATACAAGGCGCTGTGCATCTTCCCGGCCCCCGCCCGCACCGTCGGTCCATCCCCAGGCCGGTGGTCGGCTCCTGTCCGTCATGGACGGGGCCGGAAGCCGTTTTCCAACGTTCCGAGAGGTTGTTCGTGTCGGCCAGCACATCCCGTACGCTCCCGCCGGAGATCGCCGAGTCCGTCTCTGTCATGGCGCTCATCGAGCGGGGAAAGGCTGAGGGGCAGATCGCCGGCGATGACGTGCGTCGGGCCTTCGAAGCTGACCAGATTCCGGCCACTCAGTGGAAGAACGTACTGCGCAGCCTCAACCAGATCCTCGAGGAAGAGGGTGTGACGCTGATGGTCAGTGCCGCGGAGCCCAAGCGCACCCGAAAGAGCGTCGCAGCGAAGAGTCCGGCCAAGCGCACCGCCACCAAGACGGTCGCGGCGAAGACGGTGACCGCGAAGAAGGCCACCGCCACCGCCACGCCTGAGGCCCCCGCCGCCGAGGCAGCCGTCGAGGACGAGGCGCCCGCGAAGAAGGCCGCTGCCAAGAAGGCGACGCCCGCCAAGAAGACGGCCGCGAAGAAGACCGTCGCCAAGAAGATGGCGGCCAAGAAGACCACCGCCAAGAAGGACGACGCCGAGCTCGTCGAGGAAGAGGTCCTCGAGGAGGTCAAGCCCGGCGAGGAGCCCGAGGGCACCGAGAGCGCCGGCTTCGTGCTCTCCGACGAGGACGAGGACGACGCGCCCGCCCAGCAGGTCGCCGCCGCCGGTGCCACCGCCGACCCGGTCAAGGACTACCTCAAGCAGATCGGCAAGGTCCCGCTGCTCAACGCCGAGCAGGAGGTCGAGCTCGCCAAGCGTATCGAGGCCGGTCTGTTCGCCGAGGACAAGCTGGCCAACGCCGACAAGCTCGCCCCCAAGCTCAAGCGCGAGCTGGAGATCATCGCCGAGGACGGCCGCCGCGCCAAGAACCACCTCCTGGAGGCCAACCTCCGTCTGGTGGTCTCCCTGGCCAAGCGCTACACCGGCCGCGGCATGCTCTTCCTGGACCTCATCCAGGAGGGCAACCTCGGTCTGATCCGCGCGGTCGAGAAGTTCGACTACACCAAGGGCTACAAGTTCTCCACGTACGCCACCTGGTGGATCCGTCAGGCGATCACCCGCGCCATGGCCGACCAGGCCCGCACCATCCGTATCCCGGTGCACATGGTCGAGGTCATCAACAAGCTCGCGCGCGTGCAGCGCCAGATGCTCCAGGACCTGGGCCGCGAGCCCACCCCGGAGGAGCTGGCCAAGGAACTCGACATGACCCCCGAGAAGGTCATCGAGGTCCAGAAGTACGGTCGCGAACCGATCTCCCTGCACACCCCGCTGGGCGAGGACGGCGACAGCGAGTTCGGCGACCTCATCGAGGACTCCGAGGCCGTCGTCCCGGCCGACGCGGTCAGCTTCACGCTCCTCCAGGAGCAGCTGCACTCCGTCCTCGACACCCTGTCCGAGCGCGAGGCGGGCGTCGTCTCGATGCGCTTCGGTCTCACCGACGGTCAGCCGAAGACCCTCGACGAGATCGGCAAGGTGTACGGCGTGACGCGTGAGCGCATCCGCCAGATCGAGTCGAAGACCATGTCGAAGCTGCGCCACCCGTCGCGCTCCCAGGTGCTGCGCGACTACCTCGACTAGGCCGCGGTCCTACGGCGTACAAGGCCCGGTTCCCCGAGCGGGAGCCGGGTCTTTCGCGTGCCCGCGCGGGTGCGAGGCGCTGTGGGGTGGATCACGCTGGGTTTCTCAGCAACAGCCCTGAGTGAGGAGTACGCATGCGTCGCCCCCTTGTCCGGGCGCTGGCCGGGCCGCTGGTCCTGGCCGCCGCCGCGGCCGTCATACCGCTCGCGTCCGCCGCTCCGGCGGCCGCCGACAACGTCGTCGTCGGAGGTTTTCCGGTCGAGGCCTCCGACAGTCCCTGGACGGTGGCCCTCTCCAGCCGTGACCGGTTCGGGGGTACGCGCTCGGGCCAGTTCTGCGGCGGCGTGGCCGTCGGCCCGTCCACCGTGCTCACCGCGGCGCACTGCCTGGACGAGGACGTCCTCGGGGGGCCGCCGGGGCAGGTGGCCGACTTCAGCGTCATCGCGGGCCGCACGGACCTGCGCACGAAGGAGGGCCAGGAGATCAAGGTCCGCGAGGCCTGGGTGAATCCGGGGTACGACGGCGCCACCAATGTCGGGGACTTCGCCGTGCTCACGCTCGCCGAGTCCCTGCCGAAGGGGTCGGTGATCGCGATGGCGCCGACCGGGGATCCGGCGTACGTGGCGGGCACGCGGGCCATGGTCTACGGCTGGGGTGACGCGACCGGCAGCGGCAACTACCCGTCGGGCCTGCGGGCGGCACGTCTGCAGGTGCTGTCCGACACCCTGTGCCGGCAGGCGTACCCGGGCGGCGCGGGCGGCTCCTACAGCGCCGACAGCATGCTGTGCGCCGGTGAGGTGCACGGCGGTCCGGACGCCTGCCAGGGGGACAGTGGAGGGCCGCTGGTGGCCGGGGGGCGGCTGGTCGGGCTGGTGTCCTGGGGCGGCGGCTGCGGCCGCGCCGGCAGCCCCGGGGTGTACACACGGGTGTCCCACGCCCTGAAGACGCTGGGCTGGGACCTCGGCACCGGCCGGGCTGACGGGGCCGCTACGGGCCTCTGAGGGGGCCTGAGCGGCACGGCAACGCGTACGGGCGGCTGCCCCTGAAGGATCAGGGGCAGCCGCCCGTACGCCGGCCTAATGCCTGGAGCTGGCTCGTCGTGGACGCGAGTTGTCAGCGCTCTTCTTCGGAGGCGGTGGCTGGAGCGGCCGTCAGTCGCTCCGTCTCGTCCTGTATCTCAGCGGCGATCTTCTTGAGTCCCGGCTCGAACTTGCGGCCGTGGTGGGCGCAGAAGAGCAGTTCTCCGCCGCTCAGCAGGACGACACGCACGTATGCCTGAGCGCCGCAGCGGTCGCAGCGGTCGGCGGCCGTCAACGGGCTCGCGGGGGTCAGAACAGTAGTCACGTCGCCTCTTCTCTAGCTCGACGAGCTGTCGTACCAGGGTCAACATCCAACCAGCCCGAAAACGTTCCCGCTCGGGGCTTTTGCTTGAAAAAACTTTCCAGGCGGCCGGCTGTTGCCGGTTGGCGGCGAATGTGCCGTATTGCGTGTCTGTGTGTCGTACGGGTTCGCGCTGTCGGTAGTGGTCGGTCCTCCCGGCTGGATTGCCGCTTTGTTCATGAGGACGTGCCCGGAGCCTAAATGGTTCATGCCCCGAAGGGAACGTGATATGTACTTCACTCCATCGAGGGATCGAACACCTATGCGACCCTGCACTACTCTGCCCAGAGACGAGGGTGGCGTTACATCGGCTCTACCAGGCCTCTGTACGCTCTGAGCGGCAACCGAAGCCGCGCCCTTACCCCAAAGGGCACCACCTGAAATTCAGCGAGGAGCGAACCGCGTGACCGCCGAGACGTCCGTGCCGTCCACAGCGCTGCTGGCAGGAGCAGACCGGGACGGTTCCAACTACACCGCGCGGCACCTCCTCGTCCTCGAGGGACTCGAGGCCGTGCGCAAACGCCCGGGCATGTACATCGGCTCGACCGACAGCCGCGGCCTGATGCACTGCCTCTGGGAGATCATCGACAACTCCGTCGACGAGGCCCTCGGGGGCTACTGCGACCACATCGAGGTCGTCCTCCATGACGACGGCTCGGTAGAGGTCCGCGACAACGGCCGGGGCATCCCCGTCGACGTCGAGCCCAAGACGGGCCTCTCCGGTGTCGAGGTCGTCATGACCAAGCTGCACGCGGGCGGCAAGTTCGGCGGCGGCTCCTACGCGGCCTCCGGCGGCCTGCACGGCGTCGGCGCCTCCGTGGTGAACGCCCTGTCCGCCCGGCTCGACGTCGAGGTGGACCGCAGCGGCCACACCCACGCCATCAGCTTCCGGCGCGGTGTCCCGGGAGCCTTCGCCTCCGACGGGGCCGACGCCAAGTTCGAGGCCAAGAGCGGACTGCGCAAGACCAAGAAGATCCCCAGGAACCGCACCGGCACGCGCGTGCGCTACTGGGCGGACCGCCAGATCTTCATCAAGGACGCCAAGCTCTCCCTGGAGCACCTGCACCAGCGGGCCCGCCAGACGGCCTTCCTGGTGCCGGGCCTGACCATCGTCGTGCGCGACGAAGTCGGTCTCGGCCAGGACGGCAGCAAGGGCGAGGAGTCCTTCCGCTTCGATGGCGGCATCAGCGAGTTCTGCGAGTACCTCGCCGCCGACAAGCCGGTCAACGACGTCCTCCGCTTCTCCGGCCAGGGCACCTTCAGGGAGACCGTCCCGGTCCTGGACGAGCACGGGCAGATGACGCCTACCCAGGTCACCCGCGAGCTCGACGTCGACGTCGCCATGCGCTGGGGCACCGGGTACGACACCACCCTGCGCTCGTTCGTGAACATCATCGCCACCCCCAAGGGCGGCACCCATGTCGCGGGCTTCGAGACGGCCGTCACCAGCACGCTCAACGAGGTGCTGCGGGCCAAGAAGCTGCTGCGCGTGGCCGAGGACGACATCGTCAAGGACGACGCCCTGGAGGGCCTCACCGCCGTCGTCACCGTGCGTCTGGCCGAACCCCAGTTCGAAGGCCAGACCAAGGAGGTCCTCGGCACCTCGGCGGCCCGCCGCATCGTGAACGCCGTGATCACCAAGGAGCTCAAGGCGTTCCTGACGTCCACCAAGCGGGACGCGGCCGCCCAGGCCCGGGTGGTCATGGAGAAGGCGGTCGCAGCCGCCCGTACGCGCATCGCTGCCCGTCAGCACAAGGACGCCCAGCGCAGGAAGACGGCCCTGGAGTCGTCCTCGCTGCCCGCCAAGCTCGCCGACTGCCGCAGCGACGACGTCGAGCGCAGCGAGCTGTTCATCGTCGAGGGAGACTCCGCGCTCGGCACCGCCAAGCTCGCCCGGAACTCCGAGTTCCAGGCGCTGCTGCCGATCCGCGGCAAGATCCTCAACGTCCAGAAGTCGTCCGTGACCGACATGCTGAAGAACACCGAGTGCGGCGCGATCATCCAGGTCATAGGAGCGGGCTCGGGCCGCACCTTCGACATCGACGCGGCCCGCTACGGCAAGATCGTCATGATGACCGACGCCGATGTGGACGGCTCGCACATCCGCTGTCTGCTGCTGACGCTGTTCCAGCGCTACATGCGGCCCATGGTCGAGGCGGGACGCGTCTTCGCGGCCGTACCGCCGCTGCACCGGATCGAGCTCGTCCAGCCCAAGAAGGGGCAGGACAAGTACGTCTACACGTACTCGGACCGGGAACTGCGCGACAAGCTCATGGAGTTCCAGACCAAGGGCATCCGCTACAAGGACTCGATCCAGCGCTACAAGGGCCTCGGCGAGATGGACGCCGACCAGCTGGCCGAGACCACGATGGACCCGCGCCACCGCACCCTGCGCCGCATCAACCTCTCCGACCTGGAGGCGGCCGAGCAGGTCTTCGACCTGCTGATGGGCAACGACGTGGCACCGCGCAAGGAGTTCATCTCCTCCTCCGCGGCGACCCTGGACCGCTCGCGCATCGACGCGTAGGCGCCGCGCCCGGCGAGAGACGGGGTGGGCACGGCACAGGCCGTTCCCACCCCGTTTCACGGCTTCCTCCGGGACAAATCACCTGATGGGGTGAAAGGCGAGGGGAACAAGAGTCGGGGATCTTCCCGTTCTGTCCATCCTTGGGCATGCAGTCAAGCAACGGTCGCTCCCACGCGCGCGTGCCCTACGACGACCCCTGGTACGACGCGCTGGCCTCCGGCTGGGGTGAGGCGGACGCCGGTGCCGACGCCGTCCCCGAGCCCCGCGAGGAGGGCGCGAGGGCCGCGGCCGACATCTACCTGGAGGTGCAGCGCAGCGCCGCCTTCCAGGAGGTGCGCAGCCGGTACCGGAGGTTCGTGGTGCCGGCCGTCATCGGCTTCCTGGCCTGGTACATCGGCTACGTCGTGACCGCCACCACCGCACCGGGGCTGATGGCCCGGCCCGTGGCCGGCGCGGTGAACGTGGCGATGCTCGCCGGCCTCGGGCAGTTCCTCTCCACCTTCCTGCTCACCTGGGCCTACGCCCGGCACGCGCGCCTGCGCCGCGACCGGCCCGCGCTGGACCTGCGCTGGGACACCCAGGAGCTGACCCGGGCCGCGAAGGGCGGCCACTCGTGACGGGCGATCATCAGACCCTGGCGCTGCTGCTGTTCAGCGCGTTCGTCGCGGTCACCCTCGCGATCACGACCTGGGTGAGCCGCCACCGCCACGGTTCGGCCGAGGAGTTCTACGCCGGCGGCCGGCTCTTCTCGCCGATGGAGAATGGTTTTGCCATCGCGGGCGACTACATGTCGGCCGCCTCCTTCCTCGGCATCTCCGGACTCATCGCGCTCTACGGCTACGACGGACTGCTCTACTCGGTGGGCTTCCTCGTCGCCTGGCTGGTCGTGCTGTTCCTGGTCGCCGAACTGGTCCGCAACTGCGGCCGGTTCACCCTGGCCGACGTCGTCGCCGCGCGGATGCGCGAGCGGCCCGTCAGGATCGCGGCGGGAACTTCCTCGGTCACCGTGTCCGTTCTGTATCTGGTGGCGCAGATGGTGGGTGCGGGCAGCCTGGTCGCGCTGCTGCTCGGCGGCCAGAGCGAGGCGGCGCGGACCTGGACCGTCATCGGCGTCGGCGCGCTCATGGTCATCTATGTGTCGTTGGGAGGGATGCGAGCCACCACCTGGATCCAGATCGTCAAAGCGGTCCTGCTGCTCGGCGGCACCATCACCCTGACCGTGCTCGTCCTGGTGCGCTTCCACGGCGACTTCGACGCACTGCTGCTCACCGCGGCCGAACGCAGCGGCCACGGCGCATCGTTCCTCGCGCCCGGGCTCAAGTACGGTGCCGACTGGACCGCCCGCTTCGACTTCATCAGCCTCGGCATCGCCCTGGTGCTCGGCACCGCTGGGCTGCCGCACATCCTGTCCCGCTTCTACACCGTGCCCACCGCCCGCGCGGCCCGGCGCTCGGTGGTCTGGTCGATCGGACTCATCGGCAGCTTCTACCTGATGACGATCGTCCTCGGCTTCGGCGCCGCCGCGATCGTCGGCACCGACGTGGTGCGCCGCTCGAACGCCGCGGGCAACACGGCCGTACCGCTGCTCGCCCTCGATCTGGGCGGCGGGCCGGAATCCGCCGGTGGAACGGTTCTGTTCGCGATCGTCGCCGCCGTCGCCTTCGCCACCATCCTCGCCGTGGTCGCCGGGATCACCCTCGCCTCCTCCGCGTCCGTGGCCCACGACCTGTACGCGTCACTGCGGCGCCGGCGCGCCGCACCGCGCAGCGAGGTCGCCGTCGCCCGGGTCGCCGCGGTCGGCATCGGCGTCGTCGCCATCGCCCTCGGCCTGCTCGCCCGCGACCTCAACGTCGCCTTCCTGGTGGGCCTCGCCTTCGCCGTCGCCGCGTCCGCCAACCTGCCCGTGCTGCTCTACTCCCTGTTCTGGCGCGGCTTCACCACCCGCGGTGCCGTCTGGTCGGTGTACGGCGGCCTGATCCCGGCCGTCGCGCTCGTGCTGCTGTCCCCCGTGGTGTCCGGCAGCCCCGACTCCCTGTTCCCCGGCGTCGACTTCCAGGTGTTCCCGCTGCAGAACCCCGGCATCGTCTCGATCCCGCTCGGCTTCCTCGCCGGCTGGCTCGGCACCGCCACCTCCGGGGAGGTCCCGGACGAGGCCAAGCACGCGGAGACCGAGGTGCGGTCGCTCACCGGGGCGGGGGCGGCCTAGCCGTAACGGCGCCGCCGGAGACAACGGCGTGCCGGATCCGTATGGACAGGGGGTACGGCCGCTTCCCCGCCCCCACCGCCGGCCGTGCCCTCAGGCGCGGGTCGCCCACACGTAACGGTGTTCCGGGCGGCCCGCGTCCCCGTACTTGAGGGTGAGCCGTGCCCGGCCCGTGCGCTCCAGGAGCTTCAGATACCGCTGGGCGGTCTGGCGGCTGATGCCGGTGCGCTCCGCGATCTCCTGGGCGGACAGAGGGCCTTCGGCGCCGATCAGGCAGCGGCGGACGACGTCGGCGGTCGTGGGGGAGTGGCCCTTGGGCAGCGCCGGCTCCGACGGCGTGGAGAGCGCGCCGAAGATCCGGTCCACCTCGGCCTGTTCGGCCTCGCCGCCTCCGTCGAGGGTGCGGCGCAGCTCCGCGTACGCCTCCAGCTTGGTGCGCAGGCCCGCGAAGGCGAACGGCTTGACCAGGTACTGGAGCGCGCCGTGCCGCATCGCCTCCTGGACGGTGGAGACGTCCCGGGCCGCCGTCACCATGATCACGTCGGCCCGGTGGCCGCGCCGCCGCATCTCCCGGACGACCGACAGACCCGTTTCGTCGGGCAGGTAGTGGTCCATCAGGACCAGGTCCACCCGGGGCAGCTCCTCGACCCGCCGCAGCGCCTCGGCAGCGCTGTGCGCCTCGCCGGCCACGTGGAAGCCCGGCACCTTCTCCACGTAGGCGGCATTGACCCGCGCGACCCGTGTGTCGTCGTCCACGACCAGGACCTCGATCATCGCGACTCCCTCTCGGCGGTGCGGTGTGCCAGGGGCCCGGTGAGGGCCGGTTCGGCGTCCGGCTCGGTGAGCGCCTCGGGCAGGACGACGGTGAACT
This sequence comes from Streptomyces sp. NPDC002776, assembly GCF_053592195.1. NCBI lineage: Bacteria > Bacillati > Actinomycetota > Actinomycetes > Kitasatosporales > Streptomycetaceae > Streptomyces > Streptomyces sp. NPDC002776. The sequence continues at coordinate 289,611 of NZ_JBSFVG010000008.1, read as the reverse complement.
CCGCGCCGCCCCCGTGCGCCTGGTCCACGGTGGCGGCGCCGCCCTGCCGTTCGGCGAGCCTGCGCACCAGGGAGAGACCGATCCCGCGCTCGCGATGGGCCGGTGCCTCCTTCGTGGACCAGCCCTCCGTGAAGATCAACTCGCGCTGTGCGGCCGGGATCCCCGGCCCCGTGTCCCGCACCCGCAGGACGGCCGCGCGCCCCTCGGTGCGCAACTCGACCTCCACGCGCGCGTGCGCCGTCCCGGCGACCGCGTCCAGGGCGTTGTCCACCAGGTTCCCGACGATCGTGACGATGCCCCGGGGGTCGATCAAGCGGTCCGGGAGCCGCGTCCGCTCCGACACCAGCAGCGCGACCCCGCGCTCCGCCGCCACGGTCGCCTTGCCCACCAGCAGCGCCGCCAGCAGCGGGTCCTGGATCTTCTCCGTGATCTGTTCCGCGGTCACCCTGTGGTCACCCACCACCTCGCCGACGAACTCCATGGCGTCGTCGTACATCTCCAGCTCCAGCAGCCCGAGAAGCGTGTGCATCCGGTTGGCGTGCTCATGGTCCTGGGCGCGCAGGGCGTCGATCAGGCCGCGCGTGGAGTCCAGCTCCCGCCCGAGCTGCTCCAGCTCCGTGCGGTCGCGCAGGGTGGCGACCGCGCCGCCGTCGTCGGTGGGCATCCGGTTGGCGACCAGGACGCGCCGGCCGCGCACGGTGAGCAGATCGGTGCCCGTGACCCGCCCGGCCAGCACATCGGTCGTACGGCCTTCCCCCAGCGCCTCGTCCAGGGAGCGGCCGACGGCCTCCTCGCCGACGCCGAGCAGCCGGCGCGCCTCGTCGTTCAGCAGCCGCACCCGCCCCGCGCGGTCCAGGGCGACGACGCCCTCCCGGATGCCGTGCAGCATCGCCTCGCGCTCCGCGAGCAGCGCCGCGATGTCGGAGAAGGCCAGGTCACGCGTCTGCCGCTGGACCCGCCGAGAGATCAGCCACGCGGCCAGCGCGCCGACCGCCAGCGCACCGCCCGCATACGCCAGCAGCTCCGGTATCGCGTGGATCAGCCGGGCGCGGACACTGTCGTACGCGATCCCGACCGAGACCGCGCCCACGATGTCCCCGTCGCTGTCGCGCAGCGGCACCTTGCCGCGGGCGGTGCGGCCGAGGGTGCCGTCGTCGATCTGCATGACTTCGTGACCGGCGAGGGCCTGCCCGGGATCGGTGGACACCGTCCTGCCGATCTCGCCGGGCGTGGGGTGCGACCAGCGCACCCCACGCCAGTCCATCACCACGACGTACTCGGCCCGGGTGGCCCTCCGGATCCGCTCCGCCGCCTCCTGGACGGGGCCGCCGGCCGTCGGAGGCGTGTTCACGACGTCCTCGGCGATCCGCGGCTGGACGGCGGTGGTCTGGGCGATGGCGAGGGCCCGGCGCATCGCCTGGTCGTCGAGCTGGTTGCCGAGCGGGGCGAGGAACAGGCCGGTCGCGAGCACCGCGACACCCGCCGCGATGGCCACCTGCATCAGCAGCACCTGCGAGAACATCCGCCGCGGCAGGCCGAGGCGCAGGCGGCGCGCGGGGGCAGTGGGGCTCATACCCCAGACGGTACGTGGACGCGTCGGGAGCACCGAAGGGGGTGTGGCCCGGATCTCTTGATCAATGGTGGACGCGGGGCCTCTTGATCAGACGCGGGGCCTCTTGATCAATGGTGGACGGGGCCGGTCCACGAGGGAGGCCGGCCACGGTCGACCAGGCAGGTCAGCCCGCCAGTGCCGTCGCGGCCGCCAGCTCCCGCACCGCGACCACGTCCATCTGCGCGGGCGAGCCCAGCACCGAGGTTCCGCAGCTCTCCGCGCGGGGCGGCAGCGCGGCTCCCTGGGTGACGACCACATGCCAGAGGCGTCCGTCGGTGTGCGCGACGGTCACCGTCCAGCGTGGCGCGGCACCCTCCGTACGGACGACGCTCAGCACGTTCACCGCGTACTCGCCAAGGGCCCTGCGCACGGCCAGCTCGGCCGCCTGCCCCGGCCGCTCCCAGGCGGAGCTCCCGCGGCATCCCTCGACGACGACCCGGCCCTCCCGCACCTCGCGGAGGATCTCCTGCACGGAGTGCGCCTCGGCCCGGCCGTAGGCGTAGCCGTACGGCAGGACCAGCAGCGTCGGCGAGAAGCGATGTCCACCCAGATGGGTGACCTCCCAGACGCCACCGACGCCGGAGGCGGCCAGCTCGGCGGCGAGGGGGCGGCCCAGGAGGGCGCAGCACCGGTCCCGCTTGCCGTTGGTGCACACCAGCGCGAGCGGGTCGCCCGTGTACGGCCCCGCCCCCAGCGCCGAGTCGAAGGAGCGGGCGTCGCCCCTGCCGAGCGCGGCGAAGTCGAGGTCGAGCAGCCGGCGCGGATCGCGGACCGCCGCGCCGTGCAGCCAGGCATGACCCGGGGTGGTGTGGGCGGCGTACACCTGCCGCTCGACGGGTGTGCCGCCGTCGGCGTGCCGCCCGGGGCGGCGGATGAGCGCCACACGCACCCCGGTGTGCTTGGCGGCAGCCTCCAGTGCGCGGCCCAGTGCGGGGTCCAGATGGCTGGAGGTGAGCGCCTTGGCACCCCACGGGCCGGGCTGTTCCAGCAGCAGCCAGGTCCTCGCGGTGGCCGCGGTGCCCGCGATGGGCTCGCCGAGGTCCCGGGAGTCACTTGAGCAAGTACTCACAAAGGTGAGCCTAACCTGAGTTGATCCGGTGTCGCTCACCGAACCGCTCGTGTCCTGCTCCGGCAATGGCTGCGTCCTACTCCGGCAATGGTTGCGGGGGCCTCGGGCCCACGTAGTGACCGCTGGGGCGCATCCGCAGCGGGCGCTCGCCGTACTCCTCCAGGGCGTGGGCGATCCAGCCCGCCGTTCGGGCCACGGCGAAGATCGTCTCGCCCGCGGTGGCGGGCATACCGCTGGAGGCGGTGAGCACGGCCAGCGCCAGGTCGACATTGGCGTGCAGCGGCGTGTGGCGGGCGGTCGTGGCGACGATGTCGCGGGCCGCCGCGAGCGCGGGTTCGGCCCGCGGGATCTCCTCCAGCAGCCCGAACAGCACACGCGCGCGGGGGTCTTCGCCCGGGTACAGCCGGTGGCCGAGCCCGGGGACGCGGCGGCCGGCCCGCAGCTCCTCGGCGATCACCGGGGCCGCGTCGCCGCGGTCGAGGACGTCCAGCAGCATCCGGTGGGCAAGCCCGCTGGCGGCGCCGTGCAGGGGGCCTTCGAGGACGCCCAGGCCCGCCGAGACGGCCGCGTAGGCGTGGGCGCGGGCGGACGCTGCGACGCGTACCGCGAGCGTCGAGGCGGCGAGGTCGTGGTCGACCAGCAGGGCCAGTGCCGTGTCCAGGGTGCGCAGCGAGGCCTCGTCCGCCTCGTGGCCGCTGAGCCGGGCCCACAGCCGGTGCGCCAGCGGGCCCGCGTCGCGGTGGTCGCGGCGCACCGGCGGCAGGGCGGCGACGAGGGTGGGGATGAGGCTGCGCGCGGTGCCCAGGACGGCGTTCTCGGACAGGTCGAAGCGCAGCGGGTCCACTGTCGCGGCGGCGATGGCCGCGACCCTCAACCGGTCGGTGGGCCCGGCGTGTTCGGGCAGGGCGTCCACCGCGCGGCGGGCGGCGGCGACCGTGGCCTCGGGGGCGGCGAAGGCGATGCCGGGGCGCAGTTGGCCGGTCCACAGCCACTCGGCGACCTCCTCGTAGGAGTGGCGGACGGCGAGTTCGGCCGCGTCGACGCCCCGGAAGTAGTACCGGTCCGTGTCGATGAACGTGATGCGGGTGCGCACCGCCAGCTCACCGCCCGATCCCGAAGTCCCACTGCTCTCACGCCGGTTGCGCCGTGCGAGCGCCTCGACCTCCTGCGCGTCGAAGGTGCTGCCCCGGCCGCTGGGCACCCGCCGGCTGCTGAGCTGGCCGCGGCTGACGTACGCGTACACGGTCTCGGGCTTCACGCCGAGCAGTTCGGCGGCTTCCTTGGTGGTCAGCCGCCGGGTCGGGTGGGGGGAGCCGGGCTCTTGATCGCGCATGGGGGTCACCGTATCCGCTGGACGATGTATTGACACACGTATTGACCCGATCAATATTGACAGGGATTGAGTCAAGCATGGACAGTCAAATCAAGTCCAGGGAGGAAATCATGTCCGTCAACAGGTCGGCCCCTGCTCTCGTCGAGGCGCCGCGAGGACTCGCCGGCGTCGTCGTCACCGACACCGCCATCGGTGACGTCCGAGGGCTGGAGGGCTTCTATCACTACCGCCAGTACTCGGCCGTCGAACTCGCGCAGACCCGCGCCTTCGAGGACGTCTGGCATCTGCTGGTCCACGGCGAGCTGCCGGACGCCGAGCGTGCCGCGGCCTTCGCCGCCGAGACCGCGGCGCTGCGGTCGCTGCCGGACGAGGTCCGCGCGGTCCTGCCTGCCGTCGCCGGGGCGAGCGGAGGCGCGGGCGGCTCCGGCCCGCTGGCCGGGATGCGCACCGCGCTGTCGCTGCTCGGTGCGGTGCGGGGCTTCCGGCCGGTGTACGACCTCGACGCGGACGAGCGCCGCCGGGACGTGCTCACCGCGGCGGCCGCCGTACCGACGCTGCTGACGGCGCTGTACCGGCTGGGTGAAGGGCTGGAGCCGGTCGAGCCGCGGGAGGATCTGTCGTACGCGGCGAACTACCTGTACATGCTGACGGGTTCGGAGCCGGATCCGGTGCGGGCGAGGGCCGTCGAGCAATACTTGATCTCAACCATTGACCACGGATTCAATGCATCAACGTTCACGGCGCGGGTCATCGCCTCTACCGGAGCGGATGTGGCGGCCTGTCTGATGGGGGCGGTCGGGGCGCTGTCCGGTCCTCTGCACGGGGGCGCGCCCAGCCGGGCGCTGGACACCCTGGACGCGATCGGAACGCCCGAGCGCATCGACCCCTGGATCCGCGGACGCGTCCTCGCCGGCGACCGCATCATGGGCTTCGGCCACGCCGTCTACCGCACGGAGGACCCCCGCTCCCGCATGCTCCGCGAGATCGCCCAGCGCTTCGGCGGTCCGCGCGTGGATTTCGCCGTGGAGGTGGAACGCCGGGTCGAGGCGATCCTCGCCGAACTGAAACCCGGCCGCGAACTCCACACCAACGTCGAGTTCTACGCGGGCGTGGTCATGGAACTCTGCGGTCTGCCCCGCGAGATGTTCACCCCCACCTTCGCGGCGGCCCGCGTGGTGGGCTGGAGCGCCAACATCCTGGAACAGGCGGAGGACCCCAAGATCATCCGCCCGGCGGCGCGGTACGTGGGGCCGGGGGCGCCGGTGGCGGTACCCCGGCGGGCGGCCTGACGCGCGAAGCCCGGCAGGGAGGCGTACCGGGCTGCGCGGGGCGGATCAGGCATCGGGAATGTCAGGTCTGGCGCGCAGCAGTGTCTCGCGTGAGATGACCACGATCCGCTCGTAGTCGGCCCGTGCGGCGTCGGACGGAAGCTCGGGGTCGAGCTCCGCGGTCGCTTCGCGCCCAATGACGGCGAAGTCGCCGTTGCTGAGCTCGAAGATGTCGGGGCAGGTCTGGCCGGTGGCGCTGCCGCGCTCACGAGGGGAAGCCCCGACACGTCGCACGATCTTCACGGAGAGATACCGCCTTCTTGGGAGGGAAAATGAGTCCTCCAGGCAGGGCGGCCTCCGGACAAGGGTGCGCCGGAGTCGACGAAATTCTCCGAGCGCAAGGGGTGTTCGTCGGAGCGCCCGGAGAGGGCCAGCGACAAGATATCGACTTTGCCGTGCGTGCGGCGGCAGTTACGAACAGGCGGGGGAGTGAATTTCGGGAGCGGCTCCTGACCCCTCCGCACGCCGGAATCAAGGCGCGTCGTCGGAGGGTGGCCGGCCGACGACCCACCACTGTTCGGTGTCGGAGTCGGCGAGTTCCTGGATGAGTTCGTCCATCATCCGGCCCAGCTCGAACTCCTCCGAGACGGCCGGAAGGCTCTTGCGGTGGTGCCGCGTCGCCTCCCAGTACTCCTGGAACACCTCGTTGCGGCACATGACCCGCAGATGTCCGTGGAGTTCGGCCCGGCTCAGGGCGCCGATCCGGTGGAAGTGCAGGGCGTTGATGTAGAGCGCGTTGGCGAAGAGGAACTGGCGCTGCTTGTCCAGGGGGACATCGGTCTCGTAGGTGTCGAGGACCGCGGCGAGCGCAGGGTCGTCCATGGCCTTGCAGAGCAGGGTCAGATGGAGTCGATGCTGTTCGCGGAGCGCTGCTTTCTTGTGGTGGCGCGTGCTCGGTGCGGCCAGGGAGTGGCTCATGGCCACGAACCCCGCTCGCACCGCAGAACCGATCCTCCGAATGCCAGAACTCTGTGTGGCCATGTCAACCCCCGAATTAGGCGGCCGTCCGCCGGTCGTCGGGGTGCGGGTCGACTGAAGGGGACCGGCGAGCGGTGGGCGGCGCTTGCCGTCTCCCAGGGTGCCGAGCGGCTCTGATCGGCGGGGAGGCGGAGAGGAGGCGCACGGAGGGAAGCGAGGGTCGCACAGTCCGGCGCCATGCCCAACGTCTGCCCCGCTGGCGCAGCTAACAATCGTTCACTTCGCGCGGTTTCTCGCGGCTCGTATCCTGGACCGGCATTCATTGTTCGTACGCTCGCCGGAACGTGAGCCGGTGCACGCGTAGGGGTGAGAGAGGTCGCTCGTTGGTCCGCAGCCGCACTGCGCAGCAGATCCCCGTCGTCGTTCTCGCCGGTTTCCTCGGCTCCGGCAAGACGACGCTCCTCAACCATCTCCTCCACCGCAGCAAAGGCAGCCGGATCGGAGCGCTCGTCAACGACTTCGGGGCCATCGAGATCGACGCCATGGCCGTGGCCGGCGCGCTCGGCGACTCGACCGTCTCCCTCGGCAACGGCTGCCTGTGCTGCGCCGTCGACGCCAGTGAGCTCGACCGCTACCTGGAACGCCTCGCCGCCCCCTCCGCCGGCCTCGACGTCATCGTCATCGAGGCCAGCGGTCTCGCCGAGCCGCAGGAACTGGTCCGCATGGTGCTCGCCAGCGAGCATCCGGGGATCGTCTACGGCGGTCTCGTCGAGGTCGTCGACGCCGCCGAGTTCGACGCCACCCGCGCCAGGCACCCCGAGATCGACCGCCATCTCGCCCTCGCCGACCTCGTCGTCGTCAACAAGCTCGACCGCGTCGCGGACCCGGACCAGCTCGTCCCGCGCGTCCGGGAGCTCGCCCCGCGCGCCGCCGTCGTACCCGCCGTCCACGGCCGTATCGACCCGGAGTTCCTCTTCGACTGCCGGCCCGGCGAGGAGCGCGTCGGGCAGCTGTCCTTCGACGACCTGCACGAGCACGGCGACCACGACGGGCATCTGCACGCCGGCTACGACAGCGTCTCGTTCGTGTCGCGGCAGCCCCTCGACCCCCGCGCCCTCATGAGCTTCCTCGACAGCCGCCCAGAGGGGCTCTACCGGATCAAGGGGTACGTCGACTTCGGCCCCCACGACACCCTGAACCGGTACGCCGTGCACGCCGTCGGGAGCTTCCTGCGGTTCTACCCCGAACCCTGGGCGCCCGCCGAGGAGCGGCTCACCCAGCTCGTCCTCATCGGCTCCGGCATCGACGCCCCCGCCCTCGGCAAGGAACTCGAGGCGTGCCGCAGCGACGCCCCGCACGCCGACGAGCACGGCATGTGGGGCGTCCTGCGCTACGTACAGGGCACCGAGGACGAGCCCGGCGACGTGGCCTAGACCGGGCCCGCCACCACCGCCACCGTCTTCGGCAGCGACACGCCCGAGCCGTCGCGGCGCGGGTCCATCTCCGGAAGCTCGGCCGGGGTGCCGTTCTTCTGCGCCGCCCGGGCCGGAGCGGGGCCCGCCCAGGCCAGCGAGAGACAGTCCTCGCCCTTCAGGAACCGCTGGCAGCGGACCCCGCCGGTCGCGCGTCCCTTGCGCGGGTACTGGTCGAACGGGGTCAGCTTGGCCGTCGTCTGGACCGAGTCGTCCAGCGTGCCGCGCGAGCCCGCGACGGTGAAGACGACCGCGTCGGCCGCCGGGTCCACCGCCGTGAAGGAGATGACCTTCGCGCCCTCGGTCAGCTTGATGCCCGCCACACCGCCCGCCGGCCGGCCCTGCGGACGCACCTGCGCGGCCTGGTAGCGCAGCAGTTGCGCGTCGTCCGTGATGAAGACCAGGTCCTCCTCGCCGGTGCGCAGTTCCACCGCGCCGACGATCCGGTCGCCCTCCTTGAGGGTGATGACCTCCAACTCCTCCTTGTTGGACGGATAGTCGGGCACCACGCGCTTGACGACACCCTGCTCGGTGCCGAGCGCCAGGCCGGGGGAGGACTCGTCCAGCGTGGTCAGGCAGACCACCGTCTCGTCGCCCTCCAGGGAGACGAACTCCGTCAGCGGAGCGCCGCCCGAGAGGGTGGGACGCGCCGCCGTGTCCGGCAGCGTCGGCAGGTCGACGACGCTGATCCGCAGCAGCCGGCCCGCGGACGTCACCGCGCCCACCTCACCGCGGGCCGTGGCCGGCACCGCCGAGACGATCACGTCGTGCTTGGCGCGCTTGGTGTCGGCGTCCTCCGCGAACGGGTCGCCGTTCGCCGTACGGGCCAGAAGGCCCGTGGAGGACAGCAGAACCCGGCACGGGTCGTCGGCCACCTGGAGCGGTACGGCGGCGGACACCGCGCCCGCCGAGTCCAGCAGGACCGTACGCCGCTCGGTGCCGAACTTCTTGGCCACCGAAGCCAGTTCGTTGGAGACCAGCTTGCGCAGCTCGGCGTCCGAGTCCAGGATCCGGGTCAGCTCGGCGATCTCCTCGTTGAGCCGGTCCTTCTCCGCCTCCAGTTCGATGCGGTCGTACTTGGTGAGCCGGCGCAGCGGGGTGTCCAGGATGTACTGCGTCTGGATCTCCGACAGCGAGAAGCGCTCCATCAGGCGCTGCTTGGCCTCGGCGCTGTTCTCGCTGGAGCGGATCAGCCGGATGACCTCGTCGATGTCGACGAGCGCGGTGAGCAGGCCCTCCACCAGGTGCAGCCGGTCGCGCCGCTTGGTGCGGCGGAACTCGCTGCGGCGCCGCACGACCTCGAAACGGTGGTCGAGGTAGACCTCCAGCAGCTCCTTGAGGCCCAGGGTGAGGGGCTGGCCGTCGACCAGGGCGACGTTGTTGATGCCGAAGGACTCCTCCATCGGCGTCAGCTTGTACAGCTGCTCCAGCACCGCCTCCGGCACGAAGCCGTTCTTGATCTCGATGACCAGGCGCAGGCCGTGCGCGCGGTCGGTGAGGTCCTTGACGTCGGCGATGCCCTGGAGCTTCTTCGAGCCGACCAGGTCCTTGATCTTGGCGATGACCTTCTCGGGGCCGACCGTGAAGGGCAGCTCGGTGACGACGAGGCCCTTGCGGCGCGCCGTCACGTTCTCCACGGCCACCGTCGCGCGGATCTTGAAGGTGCCGCGGCCGGTCTCGTAGGCGTCCCGGATGCCGGTCAGGCCGACGATCCGGCCGCCGGTGGGCAGGTCGGGGCCCGGGACGTGGCGCATCAGGGCGTCCAGATCCGCGTTCGGGTGGCGGATCAGGTGGCGGGCCGCCGCGATGACCTCGGCGAGGTTGTGCGGGGGCATGTTGGTGGCCATGCCGACCGCGATGCCCGACGCGCCGTTGACCAGGAGGTTCGGGAACGCGGCGGGCAGCGCCACCGGCTCCTGCTCCTGGCCGTCGTAGTTGGGCGCGAAGTCGACCGTGTCCTCGTCGATCGACTCGGTCATCAGGCTGGTCGCGGCGGCCTGCCGGCACTCGGTGTACCGCATGGCGGCCGGCGGGTCGTCGTTGCCCAGCGAGCCGAAGTTGCCGTGGCCGTCGACCAGGGGGAGCCGCATCGAGAAGGGCTGCGCCATGCGCACCAGCGCGTCGTAGATCGACGCGTCGCCGTGCGGGTGCAACTTACCCATGACCTCGCCGACCACGCGCGCGCACTTCACATAGCCGCGGTCGGGGCGCAGGCCCATCTCGTTCATCTGGTAGACGATCCGGCGGTGCACCGGCTTGAGGCCGTCACGGGCGTCCGGCAGGGCACGGGAGTAGATGACCGAGTACGCGTACTCGAGGAAGGAGCCCTGCATCTCGTCGACGACGTCGATGTCGAGGATCTTCTCCTCGTACGAGTCGTCGGGCGGCGGGGTCTTCGTGCTGCGGCGGGCCATCGCTGCCAAGGCTCCTTTTTCTGTGTGCTCACCTACGGGGCGCTCATGCTGACGCGTGAACTGGATCCGACGCGGACCATTGTGGACCGCGGCACTGACAACCCGGACCAGGACCCGGCGTCGCCCGTCCGCCCCGGCGCGGAGAGGGGCCTCCGCTCACGGCTGCCCGCAGGCTACGCGATCCGCTGTCGGCATCCGCCCTCGGCGTACGCGGCCCGGGAACTTCGCCGCGGCCCCGCACGCTTGCATACAGTGGCAGGACCGGCAGGAAAACCGCGGTTTCGAGACCGCGTCCGCGATCGAAGGGACGTACATGCCCATGGGTCACACGGCCACCACCCAGGCAGGCTCCGGAGGCCTGACAGCGACCGAGCACCGCCTGGCCAACGGCCTGCGCGTGGTGCTCTCGGAGGACCACCTGACCCCGGTCGCGGCGGTGTGCCTCTGGTACGACGTCGGCTCGCGCCACGAGGTCAAGGGGCGCACCGGCCTGGCTCACCTTTTCGAGCACTTGATGTTCCAGGGCTCCGCCCAGGTCGAGGGCAACGGTCACTTCGAGCTCGTGCAGGGCGCGGGCGGCTCGCTCAACGGCACCACCAGCTTCGAGCGCACCAACTACTTCGAGACCATGCCCGCGCACCAGCTGGAGCTCGCCCTCTGGCTGGAGGCCGACCGCATGGGCTCGCTGCTCGCCGCCCTGGACGACGAGTCGATGGAGAACCAGCGCGACGTCGTGAAGAACGAGCGCCGCCAGCGCTACGACAACGTCCCCTACGGCACGGCCTTCGAGAAGCTGACCGCTCTCGCCTACCCCGAGGGCCACCCCTACCACCACACGCCGATCGGTTCGATGGCCGACCTGGACGCGGCGACCCTGGAGGACGCGCGCGCGTTCTTCCGTACGTACTACGCGCCCAACAACGCCGTGCTGTCGATCGTCGGCGACATCGACCCCGAGCGGACGCTCGCCTGGGTGGAGAAGTACTTCGGCTCCATCGCCTCCCATGACGGCAAGCCCGCCCCGCGCGACGGCTCGCTGCCGGAGATCATCGGCAAGGAGCTGCGCGAGGTCGTCGAGGAGGAGGTCCCCGCGCGGGCGTTGATGGCTGCCTACCGCCTCCCCGAGGACGGCACGCGCGCGTGCGACGCGGTCGACCTGGCCCTGACGGTGCTCGGCGGCGGCGAGTCCTCCCGCCTCTACAACCGTCTCGTACGCCGTGACCGCACGGCCGTCGCCGCCGGGTTCGGCCTGCTGCGGCTGGCCGGAGCGCCCTCGCTGGGCTGGCTGGACGTGAAGACCTCCGGTGACGTCGAGGTCCCGGTCATCGAGGCGGCCATCGACGAGGAGCTCGCCCGGTTCGCGGCGGAGGGCCCCACGGCGGAGGAGATGGAGCGCGCCCAGGCCCAGTTGGAGCGCGAGTGGCTGGACCGGCTCGGCACGGTCGCGGGCCGCGCCGACGAACTGTGCCGCTACGCCGTCCTGTTCGGCGACCCGCAGCTCGCCCTCACCGCCGTGCAGCGGGTGCTGGAGGTGACCCCCGAGGAGGTCCAGGAGGTCGCCAAGGCCCGCCTGCGCCCCGACAACCGCGCGGTGCTCGTCTACGAGCCGACGGTCCCCCCGGAGACCGTCGAGGAGCCCACCGAGGACCTGGAGTCCGCGGCCACCGTGGAAGCAAGCGCCCACAACGAGGAGACGGCCAAGTGACCGAGCTCGCCACCATGGAGTTCCACCCCCGGCCCGAGGCGGGCGAGCCGAAGGTCTGGGCCTTCCCGGCGCCCACGCGCGGGTCCCTCGACAACGGCCTGACGGTCCTGCGCTGCCACCGCCCCGGCCAGCAGGTCGTCGCCGTCGAGATCCTGCTGGACGCGCCCCTGGAGGCCGAGCCGGCCGGTCTGGACGGCGTCGCCACGGTCATGGCGCGGGCCTTCTCCGAGGGCACCGACAAGCACTCCGCCGAGGAGTTCGCCGCCGAGCTGGAGCGCTGCGGCGCCACCCTCGACGCGCACGCCGACCACCCCGGCGTCCGGCTCTCCCTCGAAGTGCCGGTCTCCCGCCTGCCCAAGGCGCTCGGGCTGCTCTCCGACGCCCTCAGGGCGCCCGCGTTCGCCGACAGCGAGGTCGAACGGCTGGTCCGCAACCGGCTGGACGAGATCCCGCACGAGCTGGCCAACCCCTCCCGGCGCGCCGCCAAGGAGCTGTCCCGGCAGCTCTTCCCGGCGACCTCGCGCATGTCCCGCCCGCGCCAGGGCACCGAGGAGACCGTCGCCGCCATCGACTCCGCGGCCGTACGCGCCTTCTACGAGCGCCATGTGCGCCCCGCCACGGCCACCGCCGTGGTCGTCGGCGACCTGACCGGCACCGACCTCGACGCGCTCCTCGCCGACACCCTCGGCTCCTGGACCGGCTCCGCCGCCGAACCCCGGCCGGTGCCCCCGGTCACCGCCGACGACACCGGCCGGGTCGTCATCGTGGACCGCCCCGGCGCCGTCCAGACGCAGCTGCTGATCGGCCGCGTCGGCCCCGACCGGCACGACCGCGTGTGGCCCGCGCAGGTCCTCGGCACCTACTGCCTCGGCGGCACCCTCACCTCCCGCCTGGACCGCGTTCTGCGGGAGGAGAAGGGTTACACCTACGGGGTGCGCTCCTTCGGGCAGGTGCTGCGCTCCACCCCCGACGGCACCGGCGCGGCGATGCTCGCCATCAGCGGCTCCGTCGACACCCCCAACACCGGTCCCGCGCTCGAGGACCTGTGGAGGGTGCTGCGCACCCTCGCCGAGGGCGGGCTCACCGACGCCGAGCGGGACGTCGCCGTACAGAACCTCGTCGGGGTGGCGCCGCTGAAGTACGAGACGGCCGCCGCCGTGGCGAGCACCCTGGCCGACCAAGTGGAGCAGCACCTGCCGGACGACTACCAGGCCACGCTCTACCGCCGGCTCGCCGAGACCGGCACCGTGGAGGCCACCGCGGCCGTCGTCAGCGCCTTCCCGGTGGACCGGCTGGTGACCGTGCTCGTCGGCGACGCGGCGCAGATCAAGAAGGCCGTCGAGCCCCTCGGAATCGGTGAAGTCACCGTCGTGACGGCCGAGTAGAGACACCCTCGGATGTGAACGTGCTGTCACGCGCGTGTGGGGCCCTGGTGACGGAAGCGTCACCAGGGCCCTTCCATGTCCGATTTGAGGGAGAGGTTGCCTGTCTGCTCTGTGGCGTGCGCTACAAAAACCGCGATCCGTTTGGGGATTGAAAGTTGCGGCGTTTAGCGTCATCCGGGCTGTTCGTCAGGCAGTGCGCCGCACCCGCGGCACCGGACAGTCATCGCCGAGTCCCCGTACGGCGCGAGCCAGGGGAGCCGGGGACCCATCGCAGTCCCTGGGGTGAATCGGACGCCCGCGCGTGAGCGAGGGGGTCCGTAGGAGACCTTCCTGCTCCGAACCCGTCAGCTAACCCGGTAGGCGAGAGGGAAGGAAAGGACCAGCCACTACATGGCGTTCACGCGCGCCACCGGGAAGCACCGACGTCCCAGCCGGATGCAGCGCACCACCGCCCGCGCGGCGGGTGTCGCGGCCCTCACCACCACCGGCGTCATCGGCACCCTCGCGAGCCCGGCGCTCGCCGCGGAGGCCGCGCCCGAGCAGACCGGTCTCACCCCCGTCATCACCATCGGCGACTCGGTCGCCCAGCAGATCGACGCCCAGGCCGCCGCCCAGCAGCAGGCCGCCGACGAGGCGGCGGCGAAGCAGGCGGCCGAGGAGGCCGCCCGCAAGAGGGCCGCCGAGGCGGCCGAGAAGGCCCGCGAGGCCAAGGAGCGCGCCGCCCGCGAGGCCGAGCGCAAGCGCCTGAACACCTTCGTCTCCCCGATCTCCGGCTCCTACGTCTCGACGAGCTACAAGGCCGGCGGCGCCGTCTGGTCCTCCGGCACCCACACCGGCGTCGACTTCCACGCCGCCACCGGCACCCCCGTCCGCTCGGTCGGCATGGGCACCGTCGTGGAGGCCGGCTGGGGCGGGGCGTACGGCAACCAGGTCGTCATCAAGATGCACGACGGCACGTACACCCAGTACGGGCACCTGTCGTCCGTCGGCGTCTCGGTCGGCCAGAGCGTCACCCCGGGCCAGCAGATAGGCGTCTCCGGCGCGACCGGCAACGTCACCGGGGCGCACCTGCACTTCGAGGCCCGCATGAGCGCGGAGTACGGCTCGGACATCGACCCGGTCGCCTACCTCCGCTCGCACGGCGTGAACATCTGACGGCACCCGCCCCGCGCTGCCCGGACCCCGGCTCACCGAGCCGGGGTTTTGGCGTTTGCGACCCCCCGCTGTCCAAAAAATATGCATGGATTCCGTCCCCCCTTCGGAAATTCCGGCTCATTGGAATAGAGTCACTGAACACACGTCAGTTGTCGACGTTTCACGGGGATTAAAGCGGAGGTCGGGTCATGCGTATTCCGGCGCACTCGGTATGCACGGCGATCCGGGACGACATCGTCGCCGGTGTCTACGAGCGCGGCAGCCGACTCACCGAGGAACTGCTCGCGCGCCGCTACGGCGTCTCGCGCGTCCCCGTCCGGGAGGCCCTGCGCACGCTGGAGGCGGAGGGCTTCGTGGTGACCCGGCGGCACGCGGGCGCGTGCGTCGCGGAACCGACCGAGCAGGAGGCCGCCGACCTGCTGGAGATGCGCTCGCTGCTGGAGCCGCTCGGCGCCGCCCGGGCTGCCCAGCGGCGCACCGAGGCACATCTGAAGGTGCTGCGCGGCCTGGTGCGGCTCGGTCAGGAGCGGGCCAGGCGGGGCAACAGCGAGGATCTGCGCTCCCTGGGCGGCTGGTTCCACGAGACGCTCGCCCAGGCCTCCGGCAGCCCCGCCCTGACCTCGATGCTGACCCAGCTGCGGCACAAGATCGCCTGGATGTACTCGGTGGAGGCGTCGGCCGCCCCCGTGGACGCCTGGGCGGAGCACGGGGCGATCGTGGACGCGGTGGCCCGCGGCGACAGCGAACGCGCGCGGGCGATCACGGCCGTGCACACCGAGCGCTCCAGCGGCACGCACCGACTGCGGTTCCCCGCCGGGGAGCGTGTGAGGAATTCGCAACATCCCGTAAACATGTCGGGCCTCCGGCATTAACATGCGCGCCGTATACAAAGAAGGCGTAATTCCCGGGGGATTATTTCCGCTGCCCGGAATCGGGAAATGCGAAGGGCTCGCCCGGTAATTCGGACGAGCCCGGTGAGGAGGCGGCGGCTGCCGCGCCCGGTATTCGCTCAGACGGTCTCGGGGAGTTCCTCGAGGCCCTCGGAGACCAGCTTCGCCAGACGGTCGAGAGCGGCGTCCGCGCCCTCGGCGTCGGAGGCGAGCACGATCTCCTCGCCGCCCTGGGCGCCCAGGCCCAGGACCGCCAGCATGGAGGCCGCGTTGACGGGGTTGCCGTCGGCCTTGGCGATCGTCACCGGGACGCCTGTGGCCGTGGCGGCTCGGACGAAGATGGAGGCGGGGCGGGCGTGGAGGCCCTCGGCCCAGCCGACGTTGACGCGGCGCTCAGCCATGTGATGCTGCCCTTCAGGTTCTCAGGTTGTCTAGACCAGTGTTCCACAACGCGAAGCGTGCCCGGTACGGTCCTGCGTCCCGTCCCGCGCGTGACCGTCGGACCGCGGCCTCGATCCGACACCCGTCCTCCACAGACTGCCCCGCGCCGTTGTCGTACGCGAGCCGTAGTCTGGGCCCCATGCAGAGCGCGTCGGACCGGCACGAGTACCCCGCCCACTGGGAAGCCGACGTGGTGCTGCGCGACGGCGGCACCGCGCGCATCCGCCCCATCACCGTTGATGACGCCGAGCGCCTGGTCAGCTTCTACGAGCAGGTCTCGGACGAGTCGAAGTACTACCGCTTCTTCGCGCCCTACCCGCGTCTGTCCGCCAAGGACGTCCACCGCTTCACGCACCACGACTTCGTGGACCGGGTGGGACTCGCGGCCACCATCGGCGGCGAGTTCATCGCCACCGTACGCTATGACCGCATTGGTGCCGACGGAATGCCCGCCTCCGCGCCCGCCGACGAGGCCGAGGTCGCCTTCCTCGTCCAGGACGCCCACCAGGGACGCGGAGTCGCCTCCGCCCTGCTCGAACACATCGGCGCCGTCGCGCGGGAGCGCGGGATCCGCCGGTTCGCGGCCGAGGTGCTGCCCGCCAACACCAAGATGATCAAGGTGTTCACGGACGCCGGGTACACCCAGAAGCGCAGCTTCGAGGACGGGGTCGTCCGGCTGGAGTTCGGCCTGGAGCCGACGGACCGCTCGCTCGCCGTGCAGCACGCGCGCGAGCAGCGCGCCGAGGCGCGATCCGTCCAACGGCTGCTGGCTCCCGGCTCGGTGGCCGTCATCGGCGCCGGCCGGACCCCCGGCGGGGTGGGCCGCGGAGTCCTCGACAACATCCGGCAGGGCGGCTTCCGCGGTCCGCTGTACGCCGTGAACCAGGCGTTCCCCGAGGACCTGAAGGAACTCGCCGGGGTGCCCGCGCACCGATCGGTGCGCGACATCGACGGGCATGTCGACCTCGCGGTGGTCGCCGTGCCCGCCGAACAGGTCCCCGAGGTCGTCACCGAGTGCGGTGAGCACGGCGTGCAAGGGCTGGTCGTGGTCTCCGCCGGCTACGCCGAGAGCGGCCCCGAGGGCCGGGAGCGCCAGCGCGAACTCGTCCGGCACGCACGCGCGTACGGCATGCGCATCATCGGGCCGAACGCCTTCGGCGTCATCAACACCTCGGTGGACGTACGGCTCAACGCCTCCCTCGCGCCCGAGATGCCGCGGCCCGGGCGGATAGGGCTGTTCGCCCAGTCCGGTGCCATCGGCATCGCGCTGCTGTCCCGGCTGCACCGGCGCGGCGGCGGGGTCACCGGGGTCACCGGGGTGTCCACCTTCGTCTCCTGCGGCAACCGCGCGGACGTGTCCGGCAACGACGTCCTGCAGTACTGGTACGACGACCCGGACACCGATGTCGCCCTGATGTACCTGGAGTCCATCGGCAACCCGCGCAAGTTCACCCGGCTCGCCCGGCGTACGGCCGCCGCGAAGCCGCTGGTCGTGGTGCAGGGCGCGCGGCACGGCGGGGCGGCTCCGCAGGGGCACGCGGTACGGGCGACGCGGCTGCCGCACGCCACCGTGTCGGCGCTGCTGCGGCAGGCCGGGGTGATCCGGGTGGACACGATCACCGAACTGGTCGACGCGGGGCTGCTGCTCGCGCGCCAGCCGCTGCCGGCCGGGCCCCGGGTGGCGATCCTCGGCAACTCCGAGTCGCTGGGGCTGCTGACGTACGACGCGTGCCTCTCCGAGGGGCTGCGGCCGCTGCCGCCGCTGGATCTGACGACGGGGGCGTCGGCGCGGGACTTCCGGGCGGCGCTGTCGCGGGCGCTCGCCGACGACGCCTGCGACTCCGTCGTGGTGACCGCGATTCCGGCGCTGGGGGAGCCCTCGGTGGGGGAGGCGGTCCTGGCGGAGGCGCTGAGGTCGGCGGCGGAGGAGGTGCCGGGCAAGCCGGTGCTGGTGGTGCACGTGGAACTGGGCGGACTGGCCGAGGCACTGTCCGCGGCGGCGAGCACAGCACCACAGACGGCGCCCGCGCCCGCCGGAGCGGCTTCGGGCGCCGGAGCTATTGCTGGGGCGGCGTCGGCCGTACCCGGGGCTGCGGCTGCGGCGGGGCCGGACGCGCGGCCCGGCGCTGACGCGGTGCCGCCCGCGCCCACCCGTGCCGCCCCAGGCGGCACGACTGCCCGCGGCCTGACGGGCCCGGCGGCCCGCGGTGAGGCGGAGGAGGCGGCCCGCGGCGGAGCCGAAGAGGGTGCCCACGGTGGAACCGAACCCGTTGCCCACGGTGGAGCCGAACCTGCTGCCCGCGGTGCGGTGGAAGGGGCTGCCGACGGTCAGGTGGATGCGGTTGCCCGCGATCAGGCGGAAAGGGCCGCCCGCGGCCAGCTGGATGCGGCGGGTGCCCGCAGCCACGCGGAAGAGGCCGCCCGCGATCAGGCGGAAGGGACTGCCCAAGGCCAAGTGGACGTGCCTGCCCGCGGCCAGGTGGAAGCAGTTGCCCGTGGCCAGGTGGAAGCCGCTGTCCGTGGCCGAGCGGAGGCCGCTGCCCGTGGCCCCGTGGGACCAAGTGTCCGTGGTGGCGAGGAGGCCGGTGGGGGAGAGCCGGCGCCTGCGGGTCGGCTCATTCCTGCCTACCCCGCCGCCGAGCGGGCCGTTCGCGCGCTCGCCGAAGCGGTCAAGTACGCCCAGTGGCGCCGGGAGGCCGCCGAGCCCGGGCGCGTGCCCGAGTACGACGACATCGACGAGCGCGGGGCCGCCGCCCTCATCGACGGGCTGCTCGCCAGGGGCCAGGGGCTCACCCTCGGCTCCGAGGACACCTGCGACCTGCTCGGGAAGTACGGGATCCATGTGCGCCGGGCCCTCCCCGCCCCCACCCCCGACGCCGCCGCGGAAGCCGCCCGGGCCGTCGGCTACCCGGTCGCCCTCAAGGCCACCGCACCGCACCTGCGCCACCGCGCCGACCTGGGCGGCGTACGGCTGGACCTCGCCGACGAGGAGCAACTGCGCAGGGCGTACACCGAGTTGGCCGAGCTGTTCGGGACGCCGGCGGAGCTGCGGCCGGTCGTGCAGGCGATGGCCCCGCGCGGGGTCGACACCGTCGTACGGGCCGTGATCGACCCGGCGGCCGGTGCCGTGCTGTCGTTCGCGCTCGCCGGGGCCGCCTCCCAGCTGCTCGGGGACATGGCGCACCGGCTCATCCCGGTCACCGACCGGGAGGCGGCCTCGCTGGTCCGCTCGATCCGGACCGCGCCCCTGCTGTTCGGCTGGCGCGGCTCCACCCCGGTCGACACACCCGCCCTGGAGGGACTGCTGCTGCGGGTCTCCCGCCTGGTCCACGACCACCCGGAGGTCGTCGCGGTGACCCTGGAGCCCGTCGTCGTCGCCCCGCACGGCCTGACCGTGCTCGGCGCGACCGTACGGCTGGCCCCGCCGCCCGCCCGCGACGACCTCGGCCCGCGCACGCTGCCCGCCTACTGACCGGCGCGAGCGGTCCCTCGCAGTCAGTGGGCCCCCGTAGGATGGGGGCCATGGCCAAGACCAGTACGACGACCCAGGGGCTGCGAGCGGCGATCGAGCGCAGCGGCTACTACCCGGCCCTCGTGGCCGAGGCGGTGGAGGCCGCCGTGGGCGGCGAGCCCATCCGGTCGTACCTGGTCCACCAGGAGACCACGTTCGACCAGAACGAGGTGCGCCGGCATGTCACCGTGCTGGTCCTCACCGACAACCGCTTCATCGTCAGCCACACCGATGAGCAGGCCGCCGACACCACCTCTCCGACCCCGTACGCCACCACCTCCACCGAGTCGGTCAAGATCGGCCGGATCTCGTCGGTCGTCCTGAGCCGGATGGTCGCGAACCCGGAGTCGTACACGCCCGGCACCCTGCCCCGCGAGGTCGTGCTGACCATCGGCTGGGGCGCGGTCTCCCGGATCGACCTGGAGCCGGCCGCCTGCGGCGACCCCAACTGCGAGGCCG
This sequence comes from Streptomyces sp. NPDC002776, assembly GCF_053592195.1. NCBI lineage: Bacteria > Bacillati > Actinomycetota > Actinomycetes > Kitasatosporales > Streptomycetaceae > Streptomyces > Streptomyces sp. NPDC002776. The sequence continues at coordinate 269,919 of NZ_JBSFVG010000008.1, read as the reverse complement.
ACCACGGCTACACGGGCAGCTCCACGGCCGACGACCTCAGCCTCCGCGTCAGCGAGGCCGGCGACGGACCGGAGACCGTGCGCCAGGCGCTCGCCTTCGCGCAGGCCCTCTCCGAGGCGACCGCGGACACCGCCCGCTGATGGCCCAGCCCGCCTGGGAGCACGACCCGCAGCCGCTGCCCCTCGACTCCGCCCCCCTGCCCGAGTACGGCGCGGGATCGCTCGCCGACCTGCTGCCCACGCTGGCCGCCGGCATGGACGTACCCGGCATGACCGCCGCGATCAGCGAGCTGACCCCGGCCGACCGGAACTGCGTGTTCCTGATCGACGGCCTCGGCTGGGAGCAGCTGAAGGCGCACCCCGACGACGCCCCGTTCATGACGTCGCTCCTCGCCAGCTCCCGCGGCGGCACCGGACGGCCGCTCACCACCGGCTACCCGGCGACCACCGCGACCTCCCTCGCCTCCGTCGGCACCGGCCTGCCGCCCGGCGCGCACGGACTGCCCGGGTACACCGTGCGCGATCCGGCGACCGGCGCGCTGATGAACCAGCTGCGCTGGCAGCCCTGGACCGCGCCGGGCCCCTGGCAGCCGTACCCCACCGTCTTCCAGCTGGCCCACGACGCCGGTGTGCACGCCGCGCAGGTGTCGTCCCCCGCCTTCGAGAACACGCCGCTGACCAAGGTGGCGCTGAGCGGCGGCACCTTCCACGGGCGGCTGAGCGGCGAGGAGCGGATGGATCTCGCGGCCGAGCAACTGGCCGTCGGAGACCGCTCCTTGGTCTACACGTACTACGCCGAGGTGGACGGCGCCGGACACCGCTTCGGCGTCGACTCCGACCTGTGGCGCGGCCAGCTCATGTACGTCGACCGGCTCGTCCAGCGCCTCGCCGAGCAGCTGCCGCCGCGCACCGCGCTGTACGTCACCGCCGACCACGGCATGGTCGACGTGCCCTTCGACGAGCAGCACCGCATCGACTTCGACGAGGACTGGGAGCTGCGCGCCGGGGTTGCCCTGCTCGGCGGCGAGGGCCGCGCGCGGCACGTCTACGCGGTGCCCGGCGCCGAGAACGACGTCCTGACCTGCTGGCGCGAGGTGCTCGGCGAGCAGTTCTGGGTGGCCTCCCGGGAGGAGGCGATCGCGGCGGGCTGGTTCGGCCCGCGGATCGACGAGCGGGTGTACGCCCGGCTCGGCGATGTGATCGCTGCCGCTCGCGACGATGTGCTGATCATCGCTTCCGAGCGGGAGCCGAAGGAGTCGGCGATGGTCGGCAACCACGGCTCGATGACTCCGGCGGAGCAGTTGGTGCCGCTGCTGGAAGTACGTTCCTGAGGCCTCTCCCTCCCCCCGTTACGACCCTGTTGCCGAAAGGTGCTCAACACGCCATGCCCGAGCTGGTGTTCTTCTCCGGAACGATGGACTGCGGGAAGTCGACGCTGGCTCTCCAGATCGAGCACAACCGCTCGGCGCGCGGCCTGGCCGGCATGATCTTCACCCGGGACGACCGCGCGGGCGAGGGCAAGCTCTCCTCCCGCCTCGGCCTGGTCACGGACGCGGTGGAGGTCGAGGACGGGCAGGACCTGTACGCGTACCTGGTGGACCACCTCTCCCAGGGCGGCCGCGCGGACTACGTCATCGCGGACGAGGCGCAGTTCCTGGCCCCGCAGCAGATCGACCAGCTCGCGCGCGTGGTGGACGACCTGGGCCTCGACGTCTACGCCTTCGGCATCACCACCGACTTCCGCTCCAAGCTCTTCCCCGGCTCGCAGCGCCTGGTGGAACTGGCCGACCGCGTGGAGGTCCTCCAGGTGGAGGCCCTGTGCTGGTGCGGCGCCCGGGCGACCCACAACGCGCGCACGGTGGGCGGCGAGATGGTGGTGGAGGGCGCCCAGGTGGTCGTCGGCGACGTCGACCAGTCGGACACCATCGGCTACGAGGTCCTCTGCCGTCGCCACCACCGCCGCCGCATGACAGCGGCCACCGCGCGGGCGGCGGCCCTCTCCCCGGACGTCCTGCCGGTGCCTTCGGCCTAGCGGGAGCGGCGCCGGCCGCGGGCCGGGGTCAGGGGCGGCTCTGCAGCAGCGAGAACCTCGCGCCTTCCGGGTCCGTCACCGTGGACATGCGGCCCAGGGCGCTGTCGTGGGGCGGGGTCAGGATCTGGCCGCCCAGGGCTTCGGCCTGGGCCGTCGACGCGTCGGTGTCGGCCACCTCGAAGAAGGTCATCCAGTGGGGGCCCCGGTCGCGGGGGAGGGACTGGCCGAGGCCGAGGACCGCGGCGATGGTGCGGCCGGCGAGGTGGAGGGTGACGTAGTCGAAGTCCGCGGAGACCACTTTCTGCTGTTCGTGGCCGAACACCGTCTCGTAGAACTTGGTCACGGCGACCGTCTCGAAGGTCAGCAGCTCGTTCCAGACCGGGGTGCCCGGGACTCCGGTGAGGGCGCTGCCGAGGTGGGCCGCGGCCTGCCAGACGCCGAAGACGGCGCCGGAGGGGTCGGAGCAGACCGCGAGCCGGCCGGCCTCGGCGGCGTCCAGCGGGCCCACTCCCACGGTGCCGCCGCACAGCCGTACCGTCTCGGCCGTCAGGTCCACGTCCGTCGAGGCGAAGTAGGGCGTCCAGGCGATGGGCAGATGCCGGTCAGGCGGCAGCTGGCCGATGCCGGCGACTTCCTTGCCGTCGAGCAGCGCCCGTACGTACGGGCCGAGCTGCTGCGGTCCGGGCCGGAACTCCCAGCCGAACAGCTCACCGTAGAACTCCTGGGTCGCGGCCACCCCGTGCGCCATCAGACTCACCCAGCAGGGCGAGCCGGGCGCGTGCCGAGCGTGCGCTTCGCCGTTCAGGCCGGCCGACCCCCGTGCCTCGGTCATCGTCACTCTCTCCTCGGCCCCTCACGGTGGCCGCGTCGATTCCGCTCTCCGGACGCCCGTGCCGATGCTCGCACCACCCGTGGTGCCGTGCGTCCCGGGCGCGCCGCGGTACCGCGCGCTGTGCCCAGAGGATGCCCGGTGTGCCGCTTCTCGTCCGTTTCCGCGCGATGGCCCACGGGTGTCGATCGGCTGTACAGCATGTGCCCGATCCCGTACGCCTCGTGATCGGGGCTGTCCGGCCGAGCAGAGTAGCCGGACCTGGACTTCGCGGCCACCCCGTACGCGAGGATGGGAGCCATGAACGCCATCATCTCCGCAACCGAACTCGCGGGCGACCTGGGCGGATCCCGTCCGCCGGTGCTGCTGGACGTCCGCTGGCAGTTGAGCGTGGCTCGAGCGGCGGGCGAGCCGCCCTTCGACGGACGGGCCGAGTACGCGGCCGGACACCTTCCCGGCGCGGTCTTCGTCGACCTGGACGAAGAGCTCGCCGCCGCACCCGGAAGCGCCGGCCGCCATCCGCTGCCGGATCTCGCGGAGTTCGGCTCCGCGATGCGCCGCGCGGGTGTCTCGGCCGGACGTCCCGTGGTCGTGTACGACGGCGGCCAGGGCTGGGCCGCGGCCCGCGCGTGGTGGCTGCTGCGCTGGACGGGTCACCCGGACGTGCGGGTCCTCGACGGCGGGTTGCCGGTCTGGGACGGACCGCTGGAGACGTCGGTCCCGACGCCTGCGGAGGGTGATTTCCGGCCGAACCCGGGCGCCGCCGGCCTGCTCGACGCGGACGGCGCCGCCGCACTGGCCCGCTCCGGGCTGCTGCTGGACGCCCGCGCGGGGGAGCGCTACCGGGGCGAGGTGGAGCCGATCGACCGCGTCGGCGGGCACATCCCGGGCGCGGTGTCCGCGCCGACCGACCAGAACGTCGCCGCCGACGGCCGCTTCCTGCCCGCCGAGGAACTGCACGCCCGCTTCAAGGCCCTCGGCGCCGACGAGGGCACGGCGGTCGGCGTGTACTGCGGCTCGGGCGTCTCGGGGGCGCACGAGGTCCTGGCCCTCGCCGTCGCCGGTATCCCCGCCGCGCTCTACGTCGGCTCCTGGTCGGAATGGTCCACAGACCCTTCCCGCCCGGTGGCGACCGGTCCGGATCCGCAGTAGCGCACGGCAGAGGGCGAGGGTTTGGGCCGGGACGGAGGTGGTCGGCGGGGCTGACGTTGACTGGCTTCGGGCGGGGGGGTCTCGGATCCGGTTCGGACGGGCGCGCGGCCCGGATGCAGTGACACCGAGCGGCGTGAGGCTCTTGGGCCCGTCCCGGCCCGGCCCCGGGACGGTGGTGGTCGGCCGGGCTGACGCTGACCGGCATCGGGCGGGGGCCTCGGACCTGGTCCGGCTGGGCGCGCGGCCCGGTTCCGCGGCACTGCTGGGCGGGGTGGACTTGTCGGCGGTGGTCGGCTCGGGCCGCCTGTGCTGGCTAAGGCTGGCGTTGACTCGCGTCGGGTGGGGTGGTCTCGGAACCGGGATCGGCCGGGTGGTCGGTCCGCGGTGCGGTCCAGGGCCGGTCCGGCCGGGGTGGGTGGTCTCGCACTTGGCCCCGGCCTGCATGACGGGTTTCGGGCGGTGCGGGTGGAGCGGCTGGTGCTGGCTGGTGGGGTCCTCGGACCTGGGCCGGGCGGGGCAGGGGACGGGCTGGGCCCGCGCCGCGTGGGGCGGGCCCAGGGCGGCGATCTGGCGGCGCCGCGTGGTCGGTCGTTACGGCGCCCTCGGCGGCGTAACGACCGGACTACTCCTGCTTCTTGCGGCGGGTGCCGAAGACGATCTCGTCCCAGCTCGGGACCGCCGCGCGGCGGCCCGGGCGGACGCCGTCGGCCTCGGCCTGGCGGTCGGTCGAGCCGATCAGCCGGTCGCGGTGGCTGCCCACGGAGCGGGGCATGAGGACATCGGCGTAGGCGGAACCGGCCGACGCCGCGGGGGCGGGCGGTTCCTCCGCCTCGGGCTCGACCGGGGGCTCCTCCGTCGCGGGGGCATCCGACGGGCGCTCCGGTACCACGAGGTCGCCGCGGAAGCTGGGCACGGCCTCCAACAGGCTGGTCAGCGAGTCCCGTTCGCTCACGGTCTCCTCGACCGGCTCGGGCGCGGGCAGGCTCGGCCGCTCCCGCTCGATCCTGCCGTCCAGCGGACGGTCACGGGGCAGCCGGGCGATACGCGGAACGAACGGAAAGCTGGGCTCGGGCGGCGCCGCGAGGTCCTCGGACTCGCCGATCAGCGAGCGGGCCTCGTCGTCGACGGCCTGGACGAGCCGCCGGGGCGGGTCGTACGTCCAGCTCGCCGAGTGCGGTTCGCCCGCCACCCGGTAGACCAGCAGCACCTCCCAGGTGCCGTCGTCACGGCGCCAGGAGTCCCACTGCACGCTGTCCTTCTCGGCGCCGCGCAGCAGCAGCCGCTCCTGGACGGCCTCACCGAGCTGGGGTCCGGCGTTCTCGCCGGGGCGGCGGACCGGGGTCTTGCGGGCCCGCTCGGCCATGAAGGCGCGCTCGGCCAGCACGGGGCCCTCGAAGCGCCGGACGCGGTCGACGGGAATGCCCGCCATCTGCGCGACTTCCTCCGCCGTGGCACCCGCGCGTATACGCGCCTGAATGTCCCGGGGGCGGAGATGGCTCTCCACCTCGATCTCGATCTGGCCGAGGCGGGGACGGTCGCCGCGTACCGCGGCACGGAGACGTTCGTCGATCGGAAGCGTGTACTCCGTCGCGTCGGCAGCCTTCAGCACCAGCCGTGTGCCGTCATTGGAGACGGCCACGACACGCAGTTCGGGCATGGGGACCTCCCGGGTGGTGCCTGCCGACGTCACGTGCGTCGCTGCTTCCGCTAGTCGAGTGTGGCCTGCCCGGGTGCAGCCTGCCACAACCTTGCCGAGTTGCCCGGCGTGTCGGGCACGGGCCCTGGATCGCCGTTATGGCACGGTTACCTATTCGCAACGCTAAGTGACTAACTCCGTCACCCTGTGCAACTAGCCCCCTCCAGGCGGTCCTTGAAGGCCACGGACGCCCTGGCGGGAGACCGGACCCAGGGCTCGCAACAGTACTCCATTTGGGCCACGTGCGTGGATTGGCGCGCCGCCCGAGTTGGCGCAAGAGGCGGGAGTCGGCCGCAGGGCAAGGGGGTTGGGGGATCTGGAATGTGGCGTACCTCACGCGGCCCGGCGCTTGTGCTAGGCCCCCAGAACCCGCCGCAGGTAGTCGTTCTGGAACAGCCGGTCCGGATCCAGCCGGTCCCGCAGCGCCGTGAACTCGCCGAAGCGCGGGTAGACCCCGGCGAAGTACTCGGCGTCCCGTGTGTGCACCTTGCCCCAGTGCGGCCGCCCCTCGTGCGCGGTGAAGATGCGCTCCGCGGCCGTGAAGTACCGCTGGTGGGCCCCCTTGGCCAGGTGGACGGCGATGTACCCGCTGTCCCGGCCCGCGGCGGTGGACAGGGCGATGTCGTCGGCCGGGGCGGTGCGCACCTCCACGGGGAAGCTGACCCGCAGGTTGGAGCGGTCGAGCATCGACTTCAGTTCGCGCAGCGTCTCGACGACGGCCGCGCGCGGGACGGCGTACTCCATCTCCACGAACCGCACCCGGCGCGGCGAGGTGAAGACCTTGTACGGGATGTCCGTGTACGTCCGCGCGGACAGGGCCTTGCTGGAGATCCGGGCGATGGCCGGGACCGCGGGGGGTGCCGCGCGGCCGATCCACTGGGCGGCCTGGAAGACGCCGTTGGAGAGGAACTCGTCCTCGAACCAGGCTTTGAACCGGCCCACCGGACGCTCGGGGCCCGCGCTGCGGTTGTTGCGCTTGGTGTTGGTGCTGCCGGTGTGCGGGAACCAGTAGAACTCGAAGTGCTCGTTCTCCGCCCACAGTTCGTCGAAGTCCCGGGTGACCCGGTCGAAGGTCATCGGCTCCTCGCGGGCCGTCAGCAGGAAGACCGGCTCCACGGCGAAGGTGATCGCGGTGACGATGCCGAGCGCGCCGAGGCCGATCCGGGCGGCGGCGAAGACGTCCGGGTTCTCCTCGGGGGAAGAGGTGAGGACCGAGCCGTCGGCCGTGACCAGTTCAAGTGCCCTGATCTGGGCGGCTGTCGAGCCCGACTCCCGGCCCGTGCCATGGGTGCCGGTGCTGGTGGCTCCGGCGACCGTCTGCTCCATGATGTCGCCCATGTTGGTCAGCGACAGACCCTCGCGGGCCAGGGCCAGGTTGAGCCTCTTGAGCGGGGTGCCGGCCTCCACCGTGACGGTCATGGCGTCCCGGTCAATATTGCGGATACCGGTCAACAGTTGAGGACGGATCAACACACCGTCGGTGGCGGCGATCGACGTGAAGGAGTGCCCGGTGCCCACGGCCTTCACCTTCAGGCCGTCCTCGGCGGCCCGGCGCACGGCCTGAGCCAGTTCCTCGGCGGAGGCGGGCGTGACCTCCCGCGCAGGGCGGGCGGAGACGTTTCCGCCCCAGTTACGCCACGTGCCGTTCTTCCCGCTCGCTGTGCTGCTCAACGGTGCCTCCCCGACGCGGATCCGGCCGCTTGAGCCGGCGGTACCCGAGGAAACCGACCGCGACCGCGACGGCTCCGGACACCGCCGGAACCCCGTACCCGGCCTGCGCGCCGGCCGCGTCGATCACCCAGCCGGCCGCGGAGGAGCCGAGCGCGACCCCGACCGCGAGCCCCGTGCTCACCCAGGTCATGCCCTCGGTCAGCTGCGCGCGTGGTACGTGCTGTTCGATGAGGGACATCGTCGTGATCATCGTCGGAGCGATGCAGAGCCCCGCAAGGAACAGCGCCACGGCCAGAAACGGCAAGTTTCCGACCAGTAGGAGGGGGATCATACTCACGGCCATCGCACATATGCCCAGCAGCCAGCGGGGTTCGGGCGCCCCCTTGAGGTGCAGCAGCCCGAACACGGCGCCCGCCGCACAGGAACCGGCCGCGTACACGGCCAGGACGATGCTCGCGGCCCCCTTGTGGCCCTGCTCCTCGGCGAAGGCCACGGTGACCACGTCGACGGCCCCGAAGATCGCTCCCGTCGCCACGAAGGTGGCCACCAGGACCTGGAGGCCGGCGGAGCGCAGCGCGCTGGTGCCGCGCCTCTCGTGCCGCGCGCGCGGGTGCGGCTCGGGCTCGGTGGCGCGCTGGGAGGTCAGCCAGAAGACGCCGGCCGCGAGGAAGCAGGCGGCGAGCAGCGGACCCGCCTCCGGGAACCAGGCCGTGGACAGACCGATCGAGAAGATCGGCCCGAAGATGAAGCAGACCTCGTCCACCACCGACTCGAAGGAGTACGCGGTGTGCAGCTGCGGGGTGCCCCGGTACACGGCCGCCCAGCGGGCGCGGATCATCGCGCCGACGCTCGGCACACAGCCGATGCCGGCGGAGAACACGAACAGCGTCCAGTCCGGCCAGCGGTAGTGCGCGGCCAGCAGCAGCCCGGCCGCCGCGATGAGCGAGACCAGGGTCGCCGGCCGCAGCACGCGCCGCTGGCCGTACTGGTCCACCCATCGGGAGACCTGCGGCCCGGCCGCCGCCGCGGCCAGCGCGATGGTGGCCGACAGGGCACCGGCCAGGCCGTAGCGCCCGGTCAGCTGGGACACCATCGTCACCACGCCGATCCCCATCATCGACAGGGGCATCCGGCCGAGGAAGCCCGCGGCGGAGAAGGCCTTGGAGCCGGGGGCGGCGAACAGGGCGCGGTAGGGGCTGGGCACTGGGGTCTCCGGTCGAGAGGCGGGCGGCTCGTCGAGGACGCGCCCGGCACGGCGCGCACCCCTGCGCCCGTAAGGCGCGAACACAGCTGATACAGCTTACGAGTAAGGCAACCCTAATGCACCCGATCGGCCGGTCGGAGGCCCAGGTCGACCCCCCGCACTGTCCCGGCTGTCAGTGCCGGGTGGCAGGATCGGACCCATGCCAGACGCGCTCGATGCCAGCCCCTACGACGCCCTCCTGCTGCTCTCCTTCGGTGGCCCCGAGGGCCCGGACGACGTGGTTCCGTTCCTGGAGAACGTGACGCGGGGGCGCGGTATCCCCAAGGAACGGCTGAAGGAAGTCGGACAGCACTACTTCCTGTTCGGCGGGGTCAGCCCCATCAACGACCAGAACCGCGCACTCCTCGACGCCCTGCGCAAGGACTTCGCCGGCCACGGCCTGGACCTGCCCGTCTACTGGGGCAACCGCAACTGGGCGCCGTATCTCACGGACACCCTGCGCGAGATGGTGCGCGACGGCCGCCGCCGCATCCTGGTCCTCGCCACCAGTGCCTACGCCTCGTACTCGGGCTGCCGCCAGTACCGCGAGAACCTCGCCGACTCGCTCGCCGCCCTGGAGGCCGAGGGCCTGGAGCTGCCTAAGATCGACAAGCTCCGGCACTACTTCAACCACCCCGGCTTCGTGGAGCCCATGACCGACGGCGTGCTGCGGTCCCTGGCCGACCTCCCGGAGGAGGTCCGGGACGGCGCCCAGATCGCGTTCACGACCCACTCCATCCCCCTCTCGGCCGCGGACACCTCCGGACCGGTCGAGGACCACGGCGACGGCGGGGCGTACGTCAGGCAGCATCTGGACGTGGCGCGACTGATCGCCGAGGCCGTCCGCGAGCGCACCGGCGTCGACCGCCCCTGGCAGCTCGTCTACCAGTCCCGCTCCGGCGCCCCGCACGTCCCGTGGCTGGAGCCCGACATCTGCGACCACCTGGAGGAGCGGCACGCCGCCGGTGCCCCGGCCGTGGTCATGGCGCCCATCGGGTTCGTCTCGGACCACATGGAGGTCCTGTACGACCTCGACACCGAGGCCACCGCCAAGGCCGCGGAGCTAGGTCTTCCGGTCCGCCGCTCGGCCACCGTCGGAGCCGACCCCCGGTTCGTCGCCGCCGTCCGCGAGCTGGTCCTGGAGCGGGCAGCCGCCGAGAGCGGCCGGGCCGTCACCCCGTGCGCCCTGGGCGCCCTCGGTGCGAGCCACCACCTCTGCCCGGTCGGCTGCTGCCCGGCCCGCGCCCCCCGGCCCGCCGCCGCGGGCGCCGACAGCCCCTACGCCTGAGGAGCCCCGTGACCGACCCCGTCCACACGGACCTGCTCCGTCTCGCCCGGCAGGCCGCGCGCCGCGCGGGCGACCTGCTGCGGGACGGCCGCCCGGCCGATCTCGCGGTGGCCAAGACCAAGTCGAGCCCGATCGACGTGGTCACCGAGATGGACATCGCCGCCGAGAAGCTGATCACCGACCTGATCTCCGACCAGCGCCCCGACGACGGCTTCCTCGGTGAGGAGGGCGCCTCCACCGAGGGCACCAGCGGGGTCCGCTGGGTGATCGACCCGCTCGACGGCACCGTCAACTACCTGTACGGCCTGCCCACTTGGGCCGTCTCCATCGCCGCCGAGCAGGACGGCGAGACCGTCGTCGGAGTCGTCGCCGCCCCCATGCGCGGCGAGACGTACCACGCCGTCCGCGGCGCCGGAGCCTTCGCCACCGGCGCCTGGGAGGGCGAGCGCCCCCTGGCCTGCCGGCCGGCGCCGCCGCTGGAGCAGGCGCTGGTCTCCACCGGCTTCAACTACGTGACCGGCGTCCGGGTCCACCAGGCGGAGATCGCGCACCGGCTGATCCCGCTGCTGCGGGACATCCGGCGCTCCGGATCGGCGGCGGTCGACCTGTGCGACGTGGCCGCGGGCCGACTGGACGGCTACTACGAGCGGGGCCTGCACCCCTGGGACCTCGCGGCGGGCGACCTGATCGCCCGGGAAGCGGGGGCCCTGACCGGTGGACGGCCCGGAGAGGGCTCCACGGGTGATCTGGCGATCGCGGCCACCCCGGGCGTCTTCGAGCCCCTCCAGCGGCTGCTGGAGGACTTCGGCGCCTGGCACGACTGAACCGCTGTCCGGCACGGCACGAGAGCGGGCCCCCGGCGCTGGATTCGCCGGGGGCCCGCTCCTGTGCGTAAGTTTTTTGTGCGCAAGTACTGATCAGACGCTGTACGCGCCGACTTCCACACCGTGCTCCGCGGCGAGGCGGCGCAGGTCGTCGAGCTCGCCCTGCTCCACCTCGACGAGGAAGTCGTCGCCCTCGTCGCGGGCCCGCGTCAGGTCGGACTCGGTCGCCCTTATGCGCTGCAGAAGCCCTGCGGTGAATGCGTCCATGCTGTGCCCCCTCGTCCTGGGTCGTGGGTCGGTGGCACCGGGGTGTGCCGTTCGGAAGGGGCGATCACGTCCCCTGTGGGTGCCCGGCGCTGCCCCAGCCGGGCGGCGACGGTGCCGGACATCCACGACCGCTCTGCGGAAAGCGGATTGCCGCGTACCGCATGGTGGTGCGGCACAAGCGGAGCGTGATCGCGGGGTGTAAAGCCGTCCTCCCCCCGCGCTTCCTCACGGAAACCTCAACCCCCGCAGAAAATCCCGCATTCCCGGGCCCGCACAGCCGCCCTTCATGCGCCCCTCACCCGCCTTACCGCCGACTTATGGCCGAAAAGGGCAGGATGGACGCCGACACACCCCACCAGACCCCTGCTCGCGCGCCCCAGCGGCGCTACGCGGGTGGACCTCAGGAAGGAACAGCGACGTGCGCGTACTCGTCGTCGAGGACGAGCAACTGCTCGCCGATGCGGTGGCCACCGGACTGCGCCGGGAGGCCATGGCCGTCGACGTCGTGTACGACGGTGCGGCCGCCCTGGAGCGCATCGGCGTCAACGACTACGACGTGGTCGTCCTCGACCGTGACCTCCCGCTCGTGCACGGCGACGACGTCTGCCGCAGGATCGTCGAACTCGGCATGCCCACCCGCGTGCTGATGCTGACGGCGTCCGGCGATGTGAGCGACCGGGTCGAGGGCCTGGAGATCGGCGCCGACGACTATCTCCCCAAGCCCTTCGCCTTCAGCGAGCTCACGGCACGCGTGCGTGCCCTCGGCCGGCGCACCAGCGTGCCGCTGCCGCCCGTCCTGGAGCGCGCCGGGATCAAGCTCGACCCCAACCGCCGCGAGGTCTTCCGCGACGGCAAGGAGGTGCAGCTCGCCCCCAAGGAGTTCGCCGTCCTGGAGGTGCTGATGCGCAGCGAGGGCGCCGTGGTCTCCGCGGAGCAGCTGCTGGAGAAGGCCTGGGACGAGAACACCGACCCGTTCACCAACGTCGTCCGGGTCACCGTCATGACGCTGCGCCGCAAGCTGGGCGAGCCCCCCGTGATCGTCACCGTCCCCGGCTCCGGCTACCGGATCTGATCCCCCGTGGCAGCGACCCCCGCACCGCCCCATGCGCCCCCCAAACCGACCTGGGACCCGAGGAAGCCGGTGCAGCCCTTCCCCTGGCTGCGCCCCACCATCCGGATACGGCTCACCCTGCTCTACGGCGGCATGTTCCTGATCGCCGGCATCCTGCTGCTGTCGATCATCTATCTGCTGGCCGCGAGCGCGCTGAACGTCGGCAGTGATCTGCCGTTCAGGGTCCTGTCCGGCCAGGTGTCCAGTGACATGTGCAACATGCGCGCCACCCAACTGCCCGCGGACGAGCTCAACCGCGCGCTGAACGAGTGCGTGAACGAACAGCGGCAGAACGCCCTGGACACCCTGCTCAGCCGCTCCCTGCTGGCCCTGCTCGGCCTCGCCGTCATCGCCTTCGCGTTCGGCTACGCCATGGCGGGCCGCGTCCTGTCGCCGCTCGGCCGGATCACCCGAACCGCCCGCGCGGTGGCCGGCTCCGACCTGTCCCGGCGGATCGAGCTGGACGGCCCGGACGACGAGCTGAAGGAGCTGGCGGACACCTTCGACGACATGCTGGAGCGCCTCCAGCGGGCCTTCACCGCCCAGCAGCGCTTCGTCGGCAACGCCTCGCACGAGCTGCGCACCCCGCTCGCGATCAACCGCACGCTGCTGGAAGTGCACCTGTCCGACCCGATCGCGCCGGTGGAGCTCCAGCAGCTCGGCAAGACCCTGCTGGCCACCAACGAGCGCAGCGAGCAGCTCGTGGAGGGCCTGCTGCTGCTCGCCCGCAGCGACAACCAGATCATCGAGCGCAAGCCGGTCGACCTCGCGGAGGTGGCCGAGCAGGCCGTCGACCAGGTGCACGGCGAGGCCGAGGCCAAGGGCGTGGAGATCCGCGGCAAGCGGGACCCCGCGGTGGTCCAGGGCAACGGCGTCCTGCTGGAGCGGATCGCCCTGAACCTCGTGCAGAACGCCGTGCGGTACAACATCCCCGAGGGCGGCTGGGTCGAGGTCACCACCGAGCTGCAGCACGGCCAGGCGGTCCTGGTCGTGTCCAACACGGGGCCGGTCGTCCCGGCGTACGAGATCGACAATCTCTTCGAGCCGTTCCGGCGGCTGCGCACGGAGCGCACGGGCAGCGACAAGGGCGTAGGACTCGGTCTGTCCATCGCGCGGTCCGTGGCCCGGGCGCACGGCGGGCACATCGCGGCACAGCCGCGCGAGGGCGGAGGGCTGGTGATGAGAGTGGCTCTGCCGGTCTGAGAGCGGCGACCCAAACAGAGATCGATAAGGCGACACTCGGACTTGTTCGCTTTGCGCGGAATTTTCTGGACGTGAAGTAAGAGGTACCGTGTGTGATCGATCACAGGGGCGAATTTCCAGCCATCTACTCTCCGTGATCATGCGAGCCGCCGGAAAGCCGGGATAATCCGGGTTTTCGGGGGTCGTGATCACGGGAAGTACACGGTGAGACGCCTTTGAAGTGCGGCATTGGGACCGTGTACGGTCCGCATCGCCATCCAAGCCGATCACTCTTGAGGAGTCCGGTTGGGTGTCGATTGAGTAACAGACCTTGATGTGAGGCAAAATCTCCGCCTCGGGTCGGGCACAAGTCCGGCCTCTCACGCGTTACGTGCGCTGGAGACACCGCAGACACCCAGAGGGGGAGAGCGACATGGCAACGGATTACGACACCCCACGCAAGACCGACGACGACGTCGACTCGGACAGCCTTGAAGAGCTCAAGGCCCGCCGGAACGACAAGTCGACCTCCGCAGTGGACGTCGACGAATTCGAGGCCGCGGAAGGCCTCGAGCTGCCCGGCGCGGACCTCTCGAACGAGGAGCTGGCCGTCCGGGTGCTGCCCAAGCAGCAGGACGAGTTCACTTGCATGAGCTGCTTCCTGGTGCACCACCGCAGCCAGCTGGCCCGGGAGAAGAACGGCCAGCCGATCTGCCGCGACTGCGACTGAGGGCGGGTCGGCCGTGACTGGCTCGACCCCTCCCTGGAAGCGCCGCTTCCCCGGCCGGGGAGCGGACCAAGGGCCGCCCGGCGGCCCCTACGGCGCGCGTGACGACGGGCGAGGCTCATCCGCTGACGGATCGGCCTCGCTCGAACCGGCGGCCGGCTCCGGCACTGCGCCGGTGCCGGCTCAGCCTCCTGCTCCCGTCGCCCGGCGACGGGCCGCGGTGATCCGCGACAAGGCCCTGGAAGGCGTCCGCAAGGGCGGCAGCCGCGCCAAGGCGGGCCTCGCCTACCTCGCCGACCGGATCATCGACAACGCCCCGCGAGTGCCCGTACGGGACCTCGCGACCCTGCGCAGACAGTTCCCGGGGCTCGGCCCCGAACAGCTCGCCGACAAGCTCGTGGCCGGCGCGATGACCGCGACGTCCACGGTCGGTGCGGGCGTCGGTGCGGCGGCGATGCTGCCCGTGCCGCCGGCCATGCCGGCGGAGCTGGCCGCGGAGGTCACCGGAGTCGCCGCGATCGAGCTGAAGCTGATCGCCGAACTCCACGAGGTCTACGGCGTACGCCCGCCGGGGAACCTGAAACAGCGCTCCACCGCCTACCTGGACTCCTGGTCGGGGGAGCGCGGCATCGACGTGACCAAGCCGGCCACGGTGAGCACGGCGCTGAACAGCCACATGAAGCACCAGATGCGCCAGCAGATCATGAAGCGGATGGTGCGCAACCTGCCGAACCTGATGCCGTTCATGGTCGGCGCGGCCGTGGGCGCGCTGATGAACCGCCGGGACACCAAGAAGCTGGCCGACCGGATCCGTGCGGACCTGCGCCGGATCCAGGTGCCGTGGGACGCGCTGCCCGATCTCCCGCCGCTGGAGACACCGGCCGACCCGCTGACGCTGGGGGACGTCGCGAAGGAGGTCCGCCCCAGACGTCTCGGGCGCGGATGGCCGGGGAAATGACCTGCTCCGGGTCCCCGTTCCGGGGACCCTTCGACCCTGTGTGCTAGGCCGCCTTGGCCGCCGCGATGGCCTCCGCCAGGGCCTCTGGCTGCCGCGTCGACAGGTACAGGTACGGCGTCGGGTCCTCGGGGTCGGTGACCTGCACGCGCAGCGCGGTCGGGATGTAGGCCCGCAGCAGCAGGAAGGCGCGGGTGTCGGCCTTGTACGTGCGCCAGGCCCGGGCCTCCTCGCGGTCCAGGACCTCCGCCTCGCCCAGCGCCGTGACCGGGATCTTCGCGTCGCCCGCGATCAGCGAGCCGCCCACCACCCGGATCCGCACCGCGCCGTAGGAACTGGCCACCACGGCCGCCGCGGCGGTGCCACCCACCAGGCCGCCGAGCATCGGCAGGGTGCCGAAGGGCAGCAGGATCAGCGCCAGCGCGAAGCCGGCCAGCAGCGACACCAGCCACCACGAGCGGGGGGCGGTGAGGCGTTCTTCGTACGGGGTGGCGGAGAGCTGCATGGATCCAAGCTTGGCACGGTGTCCGGAAGGCGCCGACGCGCGGGTAAGGTCTGCGGCTGTGAGTGGTACATCCGCAAACCTTCAGCCCCCGGCCGGCGCCGTGAAACCGGTGCGACACCCGGACGCCCCCGCGCCCGGTGAACTGCTCGGCGCGCACTACGGCCAGTGTTTCGGCTGTGGCGGCGAGCAGCCGCACGGGCTGCACCTCCAGGCGCGGGCGGGCGAAGGGGTCACCCTCACCGCCGAGTTCACCGTGCGCCCCGAGCACCAGGGCGCGCCGGGCCTCGCGCACGGCGGCATCCTCGCGACCGCGCTCGACGAGACCCTCGGCTCGCTGAACTGGCTGCTGCGGACCATCGCCGTGACCGGCCGCCTGGAGACCGACTTCCGGCGGCCCGTGCCGGTCGGCACCGTGCTGCATCTCGAGGCCGAGGTGACCGCGGTGGCCGGGCGGAAGATCTACTGCACCGCCACCGGACGCGTCGGCGGCCCCGAAGGACCCGTCGCCGTCCGCGCCGACGCGCTCTTCGTCGAGGTCAAGGTCGACCACTTCATCGACAACGGCCGCCAGGAGGAGATCCAGGCCGCCATGAACGACCCGGACCAGGTGCGGCGGGCCCGCGCCTTCGAGGTGAACCCGTGAGCCGTGCCCCCCTGAACGTGCTGATCCGCCGCGTCGACCCGGACGTACCGCTGCCGTCGTACGCGCATCCCGGCGACGCCGGCGCGGATATGCGCACCACCAAGGCCTGTGAACTGAAGCCGGGCGAGCGCGCGGTGCTGCCGACGGGGGTGTCTGTGGCGCTCCCCGAGGGGTACGCGGCCTTCGTGCACCCACGTTCCGGTCTGGCCGCCCGCTGCGGTGTTGCCCTGGTGAATGCCCCGGGGACGGTTGATGCCGGGTACCGTGGGGAGATCAAGGTGATCGTGGTGAATCTCGACCCGCGCGAGTCCGTGCGGTTCGAGCGCTTCGACCGGATTGCCCAACTGGTCGTCCAGCAGGTCGAGAGGGTCCGCTTCCAGGAGGTCGCGGAGCTTCCCGGCTCGGCGCGGGCCGAGGGGGGCTTCGGGTCCACCGGTGGGCACGCCGCCGTGGACGGCGGGCGCGGCACAAGCGGTCAGGCCGCCGAGGGCGGCACGACGGGTGGGACTAGATACGCTTCGGTCGTATCCGACCGGGAAGGACAGTGACGTGTTCGGACGTCGCAAGAAGAAGGGTGCCGCCGAGGACGCGGCCGGCGAGCCCGAGCAGGTCGTCGACGGCGTCGACACCGAGGCGGACGACGAGGGCACGCGCGAGCGCGTGCGGCTGGAGCCGGAGCCGCGGCCCGACGGGCCGTGGGACAGCACCGAGGTGCGTGAGCCCGGCGAGGGCCGGGTCGACCTGGGCGGGCTCTTCGTGCCCGGGGTCGAGGGCATGGAGCTGCGGGTCGAGGTCGCGGGCGACGCGATCGTCGCGGCGACCGTCGTCCTGCGCGACAGCGCCATCCAGCTGCAGGCCTTCGCCGCCCCCAAGCGCGAGGGCATCTGGGGCGAGGTGCGCGAGGAGATCGGCTCCGGCATCACCCAGCAGGGCGGCATCATCGACGAGGTCGAGGGCCCGCTGGGCTGGGAGCTGCGGGCGCAGGTCCCGGTGCAGCTGCCGGACGGCACGGGCGGCTTCCAGGTCGTGCGGTTCGTCGGTGTGGACGGGCCGCGCTGGTTCCTGCGCGGAGTGATCTCGGGCCAGGGTGCGGTGCAGCCGCAGGCGGCCGGGCTGCTGGAGCAGATCTTCCGGGACACGGTCGTGGTCCGCGGCGAGGGCCCGATGGCGCCCCGCGACCCGATCGTCCTGAAGCTGCCGAACGACGCCCAGATGGTCCCCGAGGGGGTCCAGCAGGAGGATGCCGGATCCCGGTTCTCGGGCGGCATGGGGCAGTTGCAGCGCGGACCGGAGATCACCGAGGTCCGTTAGACAGGCCTGAGCGAGAGGGCCGTACCCCCGAGGGGGTGCGGCCCTCTCGCATGCGGTCCTCTCGCGTGCGCGGGGGTCTTGACGGCGTACGAACCGGACTGCTCGCGGCCGCCACCGGGTCGGTGCGTCAGGGTTGTGTCAAGGACGCACCGGCTGCCGCACCCGGCGGCATATGCCCGGTTTGCGGGTCGTAAGGTCGACGCTGTGGGACGCGGCAGGCTCAGGATCTATCTCGGTGCGGCACCGGGCGTCGGCAAGACGTACGCGATGCTCTCCGAGGCGCACCGGCGTGCCGAGCGGGGCACCGACTGCGTGGTGGCGTTCGTGGAGCACCACGACCGGCCGCGCACCGAGGTGCTGCTGCACGGCCTGGAGCAGATCCCGCGCCGGACGCCGGCCTACCGCGGCGGCACCTTCTCCGAGATGGACGTCGACGCCGTCCTCGCCCGGCGGCCCCGGGTGGCGCTGGTGGACGAGCTCGCCCACACCAATGTCCCCGGCTCCCGCAACGCCAAGCGCTGGCAGGACGTCGAGGAGCTGCTCGCGGCCGGGATCGACGTCATATCGACGGTCAACATCCAGCACCTGGAGTCGCTGGGCGACGTCGTGGAGTCCATCACCGGCGTACGGCAGCGGGAGACCGTGCCGGACGAGGTGGTGCGCCGCGCCGACCAGATCGAGCTGGTCGACATGTCCCCGCAGGCCCTGCGCCGGCGGCTGGCGCACGGCAACGTCTACCGGCCCGACAAGGTCGACGCGGCCCTGTCCCACTACTTCCGGCCCGGCAACCTCACCGCTCTGCGCGAGCTGGCGCTGCTGTGGGTGGCCGACCGGGCCGATGAGTACCTGCGCGCCTACCGCGGCGAGCACCGGGTGTCGAGGATCTGGGGCTCGCGCGAGCGGATCGTGGTCGGTGTCACCGGCGGCCCCGAGGGCCGGACCCTGATCCGGCGGGCCGCGCGGCTGGCCGAGAAGGGCGCCGGCGGTGAGGTCCTCGCCGTCTACATCGCCCGCAGCGATGGCCTGACCTCGGCCTCGCCCGAGGAACTCGCCGTACAGCGCACCCTCGTGGAGGAGCTGGGCGGCACCTTCCACCATGTCGTGGGCGACGACATCCCGGCCGCCCTGCTGGACTTCGCGCGCGGGGTGAACGCCACCCAGATCGTGCTCGGCTCCTCGCGCCGCAAGACCTGGCAGTACGTCTTCGGGCCCGGCGTCGGGGCGACCGTCGCCCGGGAGTCGGGGCCCGACCTCGACGTGCACATCGTCACCCACGAAGAGGCCGCCAAGGGGCGCGGGCTGCCGGTCGCCCGGGGAGCCCGGCTCGGCCGGTCGCGGATCGTGTGGGGCTGGCTGGCCGGGGTCGGCGGTCCGGCCCTGCTCACCCTGCTGCTGACCCACGTCGACGCCGACCTGGGCCTCACCAACGACATGCTGCTGTTCCTGGCCCTGACGGTGGCGGCGGCACTGCTCGGCGGGCTGCTGCCCGCGCTGGCCTCGGCGCTGACCGGATCGCTGCTGCTGAACTGGTTCTTCACCGCGCCCGTGCACCGGATCACCATCGCCGACCCGAAGAACATCCTGGCCCTGGTGATCTTCGTGGCCGTGGCGGTGTCGGTGGCCTCGGTGGTCGACCTCGCCGCCCGCCGCACCCACCAGGCCGCCCGGCTGCGCGCCGAGTCCGAGATCCTCTCCTTCCTCGCCGGGGACGTGCTGCGCGGCGAGACCAGCGTCGAGGCGCTGCTGGAACGGGTCCGGGAGACCTTCGGGATGGAGTCGGCGGCCCTGCTGGAGCGGGCGGGCGACCTCGATCCATGGACCTGCGCCGGCAGCGCCGGCCAGGGCGGGCCCGTGCGGCGGCCCGAGGACGCGGACGTGGACATGCCGGTCGGCGATCACCTGGCGCTGGCGCTGACCGGCCGGGTGCTCCCCGCCGAGGACCGCCGGGTGCTGGCCGCGTTCGCCGCGCAGGCCGCCGTCGTCCTGGACCGGCGCCGGCTCCACGAGGAGGCCGAGCAGGCCCGCGCGCTGGCCGAGGGCAACCGCATCCGTACGGCGCTGCTGGCCGCCGTCAGCCACGATCTGCGCACTCCGCTCGCGGGGATCAAGGCGGCCGTGAGCAGCCTGCGCTCGGACGACGTGGCCTGGTCGCAGGAGGACGAGGCGGAGCTGCTGGCCGGGATCGAGGAGGGCGCCGACCGCCTCGACCACCTGGTCGGCAACCTGCTCGACATGTCCCGCCTGCAGACCGGCACGGTCAGCGCGATCCTCCGCGGGACCGGCCTGGACGAAGTGGTGCCGGTGGCGCTCGGCGGGGTGCCCGAGGACAGCGTCGAACTCGACATCCCCGAGACCCTGCCCATCGTCGCCGTCGACCCCGGGCTGCTGGAGCGCTCGGTCGCCAACGTCGTCGAGAACGCCGTCAAGTACAGCCCGCCCGGCGCCCGCGTCCTCGTCTCCGCCAGCTCCCTCGCCGACCGCGTCGAGGTACGGGTCGTGGACCGCGGACCCGGTGTCCCCGATGACGCCAAGGAGCGGATCTTCGCGCCCTTCCAGCGGTACGGTGACGCGCCGCGCGGGGCCGGGGTGGGACTAGGGCTCGCGGTGGCGCGGGGGTTCGCGGAGGCGATGGGCGGGACGCTGAACGCGGAGGACACCCCGGGCGGCGGCCTGACGATGGTGTTCACGCTCCGCGTAGCCGCCGGCGAACTCGTACTGCCCCCCGTACCGGACGTACCCCAACCCGAAAGGCAGGAGGCCCCATGACCCGGGTGCTCGTGATCGACGACGATCCGCAGATCGTGCGGGCCCTGGTGATCAACCTCAAGGCCCGCAAGTACGAGGTGGACGCCGCGCACGACGGCGCCGGCGCCCTCCAACTCGCCGCCGCCCGCCATCCTGATGTGGTCGTCCTCGACCTCGGTCTGCCCGACATGGACGGCGTCGACGTCATCCGGGGTCTGCGCGGCTGGACCCGGGTGCCGGTCCTCGTGCTGTCCGCCCGGCACTCCTCCGACGAGAAGGTCGAGGCGCTGGACGCGGGCGCCGACGACTACGTCACCAAGCCGTTCGGCATGGACGAGCTGCTGGCCCGGCTGCGGGCGGCGGTCCGGCGCGCCGAGCCGCTCGGCGGCGATGAGGAGGTGATCGTCGAGACGGGCACGTTCACCGTCGATCTGGCCGCGAAGAAGGTCAACCGTGCCGGGGCCGACGTCCGGCTGACGCCGACCGAGTGGCACCTGCTGGAGGTCCTGGTCCGCAACGCCGGGCGGCTGGTCGGCCAGAAGCAGCTGCTGCAGGAGGTCTGGGGGCCGTCCTACGGGACCGAGACGAACTATCTGCGGGTGTACATGGCCCAGTTGAGACGGAAGCTGGAGGCGGACCCCTCGCACCCGAAGCACTTCGTCACGGAACCCGGGATGGGGTACCGCTTCGAGCGCTGACCAGGGCTGACCAGGGCTGACTAGGCCTGGAGGACGAGTTTCGCGAAGCGGTCGCCGATCAGGCGGTGGGTGGCCGCGTCCGGGTGGAGGTCGTCGGGAAGGGGGAACTCGGCCCAGTCCTGTTCGCCGTAGAGGTCCAGGCCGTCGAGGTAGCCGAGGTTCGGGTCCTCGGGGGTGCGCTGTTCGACGATCCGGGACAGCTCCTCGCGGATCACCTTGAGGGTCAGTTTGCCGGTGGCCCGCTCCGCGGGGTCGCCGAGGGCCTGGAACTTCAGGTGTCCGGTGCTCAGGGCGGCCGGGTCGAAGGCGCCGGGGCCCGGGGTGTCCTCGTGGATGGGGCACAGGATCGGGGAGACGACCAGCAGCGGGGTGTCGGGGTGGCCGTCGCGGATGGTGTCGAGGAAGCCGTGGACGGCGGGCGTGAAGGCGCGCAGCCGCATCAGGTCCAGGTTGACCAGGTTGATGCCGATCTTGACGCTGATCATGTCGGCCGGGGTGTCCCGCATCGCGCGGGCGGTGAAGGGGTCCAGGAGGGCGCTGCCGCCGAAGCCCAGGTTGATCAGCTCCACTCCGGCCAGGGTCGCGGCGCGGGCGGGCCAGATGCCGGTGGGGCTCGCCGCGTCGGAGCCGTGGCTGATGGAACTGCCGTGGTGCAGCCAGACCTTGCGGCCGCGGTCGGGCAGGGGCTCGACGGGGGCGTCGGCGCGCAGGTCCACCAGTTCGGTGGTCTCGTTGTGCGGCAGCCAGATCTCCACGTCCTTCTCGCGGGCCGGCAGCCCGGAGAAGAGCACCGTGGCGACCGGTCCGGGGCGGTGCTCGGTGGTGCCGGTGGCCATGTCGACGATCAGGGTGTTGCCGCCGGCCGCCACGGCCTGGTGGGTCAGCGTGCCGTCGACGAGCAGGTCGTACAGGCCGTCCGGGCGGGGCGGGACGCCGACGTAGGACCGCTTGGTGGGGAGCGTGTCCAGTTCGACGGTGGTGGCCCGGGTGCGGAAGGCGAGGCGTACGCCGGAGGGCTGGGACTCGACCATGGCGAGCTGGGGGTCGGCGCACTGGGCGCGGGCCCGCGCGGGGAGCCGGTGCGGGAGCAGCCCGTGCTCGGTGCGCTCCAGGTCGAGGGCGCCGCGGACGAGGGCGGGGGTGAGGGGCGTCGTCTGCATGGAGTGGGCTTTCAGGAGGGGGGCCAGGTGCGCAGGGTGGCGTCGAGGGCATCCAGGATCCGCGTCCAGGACTCCTCGCTGCCGGGGGAGCTGTGGCTGAAGCCGCCGGCCAGTTCCAGGTCGACGTAGCCGTGGAAGACGCTGCCCAGGAGGCGGACGGCGTGGGTCTGGTCCGGCTCGGCCAGGTCGTAGCCGCGCAGGATCGCCCGGGTCATCTGGGCGTGCCGCACCCCGGCGCTGCGGGCGGCCGTCTCGGGGTCGAGGCGGTAGCGGGTCGCGGCGTAGCGGCCGGGGTGGGAGCGGGCGTAGTCGCGGTAGACGTCGGCGAACGCGGTCAGGGCGTCCTTGCCGGCCCGGCCCGCCAGGGCGTCCGCCGCCCGGTCGGCGAGCTCCTCCAGGGCGAGCAGGGCGATGCGGGTCCTGAGCTCGTGGGAGTTCTTCAGATGCGAGTACAGGCTCGCGACCTTCACGTCGAACCGGCGGGCGAGCTCCGAGACGGTCACCCGGTCGAAGCCGACCTCGTCGGCCAGCTCCGCCCCGGCCCGGGTCAGCAGCTCCGGGGTGAGTCCTGCACGTACCATGATCGCCCTTCCTTTTGCCGAAAGCCATTATGGGATTGCCTAAAGGTTTTAGGCAAGTCGGGGCCGGTCCCACCGTCTCCCGCCGCTCCCCGGGGGTTACGTAGGTGTCGGTGTGCCCCGGTACGCTTCAGACATGAGTTCTGTTCCTCGATCCGAGAAACCGGCGGGCCGGTTCCGGCGCATGCTCGACCGGCTCTCCTCGTCGCAGGAGGACCTGGAGTCCGAGGAACTGCGCGAGGACTCCGCGACGGCCGGCTGTACCCGCATCGGTGACTGCCGGGACCGACAGATAGTCACGGTTACTGGTACCTTGCGCACGGTCACCCTGCGGCCGCGTGCCGGGGTCCCGGCCCTGGAGGCCGAGCTGTTCGACGGCTCCGCCGCGCTGGACGTGGTGTGGCTCGGCAGACGCTCCATCGTGGGCATAGAGCCGGGGCGCAAGCTGATCGCATCGGGCCGGATCTCGATGAGCCGGGGCCGCCGGGTGCTGTTCAACCCGAAATACGAACTGAGACCGCTCGGACGGGAGTAGCCGGTGACGTCGCTCGACAAGCCGACCGAAGACACCACCGCAGAAGGCGGGCACGACTCCCGGGCGGTGACCCAGGACGCGCTGTTCGAAGCCTTCGGCGGCCTGCGCGGCATGATCGAGACGGTGCTGCCCGGACTGCTCTTCGTCACGATCTACACCATCAACAAGGACCTGCACCTGTCGGCGATCGCCGCGCTCGGTGTGTCCCTGCTGCTCGTCGCCGTCCGCCTGGTGATGAAGGACACCGTCAAGCACGCCTTCAGCGGTGTCTTCGGCGTCGCCTTCGGTGTCGTCTTCGCGATGATGACCGGCAACGCCAAGGACTTCTACCTGCCCGGCATGCTCTACACGCTGGGCCTGGGCCTGGCGTACATCATCACCACCCTGTGCGGTGTCCCGCTGATCGGCCTGATCCTCGGCCCGGTCTTCAAGGAGAACCTCTCCTGGCGCACCCGCAACCCCGGCCGCAAGAAGGCGTACGCCAAGGCCAGTTACGCCTGGGGCGCGATCCTGCTCGCCAAGTGCGCGATCCTCTTCCCGCTGTACTGGTGGGCGGACACCGAGCAGCTGGGCTGGGTCCTGGTCTCCCTGAAGATCCCGCCGTTCCTACTGGCCGTCTGGCTGACCTGGGTCTTCCTCGCCAAGGCCCCCGCGCCGATCGACGTGTTCGCGGAGATGGAGGCGGCGGAGAAGGCCGAGAAGGATCGGCAGGCCGCCGGCTGACGGTACGAGAAGAAGGGCGCCCCGGGTGATCCCGGGGCGCCCTTCGCCGTCGTACGGCCTCAGTCGGCAGGCTGCTCGCGGCGTACCGAGAGCAGGTCCTCCAGCTGTTCCTCGCGGGCCTGGGCGGCCACGAACAGCAGCTCGTCGCCCGCCTCCAGGGAGTCGTCGCGGGTCGGGGTGAGCACCCGGGTGCCGCGGATGATGGTGACCAGCGAGGTGTCCTGCGGCCACTCCACATCGCCGACCTGGGTGCCGGCCAGCGCCGACTCCTCGGGCAGGGTCAGCTCGACGAGGTTGGCGTCGCCGTGGCTGAAGCGCAGCAGCCGGACCAGGTCGCCGACGCTGACCGCCTCCTCGACCAGGGCGGACATCAGGCGGGGGGTGGACACGGCGACGTCGACGCCCCAGGACTCGTTGAAGAGCCACTCGTTCTTGGGGTTGTTGACGCGGGCGACGACGCGCGGGACGCCGTACTCCGTCTTCGCCAGCAGGGAGACGACCAGGTTCACCTTGTCGTCGCCGGTCGCGGCGATCACGACGTTGCAGCGCTGCAGCGCGGCCTCGTCCAGGGACGTGATCTCGCAGGCGTCGGCGAGCAGCCACTCCGCCTGCGGGACGCGCTCGACCGAGATGGCGGTCGGCGCCTTGTCGATCAGCAGGATTTCGTGGCCGTTCTCCAGCAGCTCGCCCGCGATCGAGCGGCCGACGGCGCCGGCACCGGCAATGGCGACCCTCATCAGTGACCGCTCTCCTCTTCGGGACCCTGGGCGAACGCCGCCTCGACCTTGTCGACCTCGTCGGTGCGCATCATCACGTGCACCAGGTCGCCCTCCTGCAACACCGTCTGCGAGCTGGGCAGGATGGCCTCACCGAGGCGGGTCAGGAACGCCACGCGGACGCCCGTCTCCTCCTGGAGCCTGCTGATCTTGTGGCCCACCCAGGCCGGGGAGGTGTGCACCTCGGCGAGCTGGACGCCACCGGTGGGGTCGCGCCACAGCGGCTCGGCGCCCGAGGGGAGCAGCCGGCGCAGCATCTGGTCGGCGGTCCAGCGCACGGTCGCCACGGTCGGGATGCCCAGGCGCTGGTAGACCTCGGCACGGCGGGGGTCGTAGATACGGGCCGCGACGTTCTCCACGCCGAACATCTCGCGGGCCACGCGCGCGGAGATGATGTTGGAGTTGTCGCCGCTGGAGACGGCTGCGAAGGCACCGGCCTCCTCGATGCCCGCCTCGCGCAGGGTGTCCTGGTCGAAGCCGATGCCGGTGACCCGGCGGCCACCGAAACCGGGGCCGAGCCGGCGGAAGGCGGTGGGGTCCTGATCGATCACAGCGACCGTGTGCCCCTGTTGCTCCAGGGTCTGGGCGAGAGCGGAACCCACTCTTCCGCAGCCCATGATGACGATGTGCACGACCGTCCTTCCGAAGTCAAGAGTTACTGCTCAGCCAGATCAGGGTCTCAGATCGACGCCCAAGCTACACACGCGCGGTAGGACGTCGGCACCCCTGTGCACGGTTGCCGTCGGGACGGGTCGATCAGCGGCGGTTGATGCTGCGGACGCTCGCAAGTGTCAGGATTCCGAGGCCGACGAGCGCGGCGGCGGCGCCGATCAGCTGGGCGGTGGTGTCCATGGGACCTCCGGAGGGCGGCAACGGCGGGCAGAACCAGCGGGTTTAGTCATATAGACATGCCGACGCTCCGGCCTGCGGAATCCGCAGCCGCGCCACCCCCGTTTTCACCCGGAGAGCAGGGGCCGCCCGTAAGGGGGGTGGCGGGTGGGCGGCAGCCCGTTCGAACGCCTACGATCCTCTGTTGTGTCCAAACTGACCGACGTGCCCAAACGGATCCTGATCGGGCGCGCACTGCGCAGTGACCGGCTCGGGGAAACGCTCCTGCCGAAGCGCATCGCACTGCCCGTCTTCGCCTCCGACCCGCTCTCCTCCGTGGCCTACGCGCCCGGCGAGGTGCTGCTGGTCCTCTCCATCGCGGGCGTGTCGGCGTACCACTTCAGCCCCTGGATCGCGGTCGCGGTCGTCGTCCTGATGTTCACGGTCGTCGCCTCCTACCGGCAGAACGTGCACGCCTACCCGAGCGGCGGCGGCGACTACGAGGTGGCCAACACCAACCTCGGCCCCAGGGCCGGGCTGACCGTGGCCAGCGCGCTGCTCGTGGACTACGTGCTCACCGTGGCCGTGTCCATCTCCTCCGGCGTGGAGAACCTGGGTTCCGCCATCCCGTTCGTCGTCGAGCACAAGGTGTTCTGCGCGATCGGCATCATCGTGCTGCTGACGCTGATGAACCTGCGCGGGGTGAAGGAGTCCGGCAAGCTCTTCGCGATCCCGACGTACGTCTTCGTCGCCGGTGTCTTCCTCATGATCGCCTGGGGCGCGTTCCAGGGCCTGGTCCTCGACGAGACCATGAAGTCGCCCACCGCCGACTTCGAGATCAAGCCCGAGCACGAGGGCCTGGCCGGCTTCGCGCTGGTCTTCCTGCTGCTGCGCGCCTTCTCCTCCGGCTGTGCCGCGCTCACCGGTGTCGAGGCGATCAGCAACGGCGTCCCCGCCTTCCGCAAGCCCAAGTCGAGGAACGCGGCGACCACCCTCGCCCTGATGGGCGGCCTCGCGGTCACCATGTTCTGCGGCATCATCGGGCTCGCCATGGCCACCGATGTGCACATGGCGGAGAACCCGGCCAAGGACCTCATCGAGGACGGCGTGCCCGTCGGCAGCGACTACGTCCAGCACCCGGTGATCTCGCAGGTCGCGGCCGCCGTCTTCGGTGACGGCTCGTTCCTCTTCCTCCTGCTCGCCGCCGCCACGGCCCTGGTCCTGTTCCTCGCGGCGAACACCGCGTACAACGGCTTCCCGCTGCTCGGCTCGATCCTCGCCCAGGACCGCTACCTGCCCCGCCAGCTGCACACCCGCGGCGACCGCCTCGCGTTCTCCAACGGCATCGTGCTGCTGGCCGGCGCGGCCATCCTGCTGGTGTGGATCTACGGCGCCGACTCCACGCGGCTGATCCAGCTCTACATCGTCGGCGTGTTCGTCTCCTTCACGCTGAGCCAGACCGGCATGGTCCGGCACTGGAACCGCCATCTGCGCACCGAGACCGACCCGGCCAAGCGCCGCCGTATGATCCGCTCCCGCGCGATCAACACCTTCGGCGCCTTCTTCACCGGCCTGGTCCTGGTCGTCGTCCTGGTCACCAAGTTCACCCACGGCGCCTGGGTCGCCCTGCTCGGCATGGTGATCTTCTACGCGACCATGTCCGCGATCCGGAAGCACTACGACCGGGTCTCCGAGGAGATCGCGGCGCCCGACGGCCCGACCGACGACAGCGTCCGCCCCTCCCGGGTGCACTCCGTGGTCCTGGTCTCCAAGATCCACCGGCCCACGCTGCGCGCCCTCGCGTACGCCAAGCTGATGCGTACCGACACCCTGGAAGCGCTCAGCGTCAACGTCGACCCGGCCGAGACCAAGTCCCTCAAGGCCGAGTGGGAGCGGCGCGGCATCGACGTACCGCTGAAGGTCCTCGACTCGCCCTACCGCGAGATCACCCGGCCGATCATCGAGTACGTCAAGAACCTGCGCCGCGAGTCGCCGCGCGAGGCCGTGTCCGTGATCATCCCCGAGTACGTCGTCGGCCACTGGTACGAGCATCTGCTGCACAACCAGAGCGCCCTGCGGCTGAAGGGGCGGCTGCTGTTCACGCCGGGTGTCATGGTGACGTCGGTGCCCTACCAGCTGCAGTCCTCCGAGGTCGCGAAGAAGCGGGCCCGCAAGCGGCAGGACTGGACCGCGCCGGGTTCCGTGCGGCGGGGGCCGGCTCAGGAGCGGGCGAAGGAGTCCTCGAAACAGTCGTAGACTGGTGGGCTGTTGTCCCGGCGGCTGTTGTCCCGGCTCGAACCTCTACGCACCTGGAGTCACCCCGCCATGCAGGCAGAACCGAAGAAGTCGCTGGTGGGGCTGGAGTACGAGGTCGAGGTCGGCCCCGTCGCCCACGGCGGCCACTGCATCGCCCGCACCGACGAGGGCCAGGTCCTCTTCGTGCGGCACACGCTGCCCGGGGAGCGGGTGGTCGCCCGGGTCACCGAGGGTGAGGAGGGCGCCCGCTTCCTGCGCGCGGACGCCGTCGAGGTGCTCGACGCGTCCAAGGACCGCATCGAGGCGCCCTGTCCGTACGCCGGCCCCGGCCGCTGCGGCGGCTGCGACTGGCAGCACGCCAAGCCGGGGGCGCAGCGGCGGCTCAAGGGCGAGGTCGTCACGGAGCAGCTGGCGCGGCTCGCCGGGCTCACGCCCGAGGAGGCCGGCTGGGACGGCACGGTGATGCCCGCCGAGGGCGACAAGCTGCCCGCCGGGCAGGTGCCGCAGTGGCGCACGCGCGTGCAGTACGCGGTGGACGCCGAGACGGGCCGCGCGGGTCTGCGCCGGCACCGCTCGCACGAGGTCGAGCCGATCGAGCACTGCATGATCGCGGCCGAGGGTGTGAGCGAGCTGGGCATCGAGGACCGTGACTGGTCCGGGATGGCGTCCGTGGAGGCCATCGCGGCGACCGGCTCCCAGGACCGCATGGTGATCCTCGAGCCCAGGCCGGGCGCGCGGCTCCCCCTGGTCGAGCTGAACAAGCCGGTGTCCGTCATGCGGGTCGAGGAGAAGGACGGCGGCGTTCACCGCGTCCACGGCCGCGCCTTCGTCCGTGAGCGGGCCGACGGCCGGACGCACCGCGTGGGCAGCGGCGGCTTCTGGCAGGTCCACCCGAAGGCGGCGGACACCCTGGTCACGGCGGTGATGCAGGGACTGCTGCCGCGCAAGGGCGACATGGCGCTCGACCTGTACTGCGGCGTCGGCCTCTTCGCGGGCGCCCTCGCCGACCGCCTCGGCGACCAGGGCGCGGTGCTCGGCATCGAGTCCGGCAAGCGTGCGGTCGAGGACGCCCGGCACAACCTCGCGGACTTCGACCGGGTCCGGATCGAACAGGGCAAGGTCGAGGCGGTGCTGCCGCGCACGGGTATCACGGAGGTCGACCTCATCGTCCTGGACCCGCCGCGGGCGGGCGCGGGCCGCAAGACGGTGGCACACCTGTCGTCCCTGGGCGCCCGGCGCATCGCGTACGTGGCCTGCGATCCGGCGGCGCTGGCGCGGGACTTGGGGTACTTCCGGGACGGGGGGTATCGGGTGCGGACGTTGCGGGTGTTCGATCTGTTTCCGATGACTCATCATGTGGAGTGCGTGGCGATTCTGGAGCCTGCCGCCAAGGGTTCCTGAGCTGCCGTCTCCGCCAGGGTCGCTGCGCCCACCAGGCCGGAGTCCGGGCCCAACTCGGCCGGGACGGCGTGCAGATGGTTCAGGAACGGCATGGCCGCGTAGCGGCGCAGGTGGTGGGTGAGGGGGGAGAAGAGGACCTCGCCCGCCTGGGCGACGCCGCCGCCGATCACCGCGATGTCGATCTCGACCAGGGCGGCCGTGGCCGCGATGCCCGCTGCCAGGGCGCGGGCCGCACGGTCGAAGGCGGCTACGGCGGCCGGGTCGCCGGCCCGGGCCGCGGTGGCGACCGCCGAGGCGTCCGGCGTCGCGGGCGGGCGCCAGCCGAGCGAGAGCGCGTGGCGGGTGATGGCCGTACCGCTGGCGATGCCCTCCAGGCAGCCGCGCGCACCGCACGGGCAGGGGTCGCCGTCGAAGTCGACGCTGATGTGCCCGAGGTGACCGGCGTTGCCGGTGCGGCCGTGGCGGACCCGGCCGTCGAGGACCAGACCGGCGCCCACGCCCGTGGACACCACCAGGCACAGGGCGTTTCCGTGGCCGCGCGCCGCGCCGTGGCGGTGCTCGGCCGCGGCCATGGCCACCGCGTCGCCCGCCAGGACGACGGGTAGGCGCGCCAGCGCCGGGTGGGCGCCGACCGCCGCGACGAGCGGGAAGCCGCGCCAGGCGGGGATGTTCACGGGGCTGACGGATCCGTGCGCCAGGTCGACCGGGCCGGCGCTGCCGATGCCGAGGGCGCGGACGGTGTCCCACCGCGGGTCGGCGGCCAGGGCGTCCAGCACGTGGTGCACCGTGTCGAGGAGGGTGTCCGCCGAGCCCTGGGCCGGGGTGGGGCGGCGCACGCGGTGGACGAGGGTGCCGTCCCTCGTGACGAGCGCACCCGCGATCTTGGTCCCCCCTATGTCGAGGGCGGCTATCAGGGCATCGCCCAGGGTGGGGGCGGCACTTTCCTGACTACTCATCGTGATCGGTCTCCGGGGGAGTGGGGTGGGTGCTGGAGGGGGACGGCGCCCCTATCGGAGCACGCCTTTGACAACGATGTCCAGCGGTGCGCGCAGCTCCGCCACAGCGTGCGTCCCGGCCCGGTCCGATTTAGTCATGGTTTAGTAAAGCCGCAGATCAAGGCCGTCAGGATTGGGGAAATCGATCTAGACCGGTCTATGGACATTGCCACGACGTTACGTCTACGTTGAGCGCTCATCAGGCCGGGGGTGCCGTGGTCGAACGCGGCGTTCTGCTCGGTCTGGCGTCGACAGTTCGCGATGAGAGGTGGCGGGGATGCGGAGAAGTTGGGTGGCTCTTGTGGCTGCGACCATGGTGGCGGCCACAGCCTGTAGCGGTCAGGAGGACGACCAGCGTGGCGAGATCGCCGCTCCGCCGAGCGATCCGGCGAAGGTGTCGGGCGAGATCACTGTCCTCACCAACCGGACGGACCAGATAGCCGACGGCACCCTGAAGAAGTACGCCGCGGAGTTCCGCAAGGTGTACCCGGGTGTGAAGGTCAAGTTCGAGGGACTGACCGACTACGAGGGCGAGACCAAGATCCGGATGAACACCGACAAGTACGGTGACGTCCTGCTGATCCCCAACTCCCTGTCCGTGGAGCAGTACCCCACCTTCTTCGCCCCCCTGGGCAAGGCCGAGGAACTGTCGGCGAAGTTCGACTACACCGACCACGCCACCGTGGACGGCCAGGTCTACGGCCTCGCCAACATCGGTGTGGCCAACGGGTTCGTCTACAACAAGGCGGTCTGGAAGAAGGCCGGCATCACCGAATGGCCCGCCACGCCCGAGGAGTTCGTCGCGGACCTCCAGACGATCAAGGCGAAGACCGGCGTCACGCCGTACTACACGAACTACAAGGACGGCTGGCCGCTCACCAACTGGACGAACGCGGTGGGTTCCCCCGCCTGCGACCCCGGTGCCTACGACGCGCTGGCGACGACGGAGGAGCCCTGGAGCGAGGGCTCGGACCTGCACACGATCGACAAGCTCCTCTACACGATCGTCGACAAGAAGCTCTCCGAGACCGACCCCACCACCACCAACTGGGAGGACTCCAAGTCCCGGATCGCGACCGGCGAGGTCGCGTCGATGTGGCTCGGCTCCTGGGCGATCTCCCAGATGACGGCCGCGGCCGAGGCGGCCGGTGAGAACCCCGAGGACATCGGGTTCATGCCGTTCCCCGCGCAGAAGGACGGGAAGTTCTGCTCCGTGCTGCGCCCTGACTACCAGTACGCGGTCAACGTCCACTCCGACCGGAAGGCCGCCGCCCGGGCGTGGATCGACTGGTACATCACCAAGTCCGGCCAGGCCGCCGCCGAGGGATCCATCTCCTCCGTCAAGGGCACCCCGCTGCCGGACACACTCGAGGACTTCGCCGACAACGATGTCACCCTGATCCAGCAGCACCAGAAGAAGCGGGCCGAGGTCAGCGAGATCGACAAGGCGTCCGAGGTCGGTATCACCGCTCAGGACTACCGGCAGAAGCTGGTGGACGTCGCCCGCGGCGCCGCCGACGGCGACATGGACAGCTACTTCGACGAGCTGAACGGCAAGTGGTCCGAGGCGCAGCAGACCCTCGGCGGCTGACCGCACCACGCTACGGCGGACACCACCGCGCAGGGCCGTCCCGGCCGCACCGGGACGGCACGCGCCCCTCGATCGCCGTGCCGCCGCCGCTCAGCAGGCCCGACCGGGAACCCACCACGAGGAACCATGAGATGACCGCTGCCCAGAAGACCCGCGCCGGGGCACCTGCCGCCGGCCGGGGAAGCGCACCGCCTCCCGAGCCCGGCGCCGGCCGGCCAGGCACCGGCAGACGCCACCGCGCCACGGCCCTGACCCCCTGGCTCTTCCTGGCCGCCCCGCTGACGCTGCTGGTGATGTTCACCTATCTCCCGGTGGCCGACATGATCGGCTACAGCTTCACCGACTGGGACGGTGTCAGCCCCACCCGCTCCTACGTGGGCGGGGAGAACTACACCGACCTGGTCACGCGGCCCGCCCGGTTCGAGGTGTTCCTCGTCAGCGGCTTCTACCTGGTGGCCTCCGTCGTGCAGATCGCTCTCGCCCTGTACTTCGCGACGGTCCTCAGCTTCGACACCCGGTTCCGCAACCTGTTCAAGGGCCTGCTGTTCTTCCCCTACCTGATCAACGGGGTGGCCGTCGGCTTCGTGTTCCTGTACTTCTTCCAGCCCGACGGAACGCTCGACACGCTGCTGCGCATGGTCGGCGTCGAGGGCGAGCGTCTGTGGCTGGGCGACGCGGATCTGGCCAATCCCTCGCTGGCGGGGGTCTCGGTGTGGCGCTTCATGGGGCTGAACATGGTGCTCTTCCTGGGCGCCATCCAGTCGATCCCGCCGCACCTGTACGAGGCGGCACAGCTGGACGGCGCCAACCGCTGGCAGCAGTTCCGGCACATCATCGCGCCGAGCATCAAGCCCATCATCAGCCTGAGCTTCGTCCTCGCCGTCTCCGGCTCCCTGGCCGTCTTCGAGATCCCGTACATCATGACCGGCGGCGCCAACGGCACGGAGACGTTCGTCATCCAGACGGTCAAGCTCGCCTTCCAGTTCGACAAGGTCGGCCTGGCGTCCGCCTCGGCCGTCGTCCTGCTGGTCCTGATCCTGCTGATCACCTGGGTCCAGCGCCGGCTGATCCCCGAGGAGAGGGTGGAGCTCTCGTGACCACCGACACCCGCGGCGGCGCGCTCTCCCGGACCGCCGTCTTCCTGAAGTACCTCTCGCTGGTGCTGGCCTCGGCCGTGGTCGTCGTCCCGCTCGGCGTCGTCCTGCTGACGTCGCTGAAGACCCAGTCGGAGGTGGCGAACGACGGGCCGCTGTCGCCCCCCGGCAACTGGTTCAACTTCGCCAACTACGCCACCGCCTTCGAACAGGGCGCGATGCTGCGGGCGTTCGGCAACACCGCGCTGATCCTCGTGGTCTCCACCGTCGGGACCGTACTGATCGGCTCGATGACCGCCTACGCCATCGACCGTTTCCAGTTCCGGCTGAAGAAGCTCGTGATGGGCCTGTTCCTGCTGGCCACGCTGGTCCCGAGTGTCACCACCCAGGTCGCCACCTTCCAAGTGATCGACGAACTGGGCGCCTTCAACACCCGCTGGGCCCCGATCCTGCTCTACACCGGTACCGACATCGTCTCCATCTACATCTTCCTGCAGTTCATCCGCTCCATCCCGATGTCCGTGGACGAGGCCGCGCGTATCGACGGGGCGAGCCACTGGACGATCTACCGGAAGATCATCTTTCCGATGCTGCGGCCGGCCGTGGCCACGGTCGTCATCGTCAAGGGCATCGCCGTCTACAACGACTTCTACGTGCCCTTCCTCTACATGCCCGACCCCGAGCTGGGCACCATCTCCACCGCCCTGTTCCGGTTCAAGGGTCCCTTCGGCGCCCACTGGGAGACCATCTCCGCCGGCGCGATCCTGGTGATCGTGCCGACCCTGATCGTCTTCCTGGCGCTCCAGCGCTTCATCTACAGCGGCTTCGCGGCCGGTTCCACCAAATGACCCGCCCGCACCGCGCCCGCACCACGTCTCACGAGGAGTCCCGCATGAAGGTCCGCACCCCGCTGTCCCAGGGTTGGACGCTGCGCCTGAACACCGACCGTCACACCCCCGAGCAGGCGCCCCCGGGGCTGGCCGGGACCGCCGTGCCGGCCCGGGTTCCCGGCTGCGTCCACACCGACCTGATGGCGGCGGGATGGCTGGCCGACCCCTACCTCGACCGCAACGAGGAAGAGGTCGCCTGGGTGGGCCGTGCCGACTGGACATATGCGACTCAACTGCCCGCGCGGGACGGGGCGTTCGAGCGTGCGGACCTGGTCTTCGACGGTCTGGACACGGTCGCCGCGGTACGCGTGGGCGGCCGGCTGCTGGGCCGTACCCGCAACATGCACCGGTCCTACCGGTACGACGTCACCGACCTGCTGGCGGACGGGCCCGCCCCGCTCGACATCGCCTTCACCTCCGCCTACACCGAGGCCGAGGCGGTGCGGGCCGCGCTGGGGGAGCGGCCCAACTCCTATCCCGAGCCGTTCAACTACGTACGCAAGATGGCCTGTTCGTTCGGCTGGGACTGGGGTCCCACCCTGGTGACGGCCGGGGTGTGGCGCGAGGCGCGCATCGAGCAGTGGTCCACGGCCCGGCTGGCCGCGGTCCGTCCGCGGGTCACCGTCGCCGAGGACGGCACCGGTGTCGCCGAGATCGTCGTCGACCTGGACCGCACGGCGACCGGACACGACCGCGCCCTGCGGCTGGTGGCCACGGTCGGGGACGCGTCCGCGGAGATCGCCGTCGCACCCGGGGAGCACGCCGCGACGGTGACGGTGCGGGTGCCGGACGCGCGGCTGTGGTGGCCGCGCGGGTACGGCGAGCAGCCGCTGTACGGGTGCACCGTCGTCCTCGGCGATGCCGACCGCGGCCAGGCCCTGGACAGCTGGGAGCGCCGCATCGGCTTCCGCACGATCGAGCTCGACACCTCGGCGGACGCCCAAGGCAGCGCCTTCACCCTGGTCGTCAACGGCACCCCGGTCTTCGCCCGGGGCGTGAACTGGATCCCCGACGACGCCTTCCCCGCCCGCGTCACCGCCGACCGCTACCGCACCCGCCTCACCCAGGCCGCCCAGGCGGGCGTGGACCTGGTGCGCGTGTGGGGCGGCGGCATCTACGAGGACCGGGCCTTCTACGACGTGTGCGACGAACTGGGCCTGATGGTCTGGCAGGACTTCCTGTTCGCCTGCGCCGCCTACCCCGAGGAGCAGCCGCTGCGCTCGGAGATCGAGGCCGAGGCCCGGGAGAACGTGACCCGGCTGATGCCCCATCCGTCGCTGGTCCTGTGGAACGGCAACAACGAGAACCTGTGGGGCTTCGCCGACTGGGACTGGGAGCAGGCCCTGGCCGGCGACTCCTGGGGCGAGGGCTACTACCTCGGCCTGCTGCCGCGCATCGTGGCGCAGACGGACCCGACCCGGCCGTACTGGGCGGGCAGCCCCTGGTCGGGATCGTGGGACCACACTCCCAACGACCCCGACCACGGCACCGCGCACTCCTGGGAGGTGTGGAACCGCCGTGACTACAGCGACTACCTCACCACCGTGCCGCGCTTCGTCGCCGAGTTCGGCTGGCAGGCGCCGCCCGCGCTCGCCACGCTGGAACGCGCCCTGACGGAGCGGCCGTTGGCGGCGGACTCACCCGGCATGCTGCACCACCAGAAGGCGGAGGACGGCAACGGCAAGCTGAACCGGGGCCTCGCCCCGCACTTCACCGAGCCCGCCGACTTCGACACCTGGCACTACCTGACCCAGCTCAACCAGGCGCGGGCCGTGGCCGCGGGCGTCGAGCACTGGCGCTCCCACTGGCCGCGCTGCGCGGGCACGGTGCTGTGGCAGCTCAACGACTGCTGGCCGGTCACGTCCTGGGCGGCGATCGACGGCGACGGCCGCCTCAAGCCCCTCTGGTTCGAGCTGCGCCGCCTGTACGCCGACCGGCTGCTGACGATCCAGGACCGCGACGGCGAGCTGGTGCTCGCGGGCTGCAACCAGGGCGCGGCGGTCTGGGACACCACCGTGACGGTCCGCCGGATCCGTGCGGACGGGACGGTGCTGGCCCACGCCGAGGTCGCGCTGAAGGCGGCCGGACGGGAGGTGGCCCTGGAGCGGCTGCCGGAGTCGGTCGCACGCTTCGGCGACGCGCGCCGGGAGTTCCTGGTCGCCGACGCGGACGGGCTGCGCGCGGTGCACTTCGCCTGCCCGGACCGGGAGTTCACCTACCCCGCCGCCTCCTACGAGGTGGAGGTGAGCGCGGACGGCGACGACGGCGCGCTGATCACGGTCACGGCCGGCACGCTCGTACGGGACCTGCTGCTGCAGGCCGACCGGCTGGACGCGGACGCCCGTACCGACCACGGGCGGGTGACGCTCCTGCCCGGCGAGAGCACGACATGGCGGGTCACCGGCGCGCGGCCCGCCGCGGAGGCCGCCCGGGCGGCGCTGTTCTGCGTCAACGCCGGGAGCCGTCCGTGAATGAGGGGGCACGCCGGCCGAGGCGCGTCACGATCTCGGACGTGGCAGCCCGCGCCGGTGTGTCCCGGGGCGCGGTCTCCCTGGCCTTCAACAACCGCCCCGGGGTCTCGGAGGCCACGCGTGAGCGCATCATGGCCGCCGTCGCGGAGCTGGGCTGGGTGCCGAACCAGGCGGCGATCAAGCTGTCCGGTTCGGCGACCGGCGCGGGCGACACCGTCGGCCTGGTCATCGCCCGGCCGGCGCGGCAACTCGGCCTGGAGCCCTTCTACATGGAGTTCATCTCCGGCGCCGAGTCCGTGCTGGAGGAGCAGGGCTGCTCGCTCCTGCTGCACCTCGTGCGGGACACCGCCCAGGAGATCGCCGTCCACCGCCAGTGGTGGCAGTCCCGCCGGATCGCCGGGTCGATCCTGGTCGACATCCAGCACGACGACCCGCGGATCACCGAGCTGGCGACGATCGGGCTGCCCGCCGTCGCCGTCGGACACCCGTCCCTGACGGGCGACTTCACCTCGGTGTGGACCGACGACGCGACCGCGGTGCACGAGGCGGTGCGCTACCTCGCCGCCCTCGGCCACCGGCGCATCGCCCGGGTGGGCGGCCACCCGGCGCTCGGCCACACCGTGATCCGTACCGCCGCGCTCGACGCGATGGTGGCGGAACTGGGCCTGGAGCCCGCCCGCAGCCTCACCACCGACTACTCCGGGGAGCAGGGCGCCCGGGCCACCCGGTCGCTGCTCGCCTCCCGGGAGCGGCCCACGGCGATCATCTACGACAACGACATCATGGCCGTGGCGGGTCTGTCCGTGGCCGCCGAGATGGGCCTGAGCGTGCCGAAGGACGTCAGCCTGATCGCCTGGGACGACTCCCAGCTGTGCCAGCTGACCCATCCCAACCTGTCGGCCATGAGCCACGACGTCTTCGGGTTCGGGGCCGATGTCACCCGCCGGCTGTTCGACGTCGTCCACCGGCGCAACCCCTCGTCCGGCCCGGCCGCGACCCCGGTGCTGCTGCCCCGCGGCAGCAGCGCGCCGCCGCCGCGGGACACCGACTGACCTCACCGGGAGGGACCCATGCTCGCGGTCCGGGTCTGGGGCGACGGGCCCCGTACGGCCGTCCTGGTGCACGGCATCATGTCGGACTCGCGGGGCTGGAGCCGGGTCGCCCCGGCGATCGCCGGGCACGGCTACCGGGTGGTCGCCGTGGACCTGCCCGGCCACGGCGCCAGCGGGCCCGCCCCCGGGTACACGCCCACCGCGCTCGCCGCCGCCCTGCTCGACACCCTGCCCGTGGCGCCCGACCTCGCCATCGGCCACTCCCTGGGCTCGGCCGCCCTGCTGCTCGCCGTACCGGGACTCGGCTGCGCCCGAGCCGTCCACTGCGATCCCGCCTGGCTGCCCCGGCCACGGGACCTGGACGCCCTGCGGGCCGGCAAGCACGCCGGCCGGCGGGAGCTGCGCGCCGCCCATCCGAGGTGGCACGACGACGACATCACCGCCGAGCAGCAGGCCCTCGCGACCTGGGACCCCGCGTCGGTCACCGCGCTCCAGCACCTGCCCGGCCTGCCGGGCGCCCCCGCCGTCCCCTCGCTCGCCCTGCTCGCCGGTCCCAGCGAGCGGATTCCGCCGGCGCCCGCCGCCGCACTGCGCCGCCGCGGCTGGCACGTCCGCACGGTGGACGGTGCCGGGCACACCGTCCACCGTGACGATCCGGCGGGGTTCCTGCGGGCACTGCACGGCTGGCTGTGACCGGCACCGTCAGGGCAGCACGACCTCACCCTGGTTCAGCACACGGGGGTGGAAGTACGCCGCCTGGATCTCGGCGTTGGTGTTGTTCCCGCGCAGCTGCTCGGACCACATCATGAACCACGCCCACCTGGTCTGGCTGTTCAGCAGGGTGGAGTTCGGCACCTTGCCCATTTCGGCGAGGGCCATGGGCTTGGTCCCCGCGATGCTCTGCATCTGCTGGTAGTCGGCGGCACTGGGGTGGTTCTTGTACCAGACGTCCAGCGAGACGACATCCACGTACTGATGGCCCGGGTAGTACGTGTTCCAGCCGCCCGCGGGATTGTCCTGGACGTTCCAGACCCAGATCAGATTGTCCAGCCCTTTCGTGCCGGCGAGGTAGTCGCGGGTGATCTGATAGAGGCGCGCACTGCCGTTCGCTCCGGGCCGGTTTCCCCACCAGTTCCACGATTCGTTCATTTCGTGCAGTGGCCGGAAGAGAACCGGAACGCCCGCGTTCTTCAGTTGCTGGAGGTAGGGCACGACTTCGTCGAGACGCCGCTTCCAGGCATTGTTCAGGGCGCTTCCCGAGGTGATGATCTGGGAGAATTGCGCGTTGGTTATGTTCGACTTCACGCCGCCCTCGAAGGGGCAGCTGCTGCCGCCGGTCGGCGGGCAGACATGCCAGGTCAGGGTGACCAGCGAGCCGTTCGCCCACTCGGTCTTCGCCTGGTCGATCACCCGCTGGCGGTTGGCCACGTCGGTGGCGTTGAACATCAGGTCACCGCCCCACAGCCCGGGGTACTGCCCGGTCACGTCCTTGACCTGCTGCGTGTACTGGCCGGGCGCGGTAGCGGGCTCCTTGTTGTGCTGTCCGGAGACGATGGAGTTCCCCGTGATGGTGCGGAGGTAGTTCAGCACGGTCTGCTTGGGCGTCGCGGGAAATGCCCGCGCGGATTCCGCCGTGGGCCAGACGAAGATTGTCGCGGTGACGGCTGCGGCCGTCAGGACGGAAGTGACGCAGCGCCGCATTCTGCTCATGGGCGTACCAGCTCTCGTGGCCGAGGGAATTGCTTTTCGCCACAAAGGTGGCCGCCACGGCGGCAGTCGTCAATGGGCCGAATCGATTTCCGCAACCGGCCCGCGCAATGTTTTACTGAACCTTTCCTGAACGGCCGGGCGATTCCGGGAAATGTCGTATCGCCGCGATGACACGGCTCTGGGCGACGCTCGTCGCAAGGCCCGTGGGGGCGCCGGTGCGGACGGCGGCGGCGAAACGGGAGAGGGTGTTCGCGCACTGGTCGTCCGCCGGCAGGGTGCGCAGCTCCTGGTGGTCCTGGCGGTCGACGCGGATCACCGGGCGGTGGTCCCGGGGTGTGGTGAAGGCGTGGTCCACGGTGATCCGGCCGGTGCTGCCCAGGAGTTGGTAGCGGGACACGTAGAAGTGCTCCATGCCGAAGCCGATCTGGGCGGTGACACCGCCGGAGTGCCGCAGCAGGGCGTCGCCCGCGATGTCCACGTCATGGGTGGCGTGCGGCTTCAGGCTCGCCCCGAGCACTTCGAGGTCGTCGCCGAGGAAGAACTGGGCGGCCCGAATCGGATAGCCCGCCCCGTCCAGCAGGGCCCCGCCTCCGAGGCCGGAGCGCAGCCGGTGGTCGTCGGCGGGGCGGGGCGGGATGGTGAACGCGGCCTGGAAGGAGCGCAGTTCGCCGATAGCACCGTCGGCCACCAGGTCCCGTACGCAGTGGTGCTGGGAGTGGTGGACGAACATGTAGTTCTCCATCAGCGCCAGACCGGACGCCTCGGCCCGCGCCGCCAGGTCGGCCGTTCGCGCCGGGTCGGTGGTCAGCGGTTTCTCCGCGAACACATGCTTGCCCGCGTCGAGTGCCGCCCGTACCCACGGCGCGCGCAGCGCGGGCGGCAGCGGGATGTACACCGCCTCGACCTCGGGGTCCGCCAGCAGCTCCTCGTACCCGGCGACGGCCCGCGCGCCGAAGCGGGCGGCCACCTCCTCGGCCTTCTCGGGCGTACGGCTGGCCACCGCGGCCAGCCGCAGCCCGCTCGCGGGGGCCGCGGCCAGGGCGGGGAGCACCTTGCGGACCGCGATGTCGGCGCAGCCGAGGAGCCCCAGGCGTACCGGGTCGGACATCCGGGGTCTCCCTAGTCCATCAGGCAGGCGAGCAGTGAGCGCGCGACCACGTTGACGTGGTTGCCGTAGCGGACGAAGCCGGTGAGCTGGCGCCGGGTCATCCAGATGTAGTCCTCGGGCACGTCGGCGGGGAAGTCGTCCGGGACCTCCACCAGGAGATAGCGGTTCTCGGCGTGGTGGAACCGGCCGCCCTCCTCGGAGAGCACGGTGTCGACGTGGATCCGGGACGGCGGCGCGGACAGCACGGCGTCGAGGAACGGGGGCCGCTGCCGCTCGGGCAGATGGGCGTAGTTCTGCGGCACGCAGTTCACCGTCGGCGACATCTCGACCACGTCGGAGGTGCCCGCCTCGCTCTGGGCGTGCACGAGCAACTGCCAGTCCGCGTCCGGTCCGCCGCGCCGGGCCAGGAAGGCGACCACGCCCCGGTCGACGGGGGCGAGCAGTGGCTGCGACCAGCGGGCCACCTCCCGGCTGCTGGCCTCCACGTCGACCCCGAGCACGGTGAAGAAGGCGCCCCGCTCGTGCTCGATCCGCTCCGGGCCCCGGCTCCAGCCCTTGACCTGGTTCAGCGGGATCCGCCGCCGCTCCAGTACGTGATTGCTGCGCGCCTCGGTGAACCAGCTGAGGATCTCCGCCGCCGTGTGCGGTGCCGGCAGGCCCCGGTCCGGCGCGTCGTCGTACAGGAAGGGCAGCCCCGACAGCACGGTCCGGGAGTCCATGTTGACGACGTTGTCGATCCGCAGCAGCTCCTTCAGCAGCGCGAGGTTCACCCAGCGGAAGCTGT
Organism: Streptomyces sp. NPDC002776; assembly: GCF_053592195.1. Lineage (NCBI taxonomy): Bacteria > Bacillati > Actinomycetota > Actinomycetes > Kitasatosporales > Streptomycetaceae > Streptomyces > Streptomyces sp. NPDC002776. The sequence continues at coordinate 229,089 of NZ_JBSFVG010000008.1, read as the reverse complement.
CGTGCGCGGGCACCTCGGCGTCCTCGGGGACCTCGACGATCATGTTGCGGTTGCGTTTGGCGAGGAACCAGGAGCCCTGCTCGGACTGCAGGGAGTCGAAGACCCGCCTGCCCCGCCGGGGGTCCACGAAGAAGTCCAGAAAGGGAACCGCGCTCCCGCGGTGCACGCGCGTGTAGTTGCTGCGCGTCGCCTGGACCGTCGGCGACAGCTGGAGCGTGTTCACGTTGCCGGGCTCCATCTTCGCCTGCATCAGGCAGTACGGGACGCCGCCGAACCGCTTGACCAGGATCCCCAGGATGCCGATCTCGTCCTGGATGATGATCGGCTGCGTCCAGCTGCCGACGTCCTCGCCCAGGGACGCCTCGATGCCCTCCACGGTGAAGAAGCCGCCGCTGCGGTGCCCGAGGTTCCCGGTCGCCGGGTCGAAGTGCCAGCCGTCCAGCTCGTCGAGCGGCACCGGCGTCACGCGGTAGTGGTTCGCCGCCCGCCGCTCGGCGAACCACTGCCGGAACGCGTCCGCGTCCTCCAGCACCGCGTCCTCCAGCGCCGTACTCCCGGTCACGTGCGCGCCCTGGCTTCGGCGTACGTCTTGGCGTGGCCCAGGGTGGCCCGGCTGTTGGTGCCCAGGGCGTTGCGCAGGAACACCCGGGCCTCGGGGACGCCCGCGTCCTCGCCCAGGATCGCCTGGATGTTCTCGGTGTTGACGATCACCGTGTGCTGGGAGGTGGCGGTGGTGACGCCCCGGTCGTCCTCGGTGAGCTGCCAGTACCCGGTGTGCAGGGCCATCAGCGCGGGCAGCGTGGTCTGCTTGTAGACGATGCGGTGGTGCGGGAAGCACACGCGGACGGACTCGGTGGTGTGGGACGAGCCGTCCTTGGTCAGGGTGTCCATCCGCAGCACCTGAAGGCCCGGGGTCTCCTCGCGCAGATCCACCGCGGCGACGTGCGGCAGCCGCTCGCGCCACCGGTCGGCCTCGTTGATGAAGTCGTACACGTCCTTGGCCGAGCCGTCGATCTCGACGCTGTCCTCGAAGGACAGCCTCAGGTCGGGCGCGCCGGTGGCCAGCTCCACATTGGTCTTCAGCGCGGCCAGCTCCGAGCGGCTGTTGCGGTCCACGGCCTCATCGATCCACTCCAGGCCCTTGGGGTCGTCGTCCACGGCCCGGTAGTCGTGCAGCAGCCGCAGCCGGGTGCGCTCCGGCGCCAGGGCCTCGGCGATCCAGGTGCCGCCCATCGCGGCCACGGGCGGCGCCGACACCTCCTGACGGAAGGTGATCGTCAGCGCCCCGGGGTCCAGGACCCGGCGGGAGGTCCAGTTCTTCGCGGTGCCGTTGGCGGTGGCCCAGATCCGGATCCGCTCCTCGTTCCCCGTCTGCTCCACCCGCTCCACGAGCACGGACGGCGGGAAGATCAGCGGCCAGTTCTCCACCTCGGCGATCAGCCGGTACACCTCCGCTGCCGGAGCCTCGACGGTGATCTCGTGCTCGACCTCGCGTACGGTCATGATCGGTGTCACCTCTTTCGACGGGTCCGAAGACGCCGGAGGGGTCAGAAGTTGCCGAGCCCGCCGCAGACGTTGAGCGCCTGCGCGGTGATGGAGGAGGCGGCGTCGGTGACCAGATAGCCGACGAGCCCGGCGACCTCCTCGGGGGTGGAGTACCGGCCGAGCGGGATCTTCGCCTGGAACTTCTCCAGGATCCGCTCCTCGCTGGTGTCGTACGCGGCCGCGTATCCCGAGCGCACCCGCTGCGCCATCGGCGTCTCCACATAGCCGGGGCAGACCGCGTTGACGGTGATCCCGGTCGGCGCCAGCTCGTTGCCGAGGGCCTTGGTGAAGCCGACCACCCCGTGCTTGGAGGCCGAGTAGGGGGCGCCCAGCACCACGCCCTGCTTCCCGGCGGTGGAGGCGATGTTGACGATGCGGCCCCAGTCCTTGTGCCGCAGCCCGCCCGTGTTCAGCACCTCACGGGTCATCAGGAACACGCTGTTGAGGTTGGTGCCGATGACGTCCAGCCACAGCTCGTCGGTGATGTCGGCGGTGACCCCGCCGCCGCTGCGGCCGGCGTTGTTGACCAGGACGTCGACCGTGCCGTACCGGTCGACGGCGGCACCGACGAAACGCCGGATGTCCTCGGTGGACCGCACGTCGCACGGCGTGCCGTCGACGTCGAGTCCCTCCTCGCGCAGTTCCTTGACCGTTCGCAGCACACTGTCCTCGGTACGGGCGCAGATGAAGACCCGGTATCCCCGCTGTGCCAGCAGCCGGGTGGTGGCGAGACCGATCCCGCTGGTCGCGCCGGTCACCACGGCGGTCCGTGACTCCTGCTCCGACATACATCCTCCTGACGGTGCTCCGGAAGGTCCGAACGACGCGGGGATGCTCACAGCCCGCTCTGGAAGGGCACTTGAAGGGACCTCAGGGCCCGGACGACGGCCCGTCGGGCCGTTCGCTCCCGCGACGCGGCACCACTGCCGCTCCATCTGTGGTCGAGGTGGCCTTCCCAGACTGACCGCCACCGTGACGACTCAAGAGGCGGCGATGACCCGTACTGCTCGGATCACGACACGCACGGCGGCACCCCCGGGGACGGTGGGAGCGGGCCCAAAGCTCTTCTGTTTCCCGCACGCGGGCGCCGGCACCTCCGCGTTCGGCGGCTGGCCCGCGGTGCTGGGCACGGCGGCACGGCCGGTACCCGTCCTGCTGCCCGGCCGCGACCGCAGACGCCGCGAGCCCCGCGTCACCTCGGTCCGCGGACTCTTCGCCGACCTGCTGCGGCAGCACGGACCGCCGCCCGGGGAGCCGTACGTCCTCTACGGGCACAGCCTGGGCGGGCTGATCGCGTACTCGGTGACCCGTGCCCTGGAGCGGGCGGGCAGGCGCGGGCCGGCGCTCGTGGTGGTGGGCGCCTGTCCGCCGCCCGACGCCCGCACCGCACTCGGGGACGCCCCCGAACTCCCCGACGACCTGCTGATCGACCTGCTGGAGACCTTCGGCGCGGTCGAGCCGGGCACCCCGCGCGGCGGCATCTGGCAGCGCACGGCGCTGGGTGTGATCCGTGACGACCTGCGGCTCGCCCGCGAGCTGCGCCGGGTCGCCGACGCCCCCCTCACCACCCCGCTGCTGACGGTCGCGGGCACCGACGACCCGCTGGCCGGTCCCGAGGTGATGGACGGCTGGCGGGCGTGGGCCGACGACTTCCACGGGCAGCACCTCGTCGCCGGCGACCATCACTTCGTCCGGGGCCGGGCCCTGCCCGAACTGCTGGGCCAGGTCTGCCGGGACCTGCCGCGCCATCCGTCCGCGAGCGCAGCCACTGATGAAGGGCAGCCGTTACTCATGAAGGGCAGCCGATGAACCGTCGTGTCGCCATCACCGGAATCGGTGTGGTCGCTCCAGGAGGGGTGGGAACGAAGGAGTTCTGGTCCCTGCTCACCTCCGGCCGGACCGCCACCCGGTCCATCACCTCGTTCGACGCCTCCCAGTTCAGGTCGCGGATCGCCGCCGAGGCCGACTTCGACCCGCTGGAGCACGGCTTCAGCGCCGCCGAGGCCGAACGCCTGGACCGCGCCGCCCAGTTCGCCCTCGTCAGCGCCCGGGAGGCGGTCCGTGACAGCGGCGCCGACCAGGATCTCGACCCGCTGCGCACGGGCGTCACCCTCGGCAGCGCGGTCGGCTGCACGATGGGCCTGGACGCCGAGTACAACGTCGTCAGCCAGGGCGGCAGCGCGTGGGAGGTGGACCACACCCTCGCCGTACCGCATCTCTTCGACTACTTCGTGCCCAGTTCCATGGCCGCCGAGGTCGCCTGGCGCACCGGCGCCCAGGGGCCGGTGTCCATGGTGTCCACGGGCTGCACCTCCGGTCTGGACTCGCTCGGCCACGCCGTCGAACTGATCCGGGAGGGCAGCGCGGACGTCATGATCGCGGGTGCCACCGAGGCGCCCATCTCGCCGATCACCATCGCCTGCTTCGACGCCATCAAGGCCACCTCGCCGCGCAACGACGACCCGGCGACCGCCTCCCGGCCGTTCGACGCCACCCGCAACGGCTTCGTGCTCGGCGAGGGCTCCGCCGTCCTGGTCCTGGAGGAGCTGGACCGGGCCCGTCGGCGGGGCGCGCACATCTATGCCGAGATCGCCGGGTTCGCCACCCGCTGCAACGCCTACCACATGACTGGTCTCACCAATGACGGCCGGGAGATGGCCGAGGCGATCCGGGTCGCCCTGGACGAGGCGCGGCTCGACCCCACCGACGTCCAGTACGTCAACGCGCACGGCTCGGGCACCAAGCAGAACGACCGGCACGAGACGGCCGCCTTCAAGCGCAGCCTGGGCAGTCACGCCCACGACATACCGGTCAGCTCCATCAAGTCGATGATCGGTCACTCGCTCGGCGCGATCGGCTCCCTGGAGGTCGCGGCCAGCGCCCTGGTCATCGAGCACGGTGTCATCCCGCCCACCGCCAACCTGCACACCGCCGACCCGGCCTGCGACCTGGACTACACCCCGCTGACCGCGCGGGAGCAGCGCACCGACGTCGTGCTCAGCGTGGGCAGCGGATTCGGCGGCTTCCAGAGCGCGATGGTCCTCATCCGCCCCGAGAAGGGAGACGCACGATGACCGCCCCCGCCCCCGCGCCCCCGGTCGTCACCGGTATCGGAGTGGCCGCGCCCAACGGCTTCGGGCGGGAGGAGTGGTGGCGCGCGACCCTCGCCGGGGAGAGCGGGATCCGGGAGATCAGCCGCTTCGACGCCGCCCGCTACCCGGCCCGCCTCGCCGGGGAGATCCGGGACTTCGACCCCGCCCAGCACACCCCCGGCCGGCTGCTGCCGCAGACGGACCAGGTCACCCGGCTGGCGCTCGCCGTCGCGGACGAGGCCCTCGCCGACGCCGCCGTCGACCCCGCCGCACTGCCCGACTACGCCGCGGGCGTGGTCACCGCCAGCTCCGCGGGCGGCTTCGAGTTCGGCCAGCGCGAGCTCGAAGCGCTGTGGAGCAAGGGCGGACGGTACGTCAGCGCGTACCAGTCGTTCGCCTGGTTCTACGCCGTCAACACCGGCCAGATCTCCATCCGGCACGGGCTGCGCGGCCCCAGCGGGGTGCTGGTCACCGAGCAGGCGGGCGGACTCGACGCGGTCGCCCAGGCCCGTCGGCAGCTGCGCAAGGGGATCCGCCTGGTGGTCACCGGCGGGGTCGAGTCCGCGCTGTGCCCCTGGGGCTGGGTCGCCCAGCTCGCCGACGGCCGGCTGAGCACGGTCACCGATCCGGACCGCGCCTATCTCCCGTTCTCCGCCGACGCCTCCGGGCATGTCGCCGGCGAGGGGGGCGCCCTGCTCGTCACGGAGGACGCGGCGGCCGCCCGGGAACGGGGAGCCGAGACGTACGGCACGATCGCCGGGTACGCGGCCACCTTCGACCCGGCGCCGGGCGAGGGCGGCTCGCGCCTGCGGGACGCCGCCGAACTCGCGCTGCGCGACGCACGGCTGACCCCCGCTGACGTGGACGTCGTGTTCGCGGACGCCGCGGGCGGCACCGCCGCGGACCGTGCGGAGGCGGAGGCCATTTCCGGGCTCTTCGGCCCGAACGGCGTTCCGGTCACCGTACCCAAGACGATGACCGGCCGGCTGTCCTCGGGCGGCGCCTCACTCGACCTGGCCGCGGCCCTGCTCTCGTTGCGCGACCAGGTGATCCCACCGACCGTCAACGTCGACGGTCCCGGCCCGGGTCTCACCCTCGACCTGGTCACCGGGAAGCCCCGCCCCGCGGCGCTGCGCACCGCACTGGTGCTGGCCCGCGGCCGGGGCGGCTTCAACGCGGCGATGGTGGTGCGGGCAGCGGACTGAGCCCGTCCCGCCGGACCCGCGACCCCACATGAGAACCCGACGCAGGAGACGGAGACACCATGCCGACTGAATTCACTCTCGACGACCTGACCACGCTGCTGCGTGATTGCGCCGGAACGGACGAGACGGTCAACCTGGACGGCGACATCCTCGACAAGACGTTCACCGATCTGAACTACGACTCCCTGGCCGTGCTCCAGATCACCGGCAAGATCGAGAACGAGCACGGCATCGACGTCGACGAGGACGCGGTGGCGGTCGCGGAGACCCCCCGCGCGTACCTGGCCGCGGTCAACGCCGCGTTCGCCGCGAACGGCGCGGCGACCGCCTGAGCGCACGACGGCCGGCGCGGTCAGCGCCGGCCGTCGCGACGACCCGGGGCCCGGCTACCAGTTGAGGCCCCCGTTCACCTCCAGCACATGCCCGTTCACGTACGAGCTCTCCGCCCCCGCGAGGAACAGCGCCGCGGCGGTGACCTCGTCGGGGGAGCCCAGGCGGCCCATCGCCAGCTTCGGCTCGTACACCGCCCAGACCCGCGCGTTGTCCTTGATCGAGCGGGTCATGCCCTCGTCGATCAGGCCCGGGCACAGCGCGTTGACGGTGATCCCCTTCGGTGCGAGCTCCACCGCAGTCACCCGGGTGAACATCTCCACCGCAGCCTTGGTCGCCGCGTAGGCGGACGCGCCCGGGGCGACGCGGGTGGCGAGCGCCGAGGACAGGTTGACGATCCGTCCGCCGTACTCACTGCGCTCCAGGTAGGGAACCGCGGAACGGGTGCAGTGGAAGACCCCGCCGAGGTTCGTGGCCATGGTGTCCGCGAAGGCCGCGGGGTCGAGCTGGGCCGCCGGTCCCGGCCGGCTGACCCCGGCGTTGGCCACCACCACGTCCAGGTGCCCGAAGTACTCGGCGGCCGCCCGCATCAGCTCGTCCACCGACTCGGGGTCCCGTACGTCCGCCTCGTGCACGACGATGTCGCCGCCGCTCCCCACCAGGTCCGCGCCGGCGCTCTTGTCCCGGCCCGCGGCGACGACCTTGCAGCCCTCGCGCGCGAACGCCTCGACGATCCGTCGGCCGAGCCCCTTGGTGCCGCCCGTGACGACCGCGACCCTTCCGTCGAGCCTCATGCGTGTCTCCCTCCGAGGTGGGTTGTCTGCTCACGTCGTGGGGAAGGGTCGTCGCACTCGCTGTGCGATGAATCGAGTTCACCTTGAGAGCGCGCTGGCACCCTCGGCCCGGGACGCGGAGGGGCCTCCGCGCGCAGCCGAGAACGAGGAGAAGAACTCGATGACCGAAGCCGCGGCCGTGCCCGGCCAGGCCGGCGACGGCAGCCTCTTCCAGCAGATCCAGCAGTTCTACGCCCGGCAGATGAGGCTGCTCGACCACGGCGCCGCCGAGGAGTGGGCGGACACGTTCACCGAGGACGGCGTCTTCGACCAGAACGTCGCCGAACCGCTGACCGGCCGCGTGAACATCGCCGCGGCCTCGCAGAAGAGGGTGGACCAGATCGTCGCCGAGGGCATCACCCGCCGCCACTGGCTCGGCATGCTCGAAGTGGATCCGCCGGACGAGCAGGGCGTCGTACAGACCCGTTACTACGCCTTCTCCATGGCCACCGAGCGCGGCGGCCGGCCGCGGATCACGGCGAACACCTATGCCGAGGACACCCTGGTCCGCCACGAGGGCGGCTGGCTCGTCCGGTACCGGCGCGTCACCCACGACGGCACCACCTGATCCGTACGCCCTGATCCGCCCGCCCTGATCCGTACGCCCCAAGGAGGCACACCCATGTCAATGCAGCGGGTCGCCCTGGTGACCGGTTCGACGTCCGGGATCGGCGAGGCGACCGCGAAAACCCTGGCAGCCGCGGGCTACCGGGTCGCGGTCAACTCCCGCAACTCGCCCAAGGAGGGCAAGGAACTCGCCGACTCGCTGCCCGGTGCCGTCTATGTGCAGGGCGACATCGCGGTGGAGGAGCAGGCGGCGCGGATCGTGGACACGGTGGTGGAGCGGCTCGGCCGGCTCGACCTGCTGGTCAACAACGCGGGCGCCACCCGGCTCATCCCGCACGCCGACCTCGCCGCCGCCTCACCGGCCGTCTGGCGGGAGATCCTGGACGTCAACGTGGTCGGCACCTGGCAGATGAGCGTGGCGGCCATGCCGCACCTGAAGGCCGACGGCGGCGGAGCCATCGTCAACATCTCGTCGATCGCCGGGGTCAAGCCGACCGGCAGCTCGATCCCGTACGCCGTCAGCAAGGCGGCGATCAACCATCTGACGCGCCTGCTGGCCAACGTCGCCGGTCCCGACGTCCGGGTCAACGCGGTGGCCCCCGGCCTCATCGACACCCCCTGGACCGCCGGCTTCACCGGCCCGCGCGAGGCCGTCACCGCGGGCGCCCCGCTGCGCCGGATCGGCACCCCCGAGGACGTCGCCCAGGCGGTGCTGACGCTGGCCGAGGCCGCGTACTCCACCGGTGTGGTGCTGCTGGTGGACGGCGGTATCCACAACCTCTGAGCGGTACGGCACGACCGCGGGACAGGATGAGGGAGCCCTCACCCCGTCCCGCGGTCGTGCCGCCGAGGCGGCTCAGGCACCCGCGAACGCCTCCAGCTCACCGACCATGTGGGCCGGTGCCGGCTGCGCCCTGACCTCCTCGGCCACCCGCTCGGCCGCCGCCCGCAGCGCCCGGTCCGTCAGCAGCCGCTCCAGCGTGCCGGTGGTCACCTCGTGCGGGTCCACGGACAGCCCCGGCCCCGCCCGGTCGATGACGTCCGCGTTGACGAAGTTGTCCGCGCCGTGGGGCAGCAGCAGCTGGGGCAGACCGAAGGTGAGCGCGGTCAGGGTGGAGCCGGAGCCACCGTGGTGCACGGTGGCGTCGCACCGCTCCAGCAGCGCGTTCAGCGGCAGCCAGCGCACCACGCGCACGTTCTCCGGCAGCCGGGGCAGGTCCTGCTCGCTCATCCCCGTGACGACGAAGTCCGCGTCGGTCTCGGCGGCCGCCCCCAGCAGCTTCTCCAGACCGCCGGTGCCCAGCATCCTCGGCACGATGGTGCCCAGGGAGACCGCGACCCGGGCGCGCGGACGGGGAGCGGTGAGCCAGCCGGGCAGTTCGCCCCCGGCGTTGTAGGGGACGTACCGCATGGTCCAGCCCGCGCCCTCGCCCCGCATCAGGCTCGGCGGGCCGACGTGCAGGACCGCGTGGGCGGGCAGTTCCACGGGCACGCCGTGGCGTTCGAAGGACGGGGCGAGGTAGGGCAGGAAGCCCTGCGCGAAGCCGCCCTCGCGCAGCATCCCGAACCCGTGCTCCACCGCCGGCACCCCGAGCCGCCGCGCGGCGAGCAGCCCCGCGCCCTGGAGCCGTCCGTGCACGACCAGATCGGGCCGCCACTCCTCGGCGACCCGCAGCGTGCCGTCCGCCATCAGGTCGCTCACCGTCGCGAACCGCTCCAGCATGGCCGGGGTGGTGGCGCCGCCCGCCTTGACGATCGCCTGGCCGCGCACCTTCATCTGCTGCGCCAGCTCGGCGGGCGAGAGCTGCGGGCCGCCGCCGAAGACCCGGTCGAAGTCGGTGCCGGGGGACACGTCGACGACGGGCAGGCCCGCCTTCACCGCCGCGTCCACCGCCGTGTCGGACGAGGCGACGAGCACCTCGTGGCCCGCGGAGCGCAGCGCCCAGGCCAGCGGGATGACCGGGAAGAGGTGGCCCAGGGCGGGTGGGGAGGTGAACAGCACGCGCATGGTGGGGACTCCGTTCGTCGAGGCGGTTACGAGGTCCGGGTGGCGACGACGTCCACGGTGAAGCTGCTCACGACGTTGCCCTGGAGGTCGAGGACCTTGGACACGCCGTGCGAGGTCCAGTGGTCCCGGTCGCTCATGACGGCGTCCTGGTGCCCCACGACCGACCCGTCGACCGCGCCGGTCGCGTCCTTGTGCGGGTGCTTGATGTCGTACGAGAACGTGGTCCGGCCCGTGCGGTACCAGGTGTCGGTGTCGTTGCCCATGGATCCGTCGGCGAGGAACGTGAAGCTGGTCGTCCCGGCGCTCGGGATCGAGGTCTGCACCTGCGCGCTCCACGTGCCCACCGGGGAGTAGTGCCTGGCCGCCTGGACCGTGTCGGCCTCCGCGGCGCCGCCGATCGCGAGCAGCGACGGGACGGTCAGCACGGTGACGGCCAGCGTCCGCAGGAAGCGGCGGGGGCGGCGGGACGGGGCGGATACGGCGGACATGGCGGCTCCTCGGTCGGAAGGACGCGGGTGGGGCCCCGCTCCGGAATGACGCGGGTGCGCAGCCTTACGGCCGCCGCTCGAAATCCGCTGACGCGGGGCTGGAGCCGTCGTCCGTCCCCGGGGCGCCCGGCTCCCCGGCGTCGCGGGGCCGGCCGGGCAGGAACAGCGCCGGGACGAGGGCCACCGCACTGAGCCCGGCGGTCCACCAGAACGTGGTGCCGAACGCGTCGGCGACGGCCGCGGCGGACGGCTCGCCCGCGCCCTCCGCCCGGCCGAGCCGCCCCTGGAGCAGGACGGCCAGGGCGGCCGTACCGAGGGAGCCGCCGGTGCGCTGCACGATGACCAGCGCGGGGGCGGCCCGGGGCACGGCCTCCTTGGTCAGCGAGCGGTAGGCGCAGGCGGTCAGCGGCGTGGCCACGGCGCCCAGGCCGAGCCCGCGCAGGACCAGTGAGCCGGTCAGCACGGCGTCGCCGCTGCCGGGTCCGGCCCCGGTGAAGGCGAGGGTGCCCAGGACGGTCAGCGCGATGCCCGTGAGCACGATCCAGCGCGGCCCGAAACGGTCCACCAGCGCTCCGGCGAGGGCGAGCGCGATCACCGTGCCGGCGCCCTGGGGGGCCAGCAGCAGCCCGGCCCGCAGCGCGTCGTGGCCCTGCACCTGCTGGTAGTACAGGGGCAGCAGGAACATGGCGCCGAACAGGGTGGCGCCGAGCAGGAACAGCAGCCCGGACGAGAGCGCGAACGCCCGGTTGCCGAACAGCCGGAGGTCGACGACCGGGGGCAGGGCCCGCTGCCGCAGCGCCCGGACGACGAACACCGCCATCAGCGCCGCCCCGCCGCCGACGCAGGCCAGCACCCGCCCGGAGCCGAAGCCACCCTCGGACTCCTCCAGCACGGACAGCCCGTACAGCAGCGCGGTCAGACCGGGGGAGAGCAGCAGCAGCCCGAGCACATCGAGGCGGGGCCGTTCACCGGGAGCGGGGGTGTCCTTCTCCAGGGCGCGCCAGGCGAACGCCAGGGCGACGGCGCCGAGCGGCAGGTTGATCCAGTAGATCCAGCGCCAGCCCAGGTCGTGGACCAGCAGTCCGCCCACGCTCGGCCCGACGATCGGCGCGAGCTGCGTGGGCACGCTCACCAGCGTCATCACCCGGCCGATCCGCCGCGGCCCGGCGGCCCGTACCAGCAGGATCTGGGCGAGCGGCGGGATGAGCCCGCCGCCCAGGCCCTGCAACAGCCGGAAGGCGATCAGGCTCTCCACCGACCAGGCCGCGCCGCACAGGGCGGAGGCCGCGACGAACAGCGCGAGCGCGGACAGCCACATGCGCCGGGCGCCGAAGCGCTCCGCCGCCCAGCCGGTGACCGGGACGACCATGGCGAGCGCGAGCAGATACCCGGCCGCCACCCACTGGAGCGAGGAGAGCGGGGCGGAGAAGTCCCGGCCGACGCTGTCCAGCGACACCGAGACGATGGTGGCGTCCATCGCCGAGAGGAACGCGCCGCAGACGATGACCGCCCCGAGTCGCACCAGACGCGCGTCCAGCTTGTCGCCGGTGTCCTGCTCGGCCATGGCCTTCCCCCGTTTCCGAGACGCCCTCAAGTGTCTCAACTGCCAAGCATCGTAGGGTGGTTGGGAAGAGACTGACCGGAAGTCCAACGGGAGGAAGACCGCATGGCCACGGCAATGGCGTTCGCCGCGTACGGAGGTCCCGAGGTGCTGCGCCCCCTGGAGTTGGAGGAACCGGTCGCGGGACCCGGGGAGGTGCGGGTCCGGGTCCGCGCCGCCGGGGTCAATCCGGTCGATGTGAAGCTGCGGCGCGGTGACTTCGCGGGCATGGTCCCGGTGACCTTCCCGCAGCGGCTCGGCAACGAGTTCGCGGGGGTGGTCGACCAGGTCGGCACGGACGTCACCGGCCTCGCCGTGGGCGACGAGGTGCTGGGCTTCACCGCGATGGCCGCCTACGCCGAGGTCCTCACGGTCCCCGCCGGCTCGGTCACCGCCAAGCCCGGCGCGCTGTCCTGGGAGGTGGCCGGCGCCCTGTCCGCCGTGGGGCAGACCGCGTACAACGCGCTGCGGGAGCTGAAGGTCGGGCCCGGCGACACCCTGCTGGTGCACGCCGCGGCCGGGGGAGTGGGCACCGTCGCGGTCCAGCTCGCCCGGCGCCTCGGCGCGCGGGTCATCGGCACGGCGAGCGAGCGCAACCACGCCTACCTGCGGTCCCTGGGCGCGGAACCGGCCGTGTACGGCGACGGACTCGCCGAGCGGGTACGGGCCCTCGCCCCCGAGGGCGTGGACGTGGTGCTCGACGCGGTCGGCGGGGAGGCGGTGCAGGCGTCCCTGGAACTGGTCCCCGACCGGTCCCGGATCGGTACGACCGTGGACCAGAAGGCGGCCGACGAGCACGGCATCGTACGGCTGCGGGGCGCCCGTTCGGCCGGGATCCTCGCCGAACTTGCGGAGCTGGCGGCGGCGGGCGACCTGGTGCTGCCGGTCAGCTCCGCGCATGCGCTGACGGCCGCCGCCGAGGCGCATCGCGAGGTCGAGGGCGGCCATGTGCGCGGCAAGGTGGTGCTCACCGTCGGCTGACCGCTCCCGCGTCCTCACCCGCCGTGCCGTCGCCGCTCCGCGAACTCCCGCGCACGGGCCAGCACTTGGCGGCTGCTGGTGCTCAGCGCCCGGCGGGTGAAGGCACCGGCCTCCGCCACATCGGGGACGCCGCCCTGGGCCAGGACCACGGTGTGCCGGGAGGAGACGAGCGTCCCGTCCCCGTCCGCCGTCACGGTGTAGCAGCCGGTGTGCACCGCGGCGAGCGGCGGGATCAGCAGATGCCGGTACGCGATCCGCTCGGGCGGGAAGCACACGCGGACGACCTTGGAGGGGTGGTCCACCCCGCGTTCGGTGTGCGTGACCCAGTCCAGCAACTGCACGTTCTCGCCGCCGTCGCGCGCGTCCACGGACACGATGTGCGGGATGCGGCCGGGCCAGGCCGCCGCGTCCGCCAGGAACTCGTACACGTCCGCGACCGAGCCGTCGATCCGCGCGGTGTCCTCGATCTCGACGACCAGCCGCTCGTCGGCGGCCTCCCGCTCGGCCGCCTCCTTGAACGCGGCCAGCTCGGCGGTGCTGTTGCGGTCCAGGGTGTCGGCGATGAACTCCAGGACTGCCGCCTCGTCCGAGGCCGGCCGGCAGTCGTGCAGCAGCCGCACCCGGCAGGTGCGCTCCGACAGCGGTTCCACGATCCAGGAGCCGCCCATGTCCGCCACCGGCGCCTGGGTCGTCTCCTGCCGGTAGTCGACCCGCAGTTCCCCGGGGCGCAGGGTTCGCAGGGCCACCCACGGGAAGACCCGGTCGCCCGAGATCAGCCAGACACCGACGCGTTCGCGGGTGCCGTCGCCGGAGAACCGCTCCATGTGCGCGATGTTCGGGAAGAGCCGCGGCCAGTGGGCGACGTCGGCGAGCAGCCGGTACACCAGAGCGGCCGGCGCGGCGACCTCGGCCCGGTGCTCCACCTCGTGCACCTCGCCGGGTGCCGTTCCTGCGGGCGCGCTCATGAGGGTGCTCCCTTCCCGGCGGCCGCGGCGCCGGCGTCCAGGCTCGCGGTGAAACGCCGGCAGGCGTCGTAGTCGGGCAACAGCCCTTCCTCGGCGAGCTGTTTGAGGGTGGGCGCGCCCGCGTCGCGCTCGGACAGCAGTGGCTCGCCGAGCGCCGGCCAGTCGATGTCCAGGTCGGGGTCCATGGGGTGCACGGCCCGTTCCCGCTCGGGGGCGTAGACCGACGAGCAGAGGTAGGCGACGGTGGCCGAGTCGGTCAGCGCGCAGTAGCCGTGCCCCAGGCCCTCCGCGATGTACACCGCCTTGCGGGTGTCCCCGTCCAGCCGTACCGCCTCCCAGCGCCCGAACGTCGGGGAGCCCTCCCGCATGTCGACGATCACGTCGAGGACCGCACCGGCCGGGCAGGTCACGAACTTGGCCTGGCCGGGCGGCACATCGGCGAAGTGGATCCCGCGCACCACACCGAGCGAGGAGACCGCGAGGTTCGCCTGCCGCAGCTCCAGCGGATGCCCGACCGCCTCGGCGAGCCGGTCGAAGCGGTACCACTCCATGAAGCGGCCCCGGGCGTCCTGGTGCTGCTGGGGAGTCACCTCCCACAGCCCCTCGATCGACAGAGCTCTGATCTGCACGGTGCCTCCTAGAGGTCGGCTGCGGCAGTCGGAGTCGCGCTGAACGCCCCGCTGGGCTGCAGGAGTTCGAGCAGGTACGTGCCGTATCCGCTCGGCAGGAGCGGCTCGGCGAGCTGTGCGAGCCGGTCGTCGTCGATGAGCCCGGCGCGCCAGGCGGCCTCCTCCACACAGCCGATCATCAGCCGTTGCCGCGCCTCCAGGACCCGGACGAACTCGCCGGCCTGCATGAGCGAGGTGAAGGTGCCGGTGTCGAGCCAGGCCGTGCCCCGCTCCAGCACGGTGACGTGCAGCTGCCCGCGCCGGATGTACTCCGCGTTCACGTCGGAGATCTCCAGCTCACCCCGGGCGGAGGGGCGCAGCGCGCGGGCGATGCCGAGGACGTCGTTGTCGTAGAAGTACAGGCCCGGCACCGCGTAGGGGGACTTGGGGACGGCCGGCTTCTCCTCGATCGACGTCGCCCTGCCCCGGTCGTCGAACTCGATCACGCCGTAGGCGGTGGGGTCCTTCACCTGGTGGGCGAAGACATGGCCGCCCGTGATGTCCCGCCTGGCGCGCAACTGGGTGCCCAGCCCGACGCCGTGGAAGATGTTGTCGCCCAGGATCAGCGCGACCGGATCGTCGCCGATGAATCCGGCCCCGATCAGAAAGGCCTGCGCGATCCCCTCGGGGCGGTCCTGAGTGGCGTACTCCAGCCGGAGCCCCCATTGCGAGCCATCGCCCAGAAGCCGCTGGAACTGTTCCTTCTCATGGGGTGTCGTGATGATCAGGATGTCCTGGACACCCGCATTGATGAGGGTGGTCAACGGGTAATAGATCATCGGTTTGTTGAACACTGGCATGAGCTGCTTGGAAACCGCCTGGGTGAGGGGCCGTAAACGCGACCCCGTGCCACCGGCGAGAAGTATGCCGCGCATATCCGGCAGCATAGGCACAGGGAACTCCCGCAGTACACACGGAAACAGCCGAGATCCAGTGCTGTCCGAGCGCAGCACCACCGCACATCGAGTACCGGACCCCAGTCTCCGGACATGAGGATTCTCGTGACCGGCGGCGCCGGTTTCATCGGCTCCCATTTCGTGCGCAATTTACTCTCCGGACGATATCCGAAGATCCCGGATCCGAAAGTCACCGTACTGGACGCGCTCACCTACTCGGGCACGCTCACCAATCTGCGGGCGGTGGCGGAGCATCCCGGATTCACCTTCGTCCAGGGGGACATCCGGGACGTGGAACTGGTCCACTCGGTCCTGCCCGGCCATGACGCGGTGGTGCACTTCGCTGCTGAGTCCCACGTCGACCGCTCGATCCACGGGGTGTTGCCCTTCGTCACGACCAACGTCACCGGCACGGCCGTCCTGCTCGACGCCGCGCGCGCCCACCGGCTCGGCCGCTTCGTGCACGTCTCCACCGACGAGGTGTACGGCTCGATCCCGGCCGGGTCCTGGCGCGAGGACCAGCCGCTCGCGCCCAACTCGCCCTACGCCGCGAGCAAGGCCGGCTCCGATCTGCTGGCCCTCGCCCATCACCGCACCCACGGGCTGGACGTGGTGGTGACCCGGTGCTCCAACAACTACGGGCCGCACCAGTTCCCGGAGAAGGTCATCCCCCTGTTCGTGACCCGGCTGCTGGCCGGACAGGACGTTCCGCTCTACGGCGACGGCGGCAACGTACGCGACTGGCTGCACGTCGACGACCACTGCGCCGGTATCGAGCTGGTGCTGCGCGGCGGCCGCGCGGGGGAGGTCTACCACATCGGCGGCGGCACCGAGCTGACCAACCGTGAGCTGACCGGCCTGCTGCTGGAGGCCTGTGGCGCGGGCTGGGAGCGGGTGCGCCCGGTCGAGGACCGCAAAGGGCACGACCGCCGGTACTCACTGGCCATCGACAAGATCCGCCACGAGCTGGGCTACCGGCCCGCGATCCCCTTCGAGCGGGGACTGGCCGCCACCGTGGCCTGGTACCGGGACAATCCGTCCTGGTGGGAGCCGCTGCTCGACCGCGCGGCGCTCGGCGTGTGAGCGGACCGTCGGGCACGGCCGTGCCGTCCCGGGCAAACCCGCCCCGGGACGGCACCGCCTTGTTCAGGCGGCCTGGAGCGGGGACAGTCCGGGCAGCACCTTCTCGGCCAGCAGACGCAGCGTGCCGGCCGCGTCCTCGTAGGACAGATGGCCCGAGTGGACGCCCAGGCTGAGGGTGATGTCGTCGCCGTACCACCCGGCGATGGTCTCCAGCTGGCCCCGCACCGCGTCCGGCGTGCCGACCAGCAGCTTGTTCGCGTCCACCTTGGCCTCGAAGTCCGAGCCCCGGGACAGCTTCTCGGCGAGCTTGCCGTAACCGGGATACGCCGTGCTCGACACCTTCCGCCAGGACTCGACCGCGGCCCGGAACGACACCGTGTTGGCCTCGTCGTCCGCCCGCCCCGCCGCGCGCGCCCGCTCCGCGTCCTCGCTCACCACGGTCGGATAGCTGAGGTGGATGCGCGGTGCGCCGGTCCCCGCCCACTCCGCGCGGAAGAGCCGCAGCCGCTCCTCGAGTCCCTCCCGGGACATGGCGTTGGGGACCGTCTGGAGATGGTGGCCGCGGCGGGCGGCGTCGGCGACGGAGTCCAGGCTCTGCGCGGTAGTCACGAACACCGGCGGGTGCGGCTGCTGCACCGGCCGCGGCAGCAGGGTCACGGGGCCGAACCGGTGGAACTCCCCGTCCCACACCACGTTCTCCTCCGACCACAGCTTCTGAATGGCCGCCACGTTCTCGGTGAAGCGCCTGCGGCTTTCGTCGATCGGAATGCCGAACGCCTCGAACTCGTCGGGCAGAAAAGCCCGGCCGAAAGCCGCGTCGAGACGTCCCTGGGAGAGGTTGTCCAGCATGGCGAGTTTCCCGGCCAGTTTCACCGGGTGCTGGAACGCCGGAATGGTGGCGCTGGTGCCGAGCCGGATACGCCGGGTCCGGCCCGCCGCCGCGGCGAGGAATGTGGTGGCGTCGGGGCTGTATCCGCCGTAGGTGAAGAAGTAGTGCTCGACTATCTTGACGTGGTCGTAGCCCAGTTCCTCCGCCAGGTCGACGAGCCGCAGGCATTCGTCGAAATACTGGTCGGCCGGCCTGTCGGCCGGACCCACCGTGGGAAAGAAGACGATTCCGATACGCAAGGTCCACTCCTGTCGCATGGGACCGGCCGGGGCGGGGCCGGGGCCGGATTCAGTGCTCTAAGGCGTCGATGCCGATGTGCCGGTGGCGGATGAACCACTGGCCGCCCTCCCGTACCAGCACGTCCCGGCAGACCACGTGCGCGAAGATGTCCGGCCGCTGTCCACGCGGCGCCCGCATCGCCAGCGAGTAGTACTGGGCGCGCAGCGTGCCGTCCGGCAACGGGGTGACCATCAGGTTGCTCATCCAGTGCCGCATGACGACGCCCGCCTCGGCGAGTTCCGCCGCGCGCCGGGTGATCGAGGCCCGGATGGCCTCCCGGCCGCGGAGCGCGTCGGTGCGTCCCGGTTCCTCGAACACCGCGTCCTCGGTGTAGGCGTCGGCCCAGGCGTCCGGCTCGCGGTCGTCCATCAGCGCCATGTGCCAGGCGTAGAACTGGGTGATCTCCGCGTAGAGGCCGGGGTCGGCGAACGGACGGGCCGACGACCCGGTCGGGGGCGGGGCGGTCTCTGAGTGCAACTCGGTCACCCTTTCTCGGTGTGGGAGGGGGCCGGGGTGCCGCTTCACGCGGTCCCCAGCAGCCGGCCGCCGTGGGCGTGGCCCGCGGTGTCCAGGCGCAGGGCGGCGTGGCTCGCCACGCAGTGCACATCGCGCCAGACGCGCTGGAGCGGGTCGTCCTGCGCCTGCGCGCCGGAGCCGGCCGAGCGGAAGAGGCGTTCCACCGCGTCGACGAGGTGGTCCGCGGCGAGCGCGCAGTCCCGCGGCGCCCTGGTCCGCTCGTCCTCGCCGAAGCAGCCCTCGTCGGCCGTGCGCGCCACCCGGCGCAGCAGCAGGGCCGCGCCCTCGATGTCGCCCTCGGCGCGGGCCAGTACGCCCTGCGCCGCAGGTCCGGGCCGGGCCAACGCCCGTGCCGACCAGGCCCGCACGGCCGCGCGCGCCGCGCCGAGCGCCGGGGCGGCGAACAGCGGTCCGCTGACCGCCCGCAGCGGGGCGGTGTGGCACCGCGCGGCGGAGCCGACGGCACGGCCCTGCCAGATGTCGTCGCGCGGGACGGAGCGGTGCGCGGGGACGAAGACCTCGTCCGCGATCAGCGTGTTGCTGCCCGTCGCCCGCATGCCGACGTTGAACCAGGTGTCCGCGACCCGGTAGTCGCGGCGCGGCACGGCGAGGAACAGGGCGGTCTCCCGCTCGCCGGCGGGGGCCAGTGCGCACACCAGGGTCCAGTCGGCGAAGTCCACGCCGCTGACCAGCGGCCACTGTCCGGTGAGGCGCCAGCCGCCGGGGACGGCGGTCGCCCGTCCGGTGGGGTTGAGCGCTCCCACGACGAGCGTGTCGGCGCCGCCGGACCAGAGTTCGCTCTGTCCTTCCTCGGGCAGACAGGCGCCCATCCGGGCGGCGCCGGAGGTGACGGTGGCGATCCAGGCGGCCGAGGTGCAGCCCTCGCCCACCAGGGCCACGGTGTCCAGCAGTTCCTCGAAACCACCGGCCCGCCCGCCCCAGCGGACCGGCACGAAGTGCCGCGCGAAACCCGCCGCGACCAGGGCGTCCACCACCTCGCCGGGCAGCCGCCGGGCGAGATCGGCGTCGGTCGCGTGCTGGGCGGCGAGGTCGGCGGCCTTGCGCACGTCGCCGGACGGGCCGGTGGGGCTGGGTAACGAGCCGGACATGGGCGCTGCCTCCTCGCCACGGGACGTTGGCGTGCCGCCACTCAACCTGGTCGAACGGTCTTGAGGAGGGTTGGGGGATGCCTGGAGACCCGGTGGATCGGCTGCCGGTGAGACCGGGCCGTCACTTCCCGTGCGCCTCAACTCCACTGTGTTTCAAGTCAGTTGAACGGGCAATGATCCATATCCCGAACGCGGTCCGGGGTCCCGGGCGAGGGCCGTCGCCCGCGCTGCAGCGCGGCTCAGCAGGTTCTTGAACCCCTCCGGCCCCCCGGTGGAGATCGAAGACGGCCTCAATCGCGGCGAAGTCGCGAGTTTCGGCGCTCCGTTCGGATCCGGACGGCCGGACTCCGAGCGATACTTGCCAAGTTCAGCACGGGTGCGGTCAGGAATCGAGGACAGGATCCGACCGGATCGGTTCCTCAACACGTCATGAATTACCCGTACCGCGACGGCATCTTCCCTCGTTATGATGCGGTCTCAGACGGCCGACACCCGTCTGGGTGTCGAGGTGAGGTCATGCGTTTCTCGAGCATCGGCCGTTAGCTTCGCGCCATTGAGTCGAACGGGGGCGGTTCGAAATGGGTGGTTTTCTTGGCGCATTACGGCGTCGCCTGGAGGCGGCGGATCCCAGCCGCGAGGCCTTCAGCTTCGTCGGCGCCGAGCCGCCCGCCCACCGTGGGCCGGGATCACCGGCCCGGACTCTGACCTACGGTGAACTCGACCGCCAGGCACGGCAGTTGGCGGCCTGGGTCCAGTCGCGGGGCGGGGCGGGACAGCGCGTCCTGCTGCCGCACAGCGAGGGCCCGCTGCAGATCGCCGCGCTGCTCGGCTGTTTCTACGCCGGAGCCACCGCGGTGCCCTGTCCGTCCCCGCTGGACGGCGGGCGCAATGTGCGCCGGCTGACAGCCGTCGCCAAGGACGCCGACGTGGGCCTGGCCCTCGCCGACTCCGCGGTGGCGGCGGAGCTGTCCCGGCTCTTCGCGGGCAGCGACCTGGTCTGCCTCGCGGCGGACCGGGCGGCCCTGCCGGACCCCGAGGACTGGCGGCCGACGGTGTCGTCCGACGACGACATCGCCCTCATCCAGTACACGTCCGGGTCCGTGACCCAGGTGAAGGGCGTCGTGATCAGCCAGCGGAACCTGCTGGCCGGACAGGAGGCCATCGCCCGGGCGCTCGGCACGGACGAGCACGCGGTGATCGGCGGCTGGCTGCCGCCGTACCACGACATGGGCCTGGTGGGGCAGTTGCTGCACCCGCTCCACGTCGGCGCCCGAGGCGTGCTCATGCCCGCCACCACCTTCGCCGCACGGCCGCTCAGCTGGCTGCGGATGATCCAGACGTACGGCATCACCCTGTCCGGCGGCCCCGACTACGCGTACGACATGTGTGTGCGGGCGGCGACGGACGAGGAGGTCGCACGGCTCGACCTGTCCTCCTGGCAGGTCGCCGTCAACGGCGCCGAGCCCGTGCGGGAGGCCACCATGGCCGCCTTCGCGGAACGGTTCGCCCCGGCCGGGTTCCGGCCCCAGGCGTTCTACCCGGCGTACGGGCTCGCCGAGGCGACCCTGCTGGTGTCGGGCGGCATCCCGGGACGGCGTCCGGTGGAGCGCGCGGTGGATCCCGCCGCGCTCGCCGCCGGCCGGATGGCCGCACCGGTGAACGGCTCCCGCAGCCGGACCCTGGTCGGGGTCGGACGGCCGCGCGGGGTGGAGATACGGATCGTCGACCCGGAGACCCGGCAGGTACTGGAGCCGGGGCGGGTGGGCGAGATCTGGGTCCGCGGCGAGAGCGTCGCGCCGGGCTACTGGCGGCGCCGAGCCGAGACCGAGGAGAGTTTCGGGGCGATCACGTCCGCTCATGACGGATCGTTTTTGCGTAGCGGCGACCTGGGAGCCGTGGACGAACACGGCGAGCTGTTCGTGATCGGACGGCTCAAGGAAGGCGTCGTCGTCAACGGGGTGGATGTCGCGCCGGAGGACATCGAGACCTCGGTCCAGGGCCTGCACCCCTTGTTCGGGGTGACCGCGGCCGTCACCACGGGGCCGGAACGCGACCGGCTCATCGTGATCCAGGAGGTGCGCGAGAACGGCGTCCTCGACGGCGAACTGCCGTCGCTCGCCGAGTCCGTACAGACCCATCTCGACGGGGAGTTCGGCATCCCCGACGCGGTGATCCTGCTCGTCCGGCCGGGCGTGGTACGGCGTACCACCAGTGGGAAGCTCCAGCGCTCGGCCATGCGCGGGCTGCTGCGGAGCGGTGGAATCCGGCCGCTGTATCCGCGCGTACCGGCGTTCCAGGCCGACTTGAGTCCGAGTTGAGTCCTTCTCCAGACGCTCACCGGACCATCACGTAACCATCACATCACCGAGCGAATCCATGCTGCGGAACCTCAGCAGCGGAGTGCAGGCTACAGAGAGGATGCCGATGGACATCGAAGTGCTCGGCGCATGCAGATTGATGCAGACCGGCAAGTCTGTGGTGCCTTCCGCGGTCAAGCCACGCAAGGTTCTCGCGGTACTGGCCCTCAACCCTGACCGTCCCGTCTCCGTAGGGATGCTGGTGGAGGAGGTCTGGGGCGAGACCCCACCACCCAGCGTCGCAACAACCCTGCAGACGTACATACTTCAACTTCGGAACCTTATCACCTCCGCCATCGGAGGCCCATCGCTGGACATGCCGCTGGGCGCGAAGAGCGTCCTCGTGACCCAGCCCGGCGGCTATCTGCTCGACACCCAGGGCGGTTCCGTCGACGTCCGGGAGTACGAGCGGCTCTCCGGCGGCGGTCACCGGGCCCTGGAGAAGGGGGACTACGAGGCGGCGGCGGACCTGTTCCGCAAGGCCCTGTCGCTCTGGCGCGGGCCGGCCCTCGCCGACGTGGAGTGCGGGCGGGTGCTGGACGTCGAGGTGACCCGCCTGGAGGAGTCCCGGATGGGCATCCTGTGCCGCCGCATCGAGGCGGACCTGCTGCTCGGGCGCCACCACGAGATCATCGGCGAGCTGTTCGGGCTCGCGGCACGGCACCCGCTGCACGAGGGCATCCATCTCCAGCTGATGCTCGCGCTGTACCGGGCCGGGCGGCGCACCACCGCGCTGGAGGTCTACCAGCGGCTGCGGGACGTGCTCGCCGGGGAGCTCGGGCTCGACCCGAGCTACGAACTGCAGTCGCTCCAGGGGGCGTTGCTCGACTCCTCCTCCGAACTACGGCTGGACCAGCCGCTCTCGCTCTTCCGGGTGCGGGCGCCGGGCCGGTACTGACGTACCGGTGCCGCCGGTCGCGTTGCTCCTGCCCGGTGCGGGAGCTCAGTACCCCGCCATGGCCTACGGCCTGTACCGGTACGAGCCCGCCTTCACCACGGCGATGGACACCGTGTTGGAACTGCTGGGCCCGGCCGGGGAACGGTTGTACCGACTGTGGTCCTCCGGTGAGCGGCTGCGCACCGTGGCCGAGGTGCATCCGCTGCTGTTCGCGGTCTGCCACGCGCTCAGCGAGACGGTGCGGGACCGAGGCCTGCGCCCCGGCGCGGTCCTCGGTCAGAGTGTCGGCGAGCTGGTGGCCGCTGTCCAGACCGGCGTGCTGCCGCTGACGGACGCGGTACGCCTGGTCGCCGTGCAGGCGGACGCGCTCGCCGGGGCACCGGCGGGCGGAGCGCTCGCGGTCGCCGCCGCACCGCCCGCGGTGACGCCCTTCCTGCGGGGCGGCACGGTGGTGGCCGCGTCCAACGGGCCCGGGCAGACCCTGGTGTCCGGCTCGGAGTTCGGGCTGGCGGCCACGCGACGGGCACTGGAGGTCGCCGGGCTGACCTGGATGCGGGTGCAGGTGCCCGCGGGGCTGCACGGACCGCTGGTGGCTCAGGCGTGCCGGGAGACGTTGCCGGCGTTCCAGGCCTCCGTGTACGCGGCTCCGCACACGCCCCTGCTGTCCGGGAGCGCGGGCGGCCTGCCCGGCAACGAGCGGGCGGTCGATCCCGAGTTCTGGGCCCTGCAGCCGTCCCAGCCGGTGCTGCTGGACGCGGCGCTCGGCCAACTCACCTCGACCGGCGCGCTGTTGTGCGCTGAGGTGGGTCCCGGCCATGGGCTCGCGGTACAGGCCCGGCGGCACGGTCACCGGGCGGTGTCGCTGCTCGACGGGCGGGTCGGGGCGCCGCACGAGGAGCGGGAGCGGTTGCGGCAGGCGCTGGACTGTCTGGCGCTCGGGGATCCCGAGGAGCGGTCGGGCCCGCCGACGGACGCGAGGGTGGCGTGGTTACGGACGCCCCCCGAATCGCAACCGGAATCGGGAACCTGAACTGGGCATATGCCGCCCCGCGCGCCTGCGGGGCGGTCCACCAGGGCTTGAGCGGTGCGGCGGACGCTTGGTCCGTTCTCGTGCGGGTGGTTGTGGTAGCCGGACGTACGGGGACTGACCGGACCCTACGGACCGCGAGGAGTGACACCCGGTGGAGCGATCTGTGCGTGCGACCACGGCCGAGGCGCGGCTCCGGAGCCGCACGGACGAACTGGAGCGCACGCTGGCTCCCTTGGGGACGGCCGCGCTCGGCGGCGAGGCGCTCGCCCGGGCCGAACGGATGCTGGACGACTGCGAGTTCGGCGCGGAGTTCGTGCCGGTGGAGTCCGGCGGCCGGCTGGAGCGGATCGACGGGCTCGGCCGGGTGGTGCGGCCCGCGTGCAGGCGCGATCTCTCGCTCGGCTTCGGCTACGGGCTCAACTGCTACTTCGCCTCCACCCCCGTGTGGGCCGCCGGTGACCTGGCGCAGCGTGAATGGACCGCCGCCCTGTTGCTCGGCGGGGGCAGGATCGCCGTTGCCCGGCCCGCCGTGGCACACGCCAACGACTTCGTGCGCGACGAGTTCGCGCTCGTCACCAGGAAAGGCCGGCGACGCCTGGACGGCGCCAAGACCGCCGTACTCAACTACTCCCGCGCCCGCGGTCTCACCGTCATCGCCGGCACCGGGGACGGCAGCCACGAGGCGCTGCTGATCGACCGCGAGATCCTGCCCGCGGGCGCCCTGCGCACCCGGTACCGGTACCGCACCGTCGGGCTGGACGGCTGCGAGTTCGGCGGCCTGGAGTTCACCGACTGCCCGGTGCCGGAGGAGGCCGTGATCGGTGAGCCCGGCCAGGGCATGGCGCTGGCCGTCCGCTGCTCGGTCGTCACCCGCGCCCTGCTGCCCTCGGTGCTCATCGCCGCCGCCGACACCGTGCTGCGCACGGCCATCCGGTTCGCCGTGGAGAACCGCGGCGACGACCCCTACGGCCCGCTCAAGTCGACGTACGGGCGCGAGGTGCTGACCGGCGCCCTGCTGGACCTGCTGATCAGCGACAGCATCGCCCTGGCGGCCGCCCGCGGCATCCATCTGCTGCCCGACCGGGTGAGCGCCTGCGCCGCGGCCGCCGCCTACACCGTGCCCAAGCTGCTGCAGGACTCCGCGCACGATCTGTCCACGGTGCTGGGCGAGGCCTACTTCGACGGCAAGGGCCCCTACGGCGCCTTCGGCCGCATGGCGCGCGACCTGCCGCTGCTGGCCCAGGGCCACGCGGGCACCGCCGCCCGCCAGGCGATGCTGGTCGCCCAGCTCCCGCACCTGGCCCGCACCTCCTGGCTGGTGGACGACGAACCGCCGGCCGCGCTGCTGCGGCCCTGGGAGGACCTGCCGCCCGCCGATCTCGGCATCCTGGCACCCGCGGGCATCGCCGACCCCATCGTCCCGGTCCTGAGCGCCTGCGCCGGCCTCGGCGACGAGCTCGGCGAGCTGGTCACCGCCTTCCTCGGCGAACTCCGCAAGCTGCGCGGGCGGTTCGCCAGGATGACCCCCGGCGAAGGACTCTCCACGCCGGACACCCTGGCCCTCACCGACCGGTACGCCCTGGTCTGCGCCGCGGCGGCGAGCCTCGGCGTCTGGCGGGAGCACCGCGACGCCCGCCCCGGGACCTTCCTCGCGGACCCGGCGTGGATCACCGGCGCACTGCACCGGCTGGGCGCCCTGCTGGGGCTCGACATCCCCAAGGCTCCTCAGGAGGCCGTCGAACGGCGTCTCTTCGAGGCCGTCCTCGAACGCTACGAGCTCAAGCGCTCCTACGACCTGTACGAGACGAACCTCGCAGAGTCCTGACCGGAAGGAAACCGCCCATGCGCGCACACGCCGACGACACACACGCCGACGACACGTCCGGCGATCTGATCTCCGCGGTGGTCCAGGCGGTGCGGCGGGTGATCGACGATCCGGTGGCCGAGGTCGGCACGGACTCCCTGCTGAGGGAGGACCTGGGCTTCGACTCGGTCCTCATCATGCAGCTGAAGTACCGCGTCGAACAGGCGGTCCCGGAGCTCGGCGAACTCTCCCTGCCCGACATGGTCGACAGCATGACGTCCGTGGGCTCCCTGGTCGGCTACCTGCGCGACCGCCTGGTGAAGGCGGCCGTCTGATGGCCCCTCCCAGCGCCGGAGCCCCCGTGCTCGTGACCGGTCCCGACGGCCAGTGGGACGACGTGCTCGGCCCCCTGGCCACCCGCGGCACCGTGGTGACCTACGGCAGGGTCGCCGACTGGCTTCCCGAGGAAACTGGAGAAAGGGTTCTGCGCCCGCTGCTCGGCCCCCGCGACTGGGGCCGCTTCCAACGGCTGAGCCACCGCCGGGTGCGGGAGGGCTTCCTCGCCTCCCGGCTGCTGCTCAAGCACACCGCGGCCCGGGTGCTGGCCAGCAGCCCCGAGGCGGTGGACCTGGCGTACAAGCCGGGCGGCCGGCCGTACCTGCGCGGCTGCGACCAGATCGACATCAGCCTCAGCCACACCGAGGAGGTCATGGTCGTCGGGGTCACCCGGCGCGGCCTGCTCGGCGTGGACGTGGAGCGCGCCGAGCGCCCCATGGTGGGCACCGGTGTGGAGTTCCAGGCGTGCACGCCGCACGAGCGCGAGCTGCTGGAATCGCTGCCCGAACAGACCCGCAACAGCGCCCTGGTCCGGCTGTGGACGCTCAAGGAGGCGTACAGCAAGGCCATCGGCCAAGGGCTGCGCTTCCGGTTCACCGAGTTCGGCTTCACGCTCGACGACGCGCGCATCAGCCTCCAGCGGCCGGACGGCTCCCCGGGCACCGGCCCGGAGTGGAGCTTCGGCACCTACGCCCTGGAGTCCGACTACGTGGTGAGCGCCGCCCTGCGCGACGAGGGCTTCGGCGCCGCGGCCGACACGGCCGTCGACACCACGCTGGACCAGAGCCTGCTCGGCGTGCTGCTCGGCCGGCTCTGAACCGTCGGCCCCCGCGCGCCGCCCTCTTCTTCCGTCCCTTCTTCTCCCGACACCTGTTCCCCCACTCAAGGAGGCACCCATGGCCATGTCCGAATCCCCCGACCGCTTCACCCTCGCCGATCTGATCCGGCTGCTCAGCGAGAGCGCCGGCGTCCCCGAGGGCATCGACCTGGAGGCCGAGGACGTCGTCGACACGCCCTTCTACCGGCTCGGCTACGACTCGCTGGCCCTGCTCCAGGTCACCGGCCGGCTCAAGCGGGAGTACGGCCTGATGCTGCCCGACACGATCGTCGCCGACGCCCCGACCCCCCGGGCCCTGCTCACCGTCATCGCGCACGCGCGTGCCGCCTGACGTCCCGCGCGGCTCGCGCCGAAAACGGTGCCGGCCGCGTACCTTCCCGGATTTCTCCGGAGAAGGTACGCGGCCGGTTGTGCGCTCCAGCTCCTTGCTCCCCCGGCTGGGGGAGGGCCGGGTGGATCAGAAGCTGGGCGCGGCGGTGGGGGACCTCAGCTGACCCAGGTACGGGTGCCACAGGTGGGTCGGGTCGCTCTCGACCGCCTCGATGATCTCCCACATCGCGGAGAGCGCCTTCGGCTCCTCGTCGTCGTAGACGTCGCCCTGGAGCATCTTGAGGATGTCCAGCCGGTAGCGGTCGTCCTGGACGAAGGCGGTGAACAGGATGTTGAGGCGGTAGTAGGCCTCGATGAAGCGGTGCCAGTAGCCCACCGCCTTGCGGAGCTTGCCCTCGTAGGCGGCGAAGCGCTCGTGCTTGAAGTCCCCGGCCTCGTGGGCGGCGATGATGTCCTTCGCCGCGAGCCGGGCGCTGTTGAGCGCGACGGAGACGCCGGAGGAGAAGATCGGGTCGACGAAGCGGGCCGCGTCCCCGATGAGGACGTAGTTGTCGCCGGCGATCTGCTTCATGCCGTAGCTGTAGTCGCCCTCGGTCTTCATGGGCTTGACCTGCTCGCAGTTCTTCAGCACGTCGAGCAGCTCGGGGCGGGAGGCCACGGTCTCCCAGAAGTACTTCTCGCGGTCGCCGCCGTACTCCTGGAACCGCTTCTTCTGGCTGACGACACCGATCGAGGTGATGGTGTCGGTGATCGGGATCTGCCACACCCAGGTGTCGATCACCGGGAGGAAGTGGATGAAGATGTAGTCGGCCTGGTCCTTGTTGACGGCGAGGGCCTTGCGGTCCAGGCCGTCGAACCACGTGTGCACGGCGTACTGGTTGAAGACCGGGTCCGGGATCTTGGTCTTGAGCTGGTTGCCCAGACGGGTCTGCCGGCCACTGGCGTCGACGACCATCTTGACCGGGATGTGCGTCGACGAGGAGCCGACCTTCACCTCCACGACCGGCAGTTCGCCGTCGAAGTCGACCTTGCCGACCCGGACGCCCTGGAAGACCTTGGCGCCCAGCTCCTCGGCGTGCTTGAGGAGGATGTGGTCGAACTTGCTGCGGTCGACGTGGAAGGTGTGGTCCCGGTCCACGCCGTCCTGGTCACGCTCGCTGAACAGGACCTCGGCGGCGCGGAAGTCGTGGTTCAGGCCGCGGAAACCGTTGTGGTTGATGTCGCGTTCCTCGGCGGAGGTCCAGGCGGCACCGAACTTCTTCGGGAAGCCGGCGGCCTCGACCTTGTCCATGGCCCCGATCTCCAGGAGCACCGGGGTGGTGGCCGGGACCAGGGACTCGCCGACGTGCTCACGAGGAAAGTTCTCCGCCTCGAACACGGCCACGGACAGACCGGCCTTGGCCAGGTACGAGGCCACGGTCGATCCCGCGGGGCCGCCGCCGATGACTGCGACGTCGAATTGTGCGTCCACGATGCTCTCTCTTCCTTCGGTCGGTTCAGGCAGCGGGCTGCGGGGCCAGGGAGTGGACCATGTCCGTGATGGCCGCCAGGTTCGCGAAGTTCCGGCCGGTGATGTGGGTCGGGGGCACGACGACCCCCAGCTCGGTGCGGATGAACGAGAGCAGCAGGGAGGTGTTCATGGAGGTGAGGACGCTCCACTCCAGCAGCGGGGTCTCGTCCGTCAGCTCCGAAACCTCGCTCTCGCCGAGGAACTGCTGCTCGATGTACTCGCTGATCCTCTGACGGATCTCTTCATGGGACAGCGCCGCCACTGGGGCCTCCTGTTGGTCTCGGGCTTCGGCGTGGGGGGAGAGCCGTACAGCCGGTGATGCTGGGTGTTCGCGGTTGAGGTTCACTCGGCAACCGCTCGGGCGACCGCCCCACGGGCCGCCGGAACACGGTTCGCGGTGGCCGCGAACCGGGTCAGCCGGGCGCTCAGCGCGGCCCTGAACTCCGGTTCCTGGAGGAAGAAGTGACCGCCGGAGACCAGCGTCAGATCGAAGACCCCGGTGGTGATCCGCGACCACGCGGCCATCGACGAGGCATCGGTCAGGACGTCCTTGCGCCCGGCGAACGCGGTCACCGGAACGGTCAGCCGGGGGCCCGGGGCATGGGCGTAGGTCTCGACGACCTTCAGGTCGGTGCGGATGGCCGGCAGATAGAACTTCAGCAGCTCCGGCTCGGCGAGCAGCGCCTCGGGCAGCCCGCCGATCCGCTGCAGCCCCTGGACGAAGCCGTCGTCGGGCAGATGGGCGAAGGGGCGGTGCGACAGCGGCTCGGTCGGTCCGTTGCGCCCGGAGACCAGCAGCAGCTCCGGCGGGGTGCCCCGGGCGGTCAGCGCCCGGGCGGTCTCGTAGCCGACGAGCGAGCCGAAGCTGTGCCCGAACAGTGCGTACGGCTCGTGCCGGCGCTCGCCGATCAGCCGTACCGCCTCCTCGGTCAGTGCGGACAGGCCGTGCAGCAGGGGTTCGCGTACCCGGGTTCCGTGCCCGGGCAGTTCGAGGGGGACCACGGTGACGTGGTCGGGCAGATCGGCGGCGAGCCGGAGGTACGGATGCGCGCTGCCGCCCGCGTGGGCCAGGCAGAACAGGGGGAGTCGGTGGTCGGTGGCCAAGGGAGGGTTTCCTTCCGCGCTCTGAGAAACCGGCGGGACTTGTTCGACGGGGATCGCACCAGCCGCCGCTCAAGCCGCCGTCGACACGGCTTCGAGAGGTGTGGGGCCTGCGGGCGCCCTCGGCAAGAGCGAGGACCGGCCACTCCCGCGCACTCTCAAGGGCGTCTTGAGTCCGTCTGCCTACCGTCGCTTTCGGCCGCACTTGAGGATGAGAGGTGCCACGGTGAGCGGACCTGCGAGGGAGATCACCCCCGAAGCGGTGGAGAACTGGCTGGTGGAGCAGATTGCACAAAGGACCCTGCTTCCACCGGCGATGGTGTCGGTCCACCTGTGCTTCGACGAGTTCGACATCGACTCCGCGGACAGCCTGGTGATCACCACGGCCCTGGCGGACTGGCTCGGCGACGAGGTTGACCCGCGTGCACTGGTACGTCATCCGACGATCCGGTCGCTCGCCGGATACCTGGCCGGTCGACGGAGCCAGGTCACAACGGGAGGTACACCGGTCCATGGCTGAGAACCGACGGTACGAGCCGCGCCCCGACGACATCGCAGTCGTCGGGGCCGGTTGCCGCTTCCCCGGCGGCGTACGCGACCTCGACGGGCTGTGGCGGGTGCTGATGGACGGCGTGGACGTCATCACGCCGGTACCCGCCGACCGCTGGAGCGACGACTTCCACCACCCCGACCGGCACAACCCCGGCACCACCTACTGCCGGGAGGGCGGCTTCCTCGACGAGATCGACCGGTTCGACGCCGACTACTTCGGCGTCTCCCCGCGCGAGGCCCGCGGCATGGACCCCCAGCAGCGGCTGCTGCTGGAGGTGTGCTCGGAGGCCATGGAGGACGCCGGGCTGCCGCGCGGCGGCTGGGAGGGCACCCGGACCTCGGTCCACATGGGCATCCTCGGCTCCGACTACCTGCTCCTGCACGCCCGGACCTCCGGGATCCAGGCCATCGACCCCTACTTCGCCTCCGGCAAGGAGTTCAGCTTCGCCGCCGGACGCATCGCCTACACCTTCGGGCTGCACGGTCCCGCGATGACCGTCAACACCGCCTGCTCCTCGTCGCTGGTCGCCGTCCACCTGGCTTGCCAGGCACTGCGCAACGGCGAGGCCGACACCGCGCTCGCGGGCGGCGTGAACGTGATCGTCGCGCCCGAGCTGTCCGTCTTCATGGGCAAGGTGCAAGCGCTGTCCCCGACCGGACGGTGCCGCCCCTTCGACGCCCGCGCCGACGGCATCGTCCGCGGCGAGGGCTGCGGCGTCGTCGTCCTCAAGCGGTACGCCGACGCCGTACGCGACCACGACCGCGTCCACGGGCTGATCCGTGGCTCGGCCGTCAACCAGGACGGCCGCAGCGCCGGACTGACCGCCCCCAACGCCCTCGCGCAGCAGGCCCTGCTGCGCTCGGCGCTGGCCTCGGCGTCGGTTGCCCCCGAGGAGCCGGTGTTCGTCGAGGCGCACGGCACCGGCACCCCGCTCGGGGACCCGCTGGAGATCTCCGCGCTCACCGAGGTGCTCGGCCGCACCCGGCCGCCCGAGGAGCCCCTGCTGGTCGGCTCCCACAAGGCGCACTTCGGGCACATGGACTCCGCCGCGGGCATCGCGGGCCTGCTCAAGACGATGCTGGTGCTCCGGCACCGCACGGTCCCGGGGCAGATCCACCATGTCTATCCGGCCCCGATGATCGACTGGGAGTCCTCCGGGACGCTGGTCCCGGTCGAGCACGTCCGGCTGCCCGGCGAGGACCTGCCGCTGACCGCGGGCGTGAGCGCCTTCGGGCTCTCCGGCACCAACGCGCACATCGTGCTCGGCAGCGCCCCGCAGCCCGCGGCCACCGACCTCCCGGACGGACCGCACACCCTGCTCATCTCGGCGACCACCGCCGAGGGGCTGCGCCGGCTGGCCGCCGACTACGGCGCCCGGCTCGCCGACCCGGTCGGACCGGCCGCGGCCGCCTCCGCCGTACGGCGCACCCATCTCAAGCACCGGATCGCCGTCGTCGGCAAGGACGCGGCCGAGATCACCGCCGCGCTCGCCGACGCCGAGGGCACCCGGGCCGCCGAGAACCCGCCGAAGCTGATCCATGTCTTCTCCGGGCAGGGCTCGCAGTGGCCGCGCATGGGCCTGGACCTCGCCGAGAGCGAGCCCGTGGTCCGCGACGTTCTCGACGACTGCGACGAACTGCTGCGCGCCGAGGCCGGCTGGTCCCTGTACGACGTCCTGCGCGACGCCGACCCGGCCCGGGTCAAGGCCACGGACGTCGCCCAGCCCGCGGTGTTCGCGGTCCAGGTCGCGCTCGCCCGGCTCTGGCAGTCCTGGGGCGTGCGCCCCGACGCGGTGATCGGCCACAGCATGGGCGAGGTCGCCGCCGCGCACATGTCCGGCGCGCTCGAACTCGAGGACGCCGTACGGCTCGTGGCGCACCGCGGACGGCTGATGCACCGGGCCGCCGGCACCGGCCGGATGGCCAACGTCGAACTCGGCGCCGACCAGGTCCGCGAGCGGCTCGCCGCCCGCCACCCCGAGGTCGTCGTCGCCACCGAGAACGGACCCGCCTCCGTCGTCGTCGCCGGGCCCAAGGAGGCCGTGGAGAGCGCGGTCCGCGAGCTCGCCGACGACGGCGTCAACGTGGTCGCGCTCCCGGTCGACTACGCCTTCCACTCCCCGCTGATGCAGCCTTACGCCGACGAACTCGCCGACCTGCTCAGCGACTTGACGCCGAAGGCGCCGACCGTGCCGTTCCTGTCCACGGCCCTGCCGGGCCAGGAGGTCCCGCTCGACGCGGCCTACTGGAGCGCCAACCTGCGGGAGCCGGTGCGGCTGTGGCCCGTCGTCGACACGCTGCTCGCCGAGGGCGAGACGGCGTTCGTCGAGATCGGGGCGCACCCCGTCCTCTCCCGTCCGCTCCAGGCCTCCCTCGCGCACCGCGAGCGGCGCGGACCGGTCGTCTCCTCGCTGGTCCGGGGCCAGGACGGCCCGACCATGCTGGCCCGTTCCCGGGCCAAGCTGCACGAGGCCGGCGTCGAGATCGACTGGGCCGAGGCGCACGGCGCGCCGGTGCGCCCGGTGACCCTGCCGCCGCACCGCTGGGCCGACGAGCGGTTCTGGCTGGACGGCGTGGAGCGCGGCGAACAGGGCTCGGGCCCGGCCGACTTGAACGGCCTGCGGGCCGAGGTGCGGCTGGTGGACGCGAAGGGACGCGTGGTCGCGGAGCTCGGGGCGGACGCGGGGGCCGCGACCGCGGCGCCTGCGGCTGCCGCTCCAGCCACCGTCCCGGCTGCCGCCGCTCCCGCTCCGGCCGCCGTGGCCACGCTCTCCGCGGAGGAGCCCGCCGAGGCGCCGCCGTCCGCGCCGGTCGCCCATGGCCGGGAGCACGTGGCGTCCACGGTCCACGCCCAGCTGGTCAAGGTCCTCGGCCACGGGCCGCGCAAGCGGCTGCCGCGTACCCGGGGGTTCTTCGAGCTGGGCATCGACTCGATCTCGGTCGCGGAGTTCGCCCGCCGGGTGGCGGAGGAACTGCGGGTGCCGGTGGACGGTGCGGATGCGCTGGCGCACGGCACGATTGACGGTTTTACGGACTACATCATGACGTTGGTTCCGGAGCCGGAGCGCTCCGCTGTGAGTGCCGAGTCGGGCGGTGGGGCGGCTGCTGCGCCGTCCGGGCCGGTCGCGCAGTTCCCCGCGCCCCTTGGCGGTGCTGGTGAACCCGGTGATTCCAAGGAAGCGGTGACTGTCGCCTCCGCTGCCGAGTCCTCGGGCTCGGGGTCTGCCGAGGCCGATTCTGTCGCCGTACCCGAGCCCGCCTTCGACGGCGACGAGGCCGTCGAGCCCATCGCCGTCGTCGGTATCGGCTGCCGCCTCCCCGGCGGTGTCGGAGGGCCCGAGGACTTCTGGCGGCTGCTCGAACAGCGCGTCGACGCCAGCGGTGACGTGCCCGCCCAGCGGTGGGACGCCGCGGCCCTCGACGGCGTACCGGCCCGCGGCTCCTTCCTCGGTGAGGTCGACGGGTTCGACAACTCCTTCTTCCGGATCTCGCCCCGCGAGGCCCGCACCATGGACCCGCAGCAGCGGCTGTTCCTGGAGGTGGCCTGGGAGGCGCTGGAGGACGCCGGGGTTCGCGCCGACCGGATCGGCGGCACCCGTACCGGGGTGTTCGTCGGCCTCAACACGACCGACTACCAGCAGCTGGTGACCCGCCGCGAGGCCGACGTCGACCTGTACTACGGCACCGGCAACTCCTTCAGCGCCACCGCGGGCCGCATCTCCTACTTCCTGGGACTGCGCGGCCCGAGCCTCGCCGTGGACACCGCCTGCTCCTCCTCCCTCACCGCCGTGCACCTGGCCTGCCAGAGCCTGCGCGCGGGGGAGAGCCGGCTGGCGCTGGCCGGCGGGGTCAACGTCATGGCGACCCCGACGGTGTTCCTCTCCATGGGCGCGGCCGGGGCGCTCGCCCCCGACGGACGGTGCAAGACCTTCGACGACTCCGCCGACGGTTACGGCCGCGGCGAGGGCGCGGGTGTGGTCATCCTCAAGAAACTCTCGACCGCCCTGCGCGACGGTGACCGGGTGTACGCGATCATCCGCGGCAGCGCGGTCAACCAGGACGGGGCCAGCGGCGGATTCACCGTGCCCAGCGGCACCGCCCAGGAAGAGGTCATCCTCACCGCGCTCGACCAGGCCGGAATCGAACCGCACGAGGTGTCCTACGTCGAGGCGCACGGCACCGGCACCCGGCTCGGCGACGCCGTCGAACTGCGCGCCCTGGCAGGGGCGTTGGGCACCGGCCGACCCGCCGACCGCCCGCTGGTGGTGGGCTCGGTGAAGACCAACGTCGGCCATCTGGAGGCCGCCGCCGGAGTCACCGGACTGATCAAGACGGTGCTGGCGCTCGGCCGGGAGCGCATCCCCGCCCAGCTCCACCTGTCCGAGCCGACCCGCCAGCTGGACTGGGCGAAGCTGCCGTTGGACGTGGCCGGGGACCCCGTGCCGTGGCCGCGCGGCGAACGGCCCAGGATCGCGGGCATCAGCGCGTTCGGCTTCACCGGCACCAACGCCCACGTCCTGGTCCAGGAGGCCCCGGTCCGGCCGGAGCCCCCGGCCGCGCCCCGGCCGGTACGGCCCTGTGTGCTGACCGTGTCCGCCGCGACCCCGGACGCCCTGACCGACGCCACGGCCCTGATGCGCGAGCGCGTCGCCACCGCCGACGCCGGCGAACTCGCCGACCTGTGCTGGACGTCGGGCGCCCGCCGCGCCCACCTCGCGCACCGGATCACGGCCGTCGGACGCAGCCGCGACGAACTCCTCGCCGCCCTGGACCGGGCCCG
This sequence comes from Streptomyces sp. NPDC002776, assembly GCF_053592195.1. Classification (NCBI taxonomy): domain Bacteria; kingdom Bacillati; phylum Actinomycetota; class Actinomycetes; order Kitasatosporales; family Streptomycetaceae; genus Streptomyces; species Streptomyces sp. NPDC002776. The sequence goes on along the minus strand of NZ_JBSFVG010000008.1, from coordinate 194,499 downwards.
CCCGGTGCAGGCCCGCGACGAGGCATCGGTGCTGTTCGTCTACGGCCGCACCCCCGCCGACCTGACGGGTCACGAGGAGGCACTGGCCGGGGACCCGGAGGCCATCGAGGCCTACCGCACCACCCTCGCCGAGGCCCGCGAGGCGCTCCGCGCCGAACTGGGCGAACCCGAGGGCCCGGCGCACCCGGGCAGCGTGGAGCACGCCGGCGAGGTGTTCGCGGGCCAGCTCGCGACGACCGCCCTGTGGAAGGTGCTCGGCGTCGAGCCCGACGCGGTGGTCGGCTGGGACATCGGCGAGTACGCGGCCGCCGTGGCAGCGGGCGACCTCACGCTCGTCAACGCCGTACGGCTGCTCGCGGCCGGTGTGCCCGTCCCCGCGCAGTCCGACGGGGCGCGGGTGGCCCGCCACTCCGCCGCCGACGGCTGGAACGCGCTGGCCAACGAGGTCATCATGGCCGGCCTCGACGTGCTGCTCGACATCGGCACCGGAAGCCGCGCCATCCGCATGCTGGGTGCCGCCCTGGACGCGGCGGCGGAGCCGGGGGAGACCGTCCCGGTCCAGCTCACCGCGCCGCGCCGGCGCCAGCCCAGCGGCATCGAGAAGGCCTACCTCGGCCCGGTCGAGCTGCTGGAACTGGCGGGGGCGCTGCACGCCCACGGGGCGGGCGTCGACTGGGACCGGCTGGTTCCCGGAGCGCACCGCCCGGTACCGCTGCCCGCCTACCCCTGGCAGCGCAAGCCCTATTGGGTGGACACTCCCTACGCGGTGGAAGCCCGGCCGCAGGCCGAGCCGCAGCCCGCGGCCCCGGCCGCGCCGGGACCCGCCGGTGATCTCGCCGCCGAACTGCTCGCGCTGCCGCCCGACCGGCGGGAGGAGCGACTGGTCGACCTGCTGCTCAAGCTGGTCGCGCAGGTGCTCGGCGAGGAGGCCGATGTCTCGCCCGACCAGGGCTTCTTCGACCTCGGTATGGACTCGGTGCTCTCCCAGGACCTCAAGCAGCGCGCCGAACGCGAGCTGGGCCTCGAACTGCCCGGCACCGTCATGTTCGAGTGCCCCAATGTCACGTCCTTCGCCCGCTTCGTCCTCGACGAGGTGCTCACCGAACCGCAGGACCAGGCCGAACCCGTCGAGGCAGCCGCCCCGCAGGAGCCGGCCGAGGACCTGGATGACCTCGACGACGACTCCCTGCTGAGCCGTCTCGACGACGCGCTGGCGTCGTCCGAAGCCCTGTTGACCGAGGGAGACTGACCATGACGACCCCGGACTACCGGGCCAAACTCGTCGAAGCCGTCCGCACGATCGAGAAGCTCCAGGGCGAGCTGGCGAAGAACCGCAGCCGCCCGCTGGACGAGCCCATCGCCGTCATCGGGCTCGGCTGCCGGCTGCCGGGCGGCGCCAAGGACCCCGACTCGCTGTGGCGGATGCTGGTGGCGGGCACCGACACCATCCGGGACTTCCCGGCCGAACGTGGCGACGCGCAGGCGGTGTTCGACGACGACCCCGACCAGCCCGGCAAGGCGTACGTCACCCAGGGCGGCTTCCTCGACGAGCGCGTGGACCTGTTCGAGCCCGGCGTCTTCGGCATCTCGCCGCGCGAGGCCGTCGGCATGGACCCGCAGCAGCGGCTGGTGCTGGAGGTGGCCTGGGAGGCGCTGGAGCGGGCCGGGTACGCCCCGGACCGGCTCACCGGCAGCCCCACCGGCGTCTACTTCGGCGTCTCCACCACCGACTACGCCCGGATGCGCCAGAGCGAGGGCGACATCCGGGACGTCGACGCCTACCAGCTGGTCGGCGAGCCCAGCTTCGTCGCGGGCCGGATCTCCTACACCCTCGGCCTGATGGGACCGAGCAAGGTCGTCGACACGACCTGCTCCTCCTCCCTGGTCGCCCTGCACGAGGCCTGCCAGGACCTGCGCACCGGCGAGTGCGACATGGCACTCGCCGGCGGCGTCAACCTGATGCTGTCGCCGTACGGCTTCGTCATGATGAGCAAGTTCGGCGGGCTCTCCCCGGACGGCCGCTGCAAGACCTTCGACGCGGGTGCGAACGGCTATGTGCGCGGTGAGGGCGCCGGTGTGGTCGTCCTCAAGCGCTACTCCGACGCGCTGCGCGACGGCGACCCGGTGCTGGCGCTGGTCCGCGGCTCGGCCGTCAACCACGACGGACGCAGCAGCGGGCTCACGGTGCCCAACCCGGCCGCCCAGCAGGGCGTCATCCGCGGTGCCCTGGAGCAGGCGGGCATCGCGCCCGGCGACGTCGACTACATCGAGGCGCACGGCACCGGCACCGCGCTCGGCGACCCGATCGAACTGCGCGCCCTCCAGGCCGTGATCGGCCGCAACCGCCCGGCGGACAACCCGCTGAAGGTCGGCTCGATCAAGACCAACATCGGCCACCTGGAATCGGCGGCCGGCATCGCCGGTGTGCTGAAGCTGGTCCTGGCCCTGCAGCACGGTCACATCCCGCCGCACCTGCACTTCAACGACCCCAACCCCAACGTCGACTGGGGCAAGCTGAACGTCGAGGTCACCAAGGACGGCGGGCCATGGGACGCGGAGGGCGGCCGGCCCCGCGTCGGCGGCATCAGCAGCTTCGGCGCGAGCGGCACCAACGCGCACGCCGTCATCAGCGCGGCGCCCGTCAAGGCCGAGCCGCCGGCGTCCGCCGGGCCCCAGGTGCTGACCCTGTCCGCGCACTCCGCCGAGGGCCTCGCCGAACTGGCCGGGCGCTACGCCGGCCACCTCCGCGACAACCCCGGGATCCCGCTCGCCGACATCAGCTGGACCAGCCAGGTCGGCCGGTCCCGGCAGCGGCACGGACTTGCCGTCACCGGCGCCGCGGCGGGCGAACTCGCCGCCGCGCTGGAGGCGTTCGCGCGCGGCGAGCGGGCCTCCGGCACCGCGACCGCCGAACTGCCCGTCCACAAGCACCGCAAGACGGCCTGGCTGTTCACCGGCCAGGGCTCGCAGTACGCCGGAATGGCCCGCGGCCTGGCCGACGAGCCCGCCTTCCGCACCCCCTTCGACGAGGCCGCGGACCTGTTCGACGTCCATCTGGACCGCCCGCTGGCGTCCGTGGTGTGGCCCGAGCCCGGCCAGGAGTCGCCGGTCGACGACACCCGCTACACCCAGCCCGCGCTGTTCGCCGTCGAGTACGCGCTGGCCCGGATGTGGCAGTCCTGGGGTCTGAAGCCCAGCGGGCTGCTCGGGCACAGCATCGGCGGCATCGTCGCCGCCTGCATCGCGGGCGTCTTCGAACTGCCGGACGCCGTCCGGCTGGTCGCGGCGCGCGCCGCCCTGATGGCCGAGCTGCCCGCGGGCGGCGCCATGGCCGCCCTGGACTGCGACGAGGCCACGGCCCGCACGGCCATCGCCGGATACCGCGACACGGTGTCGCTGGCCGGGGTCAACGGCCCCTCCAGCGTGGTGATCTCGGGTGCCGCCGCCGACGTGGACGCGGTGCGCACGGCGCTGGAGCGGCGCGGGATGCGCACCACCCGGCTCACCGTCAGCCACGCCTTCCACTCCCCGCTGCTGGCGCCGATGCTGGCTCAGTTCCGCGCGGTCGCCGAGTCGCTGACCTACCGGATGCCGGACCTGCCGCTGGTCTCCGACCACACCGGACGCGCCTGGACCGCCGAGGACTGCGGCCCGGAGTACTGGGTGCGGCACGCGGCCGGCACGGTCCGCTTCCACGACGGCCTCACCGCGCTGCACGCGGAAGGGGCCCGCACCTTCCTGGAGATCGGCCCCGCCCCGGTGCTCAGCGGCATCGGGGAGCGCACCGGCCTGGACGGCGACTGCCTGTACGTGCCGTCCCTGTACAAGCCGAGGGCCGGCGCACCCGAGGACCGCACCGCCGTCCAGCGGGCGCTGGGTCTGCTGCACCTGCGCGGCGAGACCGTGGACTGGACGGTGGTGCACTCGGGTTCGGGACGCACTCCGCGCCGGGTGGCCCTGCCGGTCACCCCCTGGCACGGCGAGCGCTACTGGTTCGAGGAGCGCCGTGCGGCGCCCCGGGCTGCCGCCGCCGGCACTCCGGTGCCGCAGGCCGGGATCCGGCTGCACAGCGCCGTACCGACCTATGAGCTCCAGCTGGACGAGCCGGAGTGGGACCGCTACGCGCGCACCGACTCCGACGGCCTCAGGTTCCTGCCCGTCGGCTCGCTGGGCCGGGCGGCGCGGGCGGCGGCCGCGGACGCGCTCGGCGGGGTGTGGTCCTGCATCGAGCAGCTCGACGTGTTCCAGCCGCCGCCGATGGACCGGGCCGGGCGGGTGCTGCAGATCACCGTCAACAAGGACGACGACGGCTGCGCGATCGTGGAACTGCACAGCCAGACCCCGGCCGAGGCGGCCGCCGGAGCACCCTGGACGCGGCACGCCCACGCCGTTCTGCGGCGCCGGGCGAGCACCCGCTCGCGGCACTCCGGCAGCTCGGCGCCGACGCTGGCCGGGCAGGAGTACCGGGACGAACTCCACTACGAGACGGCCTCGTTGTCGGACGCCCTGATCGGTGCCGTCGTCTCGGCGCACCGCGGTGACGAGGGTGTGCTGGTGGCCCTCGGCCTGGACAGCGGGGAGACCGCCGACCACGCCGTGCAGGTCTTCGACGCGGCCGTGGCGGCCGTGTCCTGGGACGCGGGGCTGAGCGAGGCGGGCTTCGCCGGGCGGATCACCGAGGCCACCCTCGAATCGCTGGACCGTGCCCGCTACGTACGGGCCATCGCCCAGAGCGGCAAGGAGCCCGGCACGGTCTGCGGCAGCGTCGACCTGTTCGCCGAGGACGGCGCCTACCTGGGCGGCATCCGCGATCTGACGGTCGTCAGCCGGACGGCGTCCGCCGCGGCGCCCGCCCCGGCGCCCTGGCGGGACCCGGAGGAACTGCTCACCCGGCTGGAATGGCACGAGATCGAACCGGCCGCCGCCGCACCGGACCTGTCCGGCCAGGGCTGGCTGCTGGTGCCCGACCGCACCGGAACCGCCCGCCGGCTGGCCACCGCGCTGCGGGCCCGGGGCGCGCACTGCCGGATCGAGGAGTCCGGCGCCCCCGACCTGGACGACTGGCTGCGCGAGCTGCCCGACGGGGTCGCCCCGCACCGGGTGGTGCTGCTGACCGGCCTGGACGCGCCGCGCCCGGACGCCGCCGACGCGGACTCGCTCACCGCCTTCCGGGACCGCGCCGAACTGGCCGCCGTCGCCCTCATCCAGGGCCTGACGGCCCGCGCGGCCTGCACGAAGACCGGGCTCAGCCTGGTCACCCGGGGTGCCGTGCCCGCCCTGGCGGAACAGGGCGTCACCTCGCCCTTCGCCGGGACGCTCTGGGGTCTCGGCCGGGCGATCGCGCTGGAGCACCCCGAGCACTGGGCCGGCGCCGTCGACCTCGACCCGGGGCCGGGGGAGAGCGACGAGGGCGCTGCGCTGGTCGCGGCGCTCGCCGACACGGCCGCCGAGGACCAGCAGGCGCTGCGCGGCGAGAGCCGCCGGGTGGCGCGGCTGGTGAAGTTCCCGCTGACCGCCGAGGAGCTCGGGCGCCGGCCGCGCATCGACCGGCAGGGCACCTATCTGATCACCGGCGCGTTCGGCGGCATCGGCCAGGCCCTCGCCCGCCGGCTCGCCGACAGCGGCGCGGGCAAGCTCGTCCTGCTCGGCCGCACCCCGCTGCCGCCCCGCACCACGTGGAACGACCCCGAGCTGACCGGATCCGTCCGGGAACGCGTCGACTTCGTGTCCGCGCTGGAGGAGACCGGGGTGCTGGTCGACGTGGTCGCGGCCGACGTCAACGACATCGAGGACATGCTGCCGGTGATCCAGGGCCTGGCGACCGGCCTGATGCCGCTGCGCGGTGTGGTGCACGCGGCCGGCACCTCGGTCCCGCAGTTCCTGCGGGACATCCCGGTGTCGGACCCGAGCGACTACGACGCCGTGTGGCGGCCCAAGGTGGTCGGCGGCTGGCTGCTGCACCAGCTGACCGAGGGACTGGAGCTCGACTTCTTCCTGGGCTTCTCCTCGATCGCCGCGACCTGGGGCTCCCAGCACGTCACCAGCTACGCCGCCGCCAACTCCTTCCTCGACGCGCTCGCCGAGTACCGGCGCGCCCAGGGCCTGACCGCGCTCACCGTGAGCTGGGGCCCGTGGGAGCTGACGTCCAATCTGTTCGGCGCCGACGTCGTGGAGTTCCTGACCTCCACCGGTCTGCGCATGCTCTCCGCACCGCAGTGTCTGCGGCTGCTGGACGCACTGCTGGCCGGTGACGCGCCGCAGGCGGTGGTCTGCTCCGCCGACTGGTCGGTGTACAAGCCGGTCATGGAGGCCCGTGCCGACCGCCCGGTGCTGCGCACGGTCGAGATCGACGAGGGCACCGGCGGGGGCACGTCCACGGCGGTGCTGGAGGCCGTGCAGGGGGCCGACGCGGCAGGCCGTACGGCCGTGCTGACCGGTTATCTCCAGCAGGTGCTCGGTGAGGTGCTGGCGGTGGAGCCGGAGTCGGTGCTGCCGGAGGCGGACGTGATGTCGCACGGCCTGGACTCGCTGATGGTCATGGAGGTCGTCAAGCGCTGCAAGGGCGATCTGGGCATCAGCGTGCGTCCGAGCCAGTTCTTCGAGCGGACCGCGCTGGAGGACTGGGTGCGGCTGCTGGACACCGAGCTCGGCGGCGAGGGCGAGGCCACGCCGCAGCCGACCGCGGACTGGACGGAGCCGGCGCTGATCGCGGCCGACGTCGTCCTGGACCCGGCGATCGTGCCGGCCGGACCGGTCGGCGAGGGCTACACCGACCCGACCGACGTGCTGCTCACCGGCGCCACCGGCTTCCTCGGGGCCTACCTCCTCGACGAACTGCTGTCCACCACCGACGCCACCGTCCACTGCCTGGTCCGCTGCGACGCCCCGGAGTCGGGCCTGGCCCGGATCCGGCGGAACCTGGAGCAGTACCTGCCCTGGCGGGAGGATGCCGCGGACCGCGTCAAGGTCGTCCCCGGCGATCTGGCCAAGCCCCGGCTCGGCCTGGCGGACGCGGAGTTCACCCGGCTCGCCGGCACCCTGGACGCGATCTACCACAACGGCGCCTGGGTCAACTTCTCCTACACCTATGAGCAGTTGCGGCCCGCGAACCTGATCGGCACCCAGGAGATCCTGCGGCTCGCCTGCGCCGGCCCGGAGCAGATCCCGGTCTCGTACGTGTCGACGTACGGCATCTGGGGCATCCCCGCCGACGGCCGGACCGTGATCGGCGAGGGGGACGACATCCTCGGCGCCGGCAAGCTGGTGACCGGGTACGTGCAGACCAAGTGGGCGGCCGAGCTGCTGGTCCGCCAGGCGCAGGAGCGCGGTATCCCCGTCGACATGCACCGGCCCGGCCGGGTGCTCGGCGACTCGCGCACCGGAGCCTGCCTGACCACGCACTTCACCACCCGGGTGATCAAGGGCTGTGTGCAGCTCGGGATGGCTCCGGATCTCGATCTGGAGATCGAGATGACCCCGGTCGACTACGTCACCTCGGCGCTGGTGCGGATCTCCCGCGGAGCGCACGCGTGGGGGCTGACGTACCACCTGGTCAACCGGCGCAAGGCGGCCTTCAAGGAGCTGCTGTCCGCGATGGAGCGGCACGGCTGGGAGTTCCGCACGGTGCCGGTGGAGCAGTGGTGGCGGGGGCTGCAGGAGTCGTTCGGCGTCAACGACAACGAGCTGCACCCCGTCATGGGGGTGGTCGAGGAGTTCGTCGTCGGCGGCGAGGAGGCCATCGACTACGACGCCACGAACACCGTCCAGGCCCTGGTGGGCTCGGGAATCGCTTGTCCTCCGCTCGATGAGTCACTGCTGTCGCTCTACTTCGAGTGGATGGTCCGAACGGGGTACTTGCCTGCACCGTCGAGCAGGGAGAATAATTCATGGCAGGATGAATCCATCAACGGGTGAATTCATGACGCGGTGAGGTCACGCTCCAGGAGCAGGCCGATACCCGCCCGGCCGAGCCACAGTCCCTTGCCCTATATTCAGGGTCTGCGGAATATAACGACGGAGAAAGGCATCTCCCCCCATGACCACATCCGAAGACCGGGTCCCCGGCGGTGGCGCCGTCGGAGCGGCCCCGTTAGCGAACCCCAAGCGCTGGACGGCTCTCGTCTTCATCTGCCTGGCCCAGCTGATGGTGGTTCTCGACATCACGATCGTGAACATCGCGCTGCCGGAGATGCAGTCCGACCTGGGCTTCTCCAATGAGAACCGGCAGTGGGTCGTCACCTCATACACCCTCGCCTTCGGCAGCCTCCTGCTGCTCGGCGGCCGGATCGCCGACTACACCGGCCGCAAGCGGGCCTTCCTGATCGCCCTGGCGGGCTTCGCGATCGCCTCCTGCCTCGGCGGCGCGGCGCCCAACGTCGAGATGCTGCTCACGGCGCGTGTGCTGCAGGGTGTCTTCGGCGCCCTGCTCGCCCCCACCGCGCTGTCGCTGATCTCGGTGAACTTCACCGACCAGAAGGAACGCGCCAAGGCGTTCAGCATCTTCGGCGGCATCGTCGCCAGTGGTGCCGTCATCGGTCTGCTGCTCGGTGGCTTCCTCACCGAGTACATGGACTGGACCTGGTGCATGTACGTCAACGCGCCGATCGCCGTGATCGCCGCGCTCGGTGTGCTGTACCTCGGTCCGGAGCAGCGGGCAGCGGTGCGCGCGCGGATGGACATTCCCGGCGTGCTGCTGGTCACCACCGGTCTCGTCGCCATCGTGTACGCGTGCAGCGAGGCCGAGTCCGAGGGCTGGGGCTCCGGCCTGGTGCTCGGCCTGTTCGCCGCCGGCGCGGTGCTGCTGCTGGCGTTCGTCGCGGTGGAGGCCCGTTCCTCGCATCCGCTGCTGCCGCTCGGGGTGATCAGCGACCGTACCCGGGGCAGCTCCTACCTCGCGGTGGGCATCGCGATGATCGCCATGCTCGGCGCGCTGTTCTTCCTGACGTTCTACCTCCAGCTGGTCAAGGGGTACTCCCCGGTGGAGACCGGTCTGGCCTTCCTGCCGCTGCCGGTCGGCGTCGGCATGTTCGCCGGCGGTGTCTCCACCAAGCTGATCCCCAAGGCCCCGCCGCGCGCCCTCGTGGTGCCCGGCATGGTCATCGCGGCCTGCGCACTGTTCTGGCTGGCCGCGCTGGACCCGGGCTCCGGCTACTGGACGATGGTCGCGCCCGCCCTGTACGTCCAGGGCGCGGGCATGGGTCTGGTGATCGCCACCGCGATGAACTACGCCACCTACCGGATCGCCGACGAGCACGCGGGCGTGGCCTCCGGCACCGTCAACACCGCTCAGCAGATCGGTGGTTCGATCGGTACGGCGCTGCTCAGCACGCTGGCCGCGGACGCGGCGGCGGAGTACCTCGCGGATCACTCCTCGGGGGGCAAGAACCCCGCGGTGGTGCACGAGGCGATGACCGAGGGCTTCACCACCGCGTTCACCTGGGCCGGCGCGATCATGGCCTGCGGTGCGGTGGTCATCGCCGTGCTGATGAACACGCCGAAGCCGCGGCCCGGTGAGGCCTCGGCGCCGGTGGCGCACATGGGCTGACGTTCCCGTACGGCCTCGGCGGCCGGCCTCCCCCTCGGGGGAGGCCGGCCGTTTTTTGTATGCCGTGTGCGCCCTTTGTGGGCGCGGGGTGAAGGTTTAATATGGGCGATTTGTCATCGTCAATGCAGTTGCATGCATTAATGGTTAACATGACCTGTATGTGACCAGACTTCGAGGTCACGCTTCTACCTTGGCCGCATCAGAAGCCAGACGGCGCAATCGACCAAGGAGAGGCTTATGTCAACTGACGCCCTCCGTCCCAAAAGCCCCACCTCACCGCAGTACGACGTGGCCATCCTGGGGTCCGGCCTGGCCGGCACCACGCTGGCCGCCTGCCTCGCCAACAACGGTGCGAAGGTGCTCGTCCTCGACGCGGGCACCCACCCGCGCTTCGCCATCGGCGAGTCCACCATCCCGTACACGTCGATGATGATGAGGCTGGTCAGCGAGCGGTACGGCGTGCCCGAGGTCAAATGGCTCACGACCTTCGAGGCCGTGCAGTCGAAGATCTCCACCAACTGCGGTGTGAAGCGCAACTTCGGCTTCCTCTACCACCGCGAGGGCGCCCGCCAGAACCCGCTGGAAACCAGCATGTTCCCGATCCCGAAGATCACCCACACCGAGAACCACTTCTTCCGCCAGGACACCGACGCCTGGATGCTGAACGTGGCCATCAAGTACGGCGCCGAGGTCCGCCAGCAGACGAAGATCGTCGACGTCGACATCGACGACACCGGCGTCACCGTCATCCCGGACCACGGCGACCCGGTGCGCGTGAAGTTCATCGTGGACGCCAGCGGCCACCGCTCCCCGCTGGCGCAGAAGTTCGGCCTGCGCGAGGAGCCCAGCCGGCTGCGCCACCAGTCGCGCTCGCTGTTCACCCACATGATCGGTGTGAAGCCGTACGAGGACACCCTGCCGAAGGGCACGCACCACAACCCCAGCCCGTGGAGCGAGGGCACCCTCCACCACATGTTCGAGGGCGGCTGGATGTGGGTCATCCCCTTCGACAACCACCCGCTGGCCACCAGCCCCCAGTGCAGCGTGGGCCTCAACCTCGACCCGCGCATCCACCCCACGCCGGACTGCTCCCCGGAGGAGGAGTTCCGCAACTTCATCGCCAAGTACCCCGACATCGCACCGCAGTTCGAGGGCGCGGTCGCCACCCGGGACTGGGTGCGCACCGGGCGTCTGCAGTACTCCTCCAAGCAGACCGTCGGCTACCGCTGGTGCCTGACCTCGCACGCGGCCGGTTTCGTGGACGCGCTCTTCTCGCGCGGTCTGTCCAACACCATGGAGATCATCCACGCCCTCGGCTGGCGCCTGCTGGACGCCATCAAGGAGGACGACTTCGCCGAGGAGCGGTTCTCCTACGTCCAGGAGCTGGAGCAGGGCCTGCTCGACTTCAACGACGACCTGGTCGCCAACGCCTACACCTCGTTCGGCAGCTGGTTCCTGTGGAACGCCTGGTTCAGGGTGTGGTCGCTCGGCCAGATCCTCGCCACGTTCGAGATCAACCGCGCCTACGCCACCTTCCTGAACGACCGGGACCCGGCCGGACTCGCCCGTCTCGAGCGCCAGGCCCCGGACGGCGCGATCCCCGACTACGCCCCCGTCCGCCGGCTGCTGAAGAACGTCAGCACGCTCGTGCAGGAGGTGCAGAAGGGGAACGCGGACCCGCGGCAGGCCTCGGAGGAGATCCTCGCGCAACTGCGCGCCGCCGACTTCGTCCCGCCCGCCTTCGGTCTCGCCGACCCCGACAACCACTGGACGGACGCCTCCACGGTCAAGGTCCTGCAGACCTTGCAGTGGGCGAAGAAGAACGCCCCGGACGAGATCGGCGACCTGGTCTACGACGGTCTCACCCTGTTCCTGCGCAAGCGGTTCGACAAGGAGGAGTTCAAGGTCACCGAGGAGCTCAAGCACATGGCCGCGTACTGGCCTGTGATCGGACGAGTCATCAAGCACCGGAACGCCAGCGCGAGCTGACCACACGGGGAGTGAAATGAAGCAGTCGAGCGACACCTACGATGTCGTCATCCTGGGCACGGGCTTAGCCGGCTCCGTCCTTGGCGCGATCCTTGCCAAGGCCGGAAACAAGGTCCTGCTCCTGGATGCCGGGTCCCACCCGCGGTTCGCGATCGGTGAGTCGACCGTCGGCTACACCCTGGTCCACCTGCGGATGCTCGCCCACCGCTACGGCGTGCCCGAGATCGGTCACCTCGGCAGCCTGGAGGAGTGCAATCAGTACATCAGCACGACCTCCGGACTGAAGCGGCACTTCGGCTTCATGATCCACCGGGACGGCGAGGAGCCGGACCCGCGGGAGATCAACCAGTTCCGGCTGCCGAAGGTCCTGCACCTGGCCAGCCACTACTTCCGCCAGGACATCGACCAGTACCTGTTCCACGTGGCGCTGAAGTACGGCTGCCAGGCGCGGCAGAACTACCGTGTCGAGAAGGTGGACTTCGACGAAAGCGGCGTCACGGTCATCGGCGTGGACGGCACCACCCACCGGGCCCGCTTCGTCGTCGACGGCAGCGGCTTCCGTTCCCCGCTCGCGGAGCAGCTGGGCCTGCGGGAGGAGCCGACCCGGCTCAAGCACCACGCCCGGTCGATCTTCACCCACATGCTCAACGTGGACCGGGTCGACGACCATGTCCGCATGGGCCCGGACGACGTGCCGCCGCGGCCCTGGCACGAGGGCACGATGCACCACATGTTCGACCGCGGCTGGTTCTGGATCATCCCGTTCGACAACCACCCGAAGAGCACCAACCCGCTGTGCAGCGTCGGCCTCCAGCTCGACCCGCGTCGCTACCCCAAGCCCAGCGACATGACGGCCGAGGAGGAGTTCTGGCACCACGTCGACCGGTTCCCGCTGGTGAAGCGGCAGCTGGCCAGGGCGCGCAGCGTCCGTCCCTGGGTCAGCACCGGGCGGCTGCAGTACTCCTCGAAGCAGGTCGTCGGCGAGCGCTGGGTCCTGCTGCCGCACGCGGCGGGCTTCGTCGACCCGCTGTTCTCCCGCGGGCTGTCCAACACGGCCGAGATCCTCAACGTGCTGGCCTGGCGGCTGATCAAGGCGCTGAAGCGGGACGACTTCGACCCGGCCCAGTTCGCCTACGTCGAGCAGCTGGAGCAGAACCTGCTCCACTTCAACGACCGCCTGGTCAACTCGGCCTTCATCAGCTTCTCCGACTACGACCTGTGGAACGCGGTCTTCCGGATCTGGAGCTACGGCTCCCTGCCCGGTGCCTTCCGCGTCATCCACGAGGACCTCAAGGCACGCCGGCAGCACGACCCGGACATCTGGCGGGGCATGGAGGACGTGCCGAACCCCGGTCTGTGGTGGCCGGACAAGCCGGAGTACCGGCAGATCTTCGACGAGATGGCCGACTTCTGCGAGGCCGTCGAAGCCGGTGAGATGAGTTCCCAGGACGCGGCCGACCAGCTGTTCGCCAAGATGCGCCAGGCGGACTGGATCCCGCCGTCCCTGCAGATCGCCCAGCGCGACGTCCGGTTCATCGACCCGAACCCGGCACGGCTGCGCAAGATGCTGCTCTGGTCCCGCACCAAGGCGCCCGCGGACATGCGGCCGTACATGGTGGGCACCGCCGTCGAGGCGATCAAACACTTCGTGAAAGGCAAACGAATCTTCTGAGCCCCTCCACGGGCTCGGCCACGGTCGGCGGGACCGCGCGTCCCGCCGACCGGTCCGCCGGCCGGTCGCATGATGCGAGGCAGTGCTCGGAGAACGGTCGAGAAAGGTCATTGCTTTGGACGAGAAGACCACCGCATTCGACGTGATCGTCGCCGGCGCGGGCCCCACCGGTCTGATGCTGGCGGGTGAACTCGCCATGGCCGGCGTGCGCTGCCGGGTCGTCGAACGGCGGGAAGACCGCACCCGGGAGTCCCGGGCCCTCGGACTCCATGGACGGACCATGGAGGTCCTCAACATGCGCGGGGTCGCCGATGAGGTGCTGGCCCGCGCCAATCCGATTCCGCAGGTGAGGGTGTCCCTCGGCGGCTCCCTCTTCGACATGGGCCGACTCGCCACGGACTACGGCCAGTTGACCATCATCCCGCAAGGGGAGACCGAGGAGATCCTGGAGAAGCGCGCCACGGAGCTCGGGGTGGTCGTGGACCGCGGGGTCGCCCTGACCGACTGCCGGCAAGAAGGCACCGTCGTCCGCTGCACGCTGGAGCAGGACGGCCGGGTATGGGAGGAGAGCGCCTCCTGGCTGGTCGGCTGCGACGGCTCGCGCAGCCGGGTGCGGGAGGCCATGGGCGCCGAGTTCACCGGCGCGACCTACCCGTACACGATCATCGTCGCCGATGTGAAGCTGGGCACCCCGCTCGACGACCAGCTGCTGATCCGGGTCGGCCGGGCCGGGCTGGTGGTGGCGACCGACTTCGGCAACGGCTGGTACCGCATGGGCGTGATCGACCGGGAGAAGCCCTGGTCGGACGAGCCCGTCACGCTCCAGGAGGTCGACCAGACCCTGGCCAAGCTGTTCGGCAAGGACATGCGGCCCAGCGAGCCGCTGTGGACCTCGCGCTTCCACATCCAGGAGCGGCAGGCGTCGTTCTACCGCAAGGGGCGCATGCTCATCGCCGGTGACGCCGCCCACGTCCACTCCCCGCTCGGCGGACAGGGGCTCAACCTCGGTATCCAGGACGCCATGAACCTCGGCTGGAAGCTGGGCGCCGTGGTCAACGGGCGGGCCGCCGACGATCTGCTGGACACCTACGCGCTCGAGCGGCGCCGGGTGTCCCAGGGCGTGATCAAGGTGACGGACCTGGCCACCCGCATGATGACCTCCGACCGGCTGCCCGAGCGGATCGCCCGCAAGGCCGTGATGTCCGTGGCCAGCCGGGTCCGGCCGGCCCACCAGCTCGCGGTCGGACATCTGTCCGGCATCGCCACGCGGTACCCGTCGATGGCCGCCGCCGTCGGGGCGTCGCCGCTGGCCGGCACCCGGGTCCCCGACCTGGAGATCAGCGGGCACGGCGCCCCGCTCCGGCTCCACGAGGCGCTGCGCCACGGCGGGTTCGTCCTCGTCGACGGCGGTACCGGCGGGCCGCTGCTGCCCTCGGTCCCCGAGACGGACCGCAATCTCCTGCGCCTCAATGGCCGAATCGTCGCGGGTCCCGGGCCGTGGCGAGGAGTCGAAGTCGTCCTGATCCGCCCCGACGGCTACTGCGTCTGGGCGGGTTCACGTACGCGCGCCCGGCACGAACTGACCAACGCCTATTTCCGCTGGACCCAAGGCTGACCAGGCACTGAGACCCGTTTCGGGGTGCCGCCGCCCGGCCGCGGCGGCGGCACCCCGCGGACGCCGCGGGGCCGATGCCCAGGGGCCCTGAGCGGTGGCTGAGTGGGGCTTGAGTCGGTGGCCCTAACTTGCCCGAAACGGATGCCCGGATCGACCAAGGAGAGGCTCATGCCGACTCGCTCGAAGCACCCCACGTCGCCGCAGTACGATGTGGCCATCCTGGGGTCGGGTCTGGCGGGTACCACACTGGCCGCCTGCCTCGCCCGCAACGGCGCCAAGGTGCTCGTCCTCGACGCGGGCACCCACCCCCGTTTCGCCGTCGGCGAGTCGACCATCCCGTACACCTCGATGCTGATGCGCCTCGTCAGCGAGCGCTATGACGTGCCCGAGATCAAGTGGCTCACCACCTTCGAGTCCGTGCAGTCGAAGATCTCCACCAACTGCGGTGTGAAGCGCAACTTCGGCTTCCTCTACCACCGCGAGGGCGCCCGGCAGAACCCGCTGGAAACCAGCATGTTCCCGATCCCGAAGATCACCCACACCGAGAACCACTTCTTCCGCCAGGACGTCGACGCCTGGATGCTGGCCGTGGCCATCAAGTACGGCGCCGACGTCCGCCAGCAGACGAAGATCGTCGACGCGGAGTTCGACGACGACGGCGTGACCGTCATACCGACGGCCGGGGACCCGGTGCGGGTGAAGTTCGTCGTCGACGCGAGCGGCCACCGCTCCCCGCTGGCCGAGAAGTTCGGCCTGCGCGAGGAGCCCAGCCGGCTGCGCCACCAGTCGCGCTCGCTGTTCACCCACATGATCAACGTGAAGCCCTGGGAGGACACCGTCCCCAAGGGCAGCCACAAGAACCCGAGCCCGTGGAGCCAGGGCACCCTGCACCACATGTTCGAGGGTGGCTGGATGTGGGTCATCCCCTTCGACAACCACCCGCGCGCCACCAACCCGCTGTGCAGCGTGGGCCTCAACCTCGACCCGCGGATTTACCCGACGCCGGACTGCTCCCCCGAGGAGGAGTTCCGCAACTTCATCGCCAAGTACCCCGACATCGCACCGCAGTTCGCGGACGCCATCACGGTCCGGGACTGGGTGCGCACCGACCGGCTGCAGTACTCCTCCAAGCAGACCGTCGGCTACCGCTGGTGCCTGACCTCGCACGCGGCCGGGTTCGTGGACGCGCTCTTCTCGCGCGGCCTGTCCAACACCATGGAGATCATCCACGCCCTGACCTGGCGCCTGCTGGACGCCATCAAGGAGGACGACTTCGCCGTCGAGCGGTTCGAGTACGTCCAGGAGCTGGAGCAGGGCCTGCTCGACTTCAACGACGACCTGGTCGCCAACGCCTACACCGGCACCAAGAGCTGGTTCCTCTGGAACGCCTACTACCGCTCCTGGGTGCTCAGCCAGGCGCTGGCCACCTTCGAGATCAACCGCGGCTACGCCCGCTTCCTGGAGAACCACGACCCGAAGGTCCTGGAACGCCTGGAGCGCCAGGCGCCCAACGGGGCCATCCCCGACTACGCGCCGGCGCGCGAGCTGCTCAAGGCCATGAGCGAGACGATCCAGGACGTCCAGAACGGCCGCCGCGAGCACCGGGAAGCCTCCGACCACATCATGGGGCTGCTCGGCAAGGCCGACTTCATTCCGCCGGTGTTCGGCCTGGACGACCCCGACGTCCACTGGACCGAGGTGAACCCGCTCAAGCTGGCGAAGACGCTGCGCTGGGCGCGGACCAAGGCCCCCAAGGAAATCGGTGACCTGACCTGGGAAGGGCTCACGCTCTTCATGAAGAAGCGCTTCGACCGCGACGAGTTCCAGCTCGCCGAGGAGCTCAAGCACATGGCCGCGGGCTGGCCGGTGATCGGACGGGCCTTCCGGGTGCCCGAGCCCGAGTGACCGCACCCGAACCGGATCCCGAAGACCAGCAGCCCGACAAGCCAGAGGAGTTCCCCGTGTCCGACAGTCCCGCCCTGGTCAGTGGCCCGGCGCCGGTCTACGACGTGGCGATCCTGGGGTCCGGCATCGCCGGCTCCATGCTCGCCGCCGTGCTGGCCCGCAACGGCGTCAAGGTCCTGCTCCTGGACGCCGCGGCCCACCCGCGCTTCGCCATCGGCGAGTCGACCATCCCGTACACCCTGGTGTGCCTGCGCACCATCGCCGAGCGCTACGACGTGCCGGAGATCAAGACGCTGGCCACCTTCACCAACAGCACCAAGCTGCTCGGCCCCAAGTTCGGTGTGAAGAAGCACTTCAGCTTCCTGCTGCACCACGAGGGCCAGGACCAGGACCCGCAGGAGGTCAACCAGTTCGGCACCCCGGGCCTGCTGCACGAGGCGAGCCACCTGTACCGCCAGGACACCGACGCGTACATGTTCCATGTGGCCCTGAAGTACGGCGCCGACTCCCGGCAGAACTTCCGGGTCGCCGACGTCGACTTCGACGACAGCGGGGTCACGCTCAGCACGGCCGAGGGCGAGCAGTACCGCGCCAAGTACGTCGTCGACGCCAGTGGTTACCGCTCGCCGCTCGCGGACAAGTTCAACCTGCGCGAGGACCCCTGCCGGTTCGCCCACCACTCCCGGTCCATGTGGAACCACATGACCAACGTCCGCAAGACGGACGACCTGTTCACCCACCGCAGCGCCGCGGACACCCCGCCCTCGCCCTGGTACCAGGGCACGGTGCACCACATGTTCGAGCGCGGCTGGTTCTGGGTGATCGGCTTCGACAACCACGAGATGTCCCGCAACCCGCTGTGCAGCGTCGGCCTCACCCTCGACCCGCGCAAGTACCCCAAGTCCGCGGACATGACGCCGGAGGAGGAGTTCTTCTCCTACGCCGAGCGCTTCCCGGACATCGCCCGCCAGTACGAGGGCGCCCGCGCGGTGCGCAACTGGGTCTCCACCGACCGGCTCCAGTACTCCTCGCGGCAGTGCGCGGGCGACCGCTGGTTCCTGCTGTCGCACGCGGCCGGCTTCCTCGACCCGCTGTACTCGCGCGGTCTGTCCAACACCGCCGAGGCCATCAACAGCCTCACCTGGCGGCTGCTGGAGGCCGTCAAGGACGGCGACTTCTCCCGCGAGCGCTTCGACTACGTCGACAAGATGCAGCAGGGCCTGTTCGACTACAACGACTCGCTGGTCAACGCCTCCTTCATCTCCTGGAGCGACTACGACCTGTGGACGGCCGTCTACCGGATGTGGGCCTGGGGCGCCAACGCCGGTACCTACCGGCTCTCCGAGGGCCTGTTCAAGTACTTCAAGGACGGCAGCGAGCAGCACTTCAAGGACCTGGAGAAGGCCCCGCACCTCGGCCTGTACTGGCCGGACCACGACGGCTTCAAGGAACTGTACGACCTCATGATCAACCAGGTGCTCGACTACGAGGCCGGCCGGACCACCGCGCGCGAGGCCGCGGACACGATCTACGAGCAGCTTGAGACCGTGAACTTCGTGCCGAAGAACTTCGGCTTCTCGGAGCGCAAGCTGCGCTTCATGATCCCCGGGCCCAAGACGATCCTGAAGACCGCGCGCTGGCTGCACACCGAGGCCGACCCGGTCGTCAAGCGGATGATGACGGGCAACGGGCGGGAGGCCGTCAAGGCGAAGCTGCGCGGCAAGCGCATCTTCTGATGACGCGTTCGGCGCCGGTCCCGGTGGGACCGGCGCCCACGCGCGTCCAGGGAGCGAATGAGGGGAGTTGAACCCATGAAGATCAACCGAACCGCCCCCGCCGGCGAGCGCGCGGCTCCTCCCGCGGATCCCCGGGAGAGGTACGACGTGGCCGTCCTGGGCGGCACCATGGCGGGCGGCCTGCTCGCCGCGGTGCTGGCCCGCCAGGGTGTACGGGTGCTGGTGGTGCCGAGCGCCGAGGACCGCAGCGAGCCCTCCGGCGAGACCACCGTGCCCTACACGGCCGAGGTGTTCCTGCTGCTGGCCAAGCGTTTCGACATCCCGGAGATCGCCGCGTTCGGGCTCTTCCCGGACCTGCCCGCGGAGGTACGGCGGGACAGCGGCGTCAAGAAGAGCCTCGGCTTCCTCTACCACCGGCCCGGCCGGCGGCAGAACCCCGAGGAGAGCGTCCAGTTCAACGTGCCCGGCGAGCACGCCGAGTGGCATCTGGAGCGGCGCACGGTCGACGCGTACACCCAGCGCATCGCGCACCGGTACGGCGCCGCGGTGCTCTCGCACGGGGTGCAGGCGACCGACGCGTGGACCGAGGACGACGGGGCGCGGATCGAGACCACCGACGGGCATGTCTGGAAGGCCCGCTACCTGGTCGACGTCAGCGGTCCCGGCTCCTTCCTGGTCGCCAAGAACGGCGGCGACGACCCCGAGCCGCGGCTCGGACTGCGCTCACGGGTCATCGCCACCCACATGACCGGGGTGACGCCGTACGAGGACGTGCGGCCCACCGCGGACTACCCGAAGGCCACCGCCTGGTCCGAGGGCACCGTCCACCATCTGTTCGACGGCGGCTGGGTCCAGCTCGTCCGGTTCGACAACCACGCCCAGGGCGCCAACCCGGCCACCGGCGTCACGCTCAGCCTCGACCCCGAGCGCTGGGCGCATCTGCCGGAGGACCCCGAGAAGGCGTTCCGGACGGTCGTCGAGCAGTTCCCCGACCTGGAGAAGCAGTTCACCGACGCCACCGCGGTCCGGCCGTGGACCACGGCCCCCCTGTGGCAGCGGACGGCCTCGCGGACGTACGGGGACCGCTGGTTCGCGCTGGAGCGGACGGCCGCGCGCAACGACCTGTTCCTGTCCCGGGACGTCACGATGGCCACGGAAGTGGTGCACGCCCTGGCGAGCGCCCTCGTCCCGGCCGTGCGGCGCGACGACTTCGGCACGGCGCCGTTCGCCCGGGTGGCGGCCTTCCAGGACGACCTGAACACCTTCAACGACCGCTGGCTGCGCTGCGCGCGCATCGCGAGCCGGGACTTCGAGCTGTTCAACGCCTTCTCCCGGGTGTGGCTGCTGTGGCAGATCCTCGCGGACCTGTCGCTCAAGCGGGCCCGGCTGGACTGCGAGTCGAGCGCCGGCGGCCGGGACTGGACGCCGGTGGAGCGGTTCGAGCTGGGCGGCATCTGGTTCCATGTGCCCGAGGGCCTGCGGGGCGTCATCGACCGCTCGCTGCGGGCCATCGAACGCGTCGGCGACGGCGAGGTCTCCCCGGCCCCGGTGGCGGACAGCATTTTCGCCGACCTGCGCCGGGAGAAGTTCATCCCCCCGCTGTACGCCTTCGGTGACCCGGCGGCCAAGGTCTACCACTTCACGATCCCCAAGCGCCTGAGGATGCTCTGGTGGGTCAAGACCGCGGCCCCCGCGGACTTCCGCCGGCTGCTGACCCGCGACAACGTGACCTCGGTGACGTCGGCGGCATCCCGCTGACCCGACCGATCCCGACCCGGCACGCCGCTCCCTCACCAAGGGGGCGGCGTGCCGGCGTACGGGGCAGTCCGGCACCGGGTGCCGGGGCGTGCACCCCGAAGCCCGCCACCGAGGTCGGTGGCGGGCTTCGGGGGGAGGCCGGGCGGGGGCTGATCAGCCCGCGTTGGGCAGGAGGCGGGCGTAGGCACCGCGCCAGTAGGTCAGCGGGAAGCGGTCCTCCGCCGTGCCGCCGCCCACCACCCGGCCTATCAGGAGGGTGTGGTCGCCGGCCTCCACCGCGTCGTGCAGTTCGCACTCCGCGTGGCCCACGTTGACCGCGAGCAGGGGAGTGCCGGTGGCCGGACCCGGGGTCCAGCGGACACGCTCGAACTTGTCGGTCGCGCCGGAGGCGAACAGCTGCGAGGCCATCTGGCCCTGCGAGCCCAGGATGTTGACCGAGAACTGGGCCCGGTCCAGCACCGCGCGCAGCGTGCCGCTGCGGTTGCTGACGCTCGCCAGCACCAGCGGCGGGTCCACGGAGACGCTGCACACCGCGGAGCAGGTCAGACCGCGCGGCTCGTCCTCCTTGTCCAGGGTGGTCACGATGGAGACGCCGCTGGCCAGCGACGCCATGACGGTACGGAACAGCTGGATGTCGACGGACGAGGCCATCGTGGGCATGGCGGTCTGCATCACAGCTCACCCGCCTCTACGGCCGTGACGAGCGCGGCCCGGTGCAGCTTGCCGTTGGGTGTCCTCGGCAGATCCTCGGCGATGTGCAAACGATCGATGTTCATATAGGTGGGCAACCTTTCCGCACAGCGGCGTTTGATGGCGAGCAGGGAGGGCCGCTGTCCCGGCGAGGGGACGACGACCGCGTGCAGTTGGGACGTGAGGCCGGTGCCGATCACCAGGACCGTCACCTCGGCGACGGACTCGAGGGTGCCGATGGCCGCCTCGATCTCGCCCAGCTCGATCCGGTTGCCGCGCACCTTCACCATGTGGTCGCGGCGTCCGACGTACTCCAGGTTCCCGTCCGCCCCGAGCCGGGCGATGTCACCGGTGCGGTAGGCGCCCTCGTGGGGGCCGCGCCCCCAGTAGCCGAGCATCACCGTCGGGCCGGTCACCACGACCTCGCCCTCACCGCCCTCGGGGCCGTCCAGGGTGACGGTGTCACCGGAGCAGGCCGTGCCGATCGGCAGCGGGGTGTCGCGCTTCAGGTCGGCCTCGGTGACCTCGTAGGAGGTGCAGACGTTGGTCTCGGTCGGCCCGTACCAGTTCAGCAGCCGCACCCCGGGCCAGGCCTTGCGCAGCTCCTGGACGTGGTGGATGGCGAACGGCTCGCCGGCGAACAGACAGACCCGCAACGACGACGGGGGAGGCCCGTCCAGCAGACCGCCCTCCCGCATCATCAGGCTGATCGCGGACGGCACCGAGTACCAGACGGTGATCAGCCGCTGCCGCATGAACTCGGCCAGCTGCAGCGGGGCGTAGGCCAGCTCCTCGGGGACCAGATGCACCGAGGCGCCGGAGGCGAAGGCGCCGTACAGGTCGAAGACCGAGAGGTCGAAGTTGAACGGCGCGTGGTTGGACAGCCGGTCGGAGACGGTGAGCTGGAGCTCCTCCACCGCCCAGTCCACGAAGGCCAGCGCGTTGCGGTGGCTGATCATCACGCCCTTGGGCTCACCGGTGGAGCCCGAGGTGTAGAGGATGTACGCCGGGTCGTCCGGCTCGTTGCGGAACTGCGGCGGGCGCACCCCGTCCTCGGCCCGGCCGAACAGCTCCTCGAAGCCGGCCAGCGGTGCCGCGTCGAACTCCGTGGACCGGGCCCGCTCCACCCCGCCCGCGTCGGCCACGACCAGCTTCGGCTCGCAGCCGGCCGCGATCCGGGCCACCCGGGCGGGCGGGTTGGAGCCGGTGACCGGCACGTACAGGGCGCCGATGCGCAACGCGGCCTGCATCACGGCGATCGCGTCGACGCTCTTGTGGCTCCAGATGATCACCCGGTCGCCGACGCCCACCCCGCTCTCCAGCAGGGCCGCGGCATACCGGTCCGCGCGGCGGTCCAGCGTCCGGTAGTCGACGGGGCCGTCCGCCCCGTGCACCGCCACGGCGTACGGGTTGCGCCGGGCGGAGTCGTACAGCAGGCGGTGCAGGCTGACGTTGGTGCTCATAGTCCCAGCTCCCTGGAGATGATGTCGCGCTGGATGTCCGATGTGCCGGAGAAGATGACGGAGGGCACCGCGTCCCGCAGGGCGGCCTCGATGCCCTCGGCGCGCTGGTAGCCGCGACCGCCGAAGTGCCGGATGGCGTCCAGCGCCGTGGCGACCACACTCTCGGAGACCGCCAGCTTGGACAGGGCGATCCACAGGGTGGCCGGGCCGCCGCGGTCCATCTCCCAGGCGGCGCGGTACAGCAGCAGCCGGGCGCTCTCGGTGCGCAGCTTCATGTCCGCGATCCGGTGCGACACGGCCTGGAACTGGGAGATCCGGCGCCCCGACTGCCGGCGGGTGCGGGCGTGCTCGACGGCCCGGTCCAGCAGATGGTCCGCGAGGCCGAGGAAGCCGGCGAACAGACAGCACCGCTCCCAGCCCATCGAGTGCTGGAAGATGAAGCCGCCCTGGCCCTCCTCACCGAGGACCTGCTCGTCGGGCACGAAGCAGTTCTCGAACGTCAGCCGCCCGGCCGGGACATGGGCCATGCCCATCTTCTCGAAGGGCTCCCCGATCGTCAGACCGGGAGCGCCGCGCTCCACCACGAACCCGGTGACGCCGAGATAGCCCGCCTTGGGGTCGGTCGTCGCGTACGTCGTGAAGACGTGCGCGGCCGGACCGTTGGTGACGAAGCTCTTCTCGCCGTTGAGGATCCAACCGCCGTCGGTGCGTTCGCCGACCGTGGCGAGACGGGAGACGTCGGAACCCGCCTCGTCCTCCGTCATGGCGTTGCCGGCGATCAGCTCGCCCGAGCACATCCCGGGCAGGATCCGGGACTTGAGGGCCGGGCTGCCGAAGTCGACGATCGGCATGGCGCAGGCGAACAGGTGCGCCGAGGCGCCGAAGACCAGCCCGGTGCGGTCGCAGCCGCGGCCGAGGGCCTCCACCTGACGTGCGGTGTCCAGGGCGCCGAGCCCGCCACCGCCGTACTCGGCGGGCACGGAGAGCCCCAGCAGGCCCAGCTTGCCGAGCTGCGTCCAGTCGCCGCGGTCGTAGTACTCGGCCGTGCCGTCACTGGCGGGGAACGCCTCGCGCACGGCGGCCAGGGTGCGGTCGTACGCCTGCCTCTGTTCCTCGGTCCAGGCGAAGTCCATGGTGCGTGCCTGCCTTTCAGTCACTTTGGGGAGGAGAGCGCGGAAACCGCGGGACGGGACCTCAGCAGCTCCTCATGGGCGCGCTCGTTGGGCCTGGCCAGCAGCCGGGTCAGCAGCGGCGCGGCCATCGCGGTGGTGACCAGGGCCATGATCACCATGGCGCTGAACAACTCGACGGAGAGCAGGCCGAGTTGGAGACCGACGTTGAGGATCACCAGCTCGGTCAGGCCACGAGTGTTCATCAGCAGCCCGAGCACGGTGGCGTCGCGCCAGTTCATCCCGGTCAGCTTGGCCGGGATCGCCACACCGCCGAGCTTGCCGATGCAGGCCACCGCGATCACGGCGAGCATCACCATCAGGCCGCCGCCGGTGATCGTGGTGAGGTCGACGGACAGGCCGGTCACCACGAAGAACAGGGGCAGCAGCAGCTTGCTGGCCTTCTCGGTCGGGCCGAAGGCCGACTGCATCAGCCTGCGGTCCCGGGGCATGACCAGGCCGAAGAAGAACGCGCCGAAGATGGCGTGGATGCCGATCTCGGAGGTGAGCCAGGCGGAGCCGAAGGCACCGCAGGCGGCGATCACCATGACGTACTGCATCGCCGAGTCCCGCATCTTCGCGGTGGCCTTGCGCAGCAGCGGCTTGACGATCCACAGCATGCCGGCCACGTACACCAGCGACCACAGCAGCATCGTGATGAACGCGCCCGTGCCGGTGGCCGTCACCAGCGCCACGACCAGGGCGAGCATGCACCACGCCAGGACGTCGTCGGCCGCGGCCAGCGCCAGCGAGAGCGCTCCGGCCCGGCTGAACTGCAGGCCCTGGTCGGCGACGATGCGGGCCAGCACCGGGAAGGCCGTGATCGACATGGCCACGCCGAGGTAGAGGGTGAACTCGAACATCCCCACCTGTTTGCCGTTCACCGTGCCGTAGGTGCCGTAGATCAGCGCGGCGAGGCCCATGCCGAGGGCGAGCGGGCAGGCGATCGAGCTCAGCCAGATGATGCCGGTGGACTTGCGGCGTCCGCTGAAGCTGGTGCCGTCGAACTCCCAGCCGATGACGAACATGAAGAGGATCAGGCCGATCTGGGCGGCGGTGCCCAGATGGGCGCGTGCCTCGGGCGGAAAGAACTGGTTCGGGAGATCGCCGGGCAGCAGACCGAGCAGACTGGGGCCCAGGCAGATGCCCGCGGCGATCTCACCGACCACGGCCGGCTGGCCGAAGCGCCGGGCGCAGACCGCGAAGGCCACACCCACCAGCAGCGTCAGCGCGACGCCGCCGATCACTGTCGTGGTCAGCCACTCGGAGTTGGCGGCAGCTGCGAAGCTCACTGGGTCTCCTTACATACGGGTGGGGCGGGAACGGATCAGCGGCTCCATGTGTCGCTGCCTGCCAGGACGGCCGCGAGGTCGCCCTTGCCGTGCTGTTCGACCGCGGCTTCCAGCTGGTCGGCCAACTGCCGGTCGTAGACCGGCCGTTCGATGTCCCTGAAGACACCGATCGGCGTGTGGTGCAGGGTCTGCGGATCCGCGAGCCGGGACAGCGCGAAGGCGGTGGTGGGAGAGGCCGCGTGGGCGTCGTGGACGAGGACGCGGTCCTCGTTCTCGCCGGTCACCTCGACCACCTCCAGATCGCCGGTGGCCGGGTCGCGCACGACACCCTTGGCGCCGTCCGCACCGAAGCGGACGGGCCGGCCGTGCTCCAGCCGGATCACCGACTCCTGCGCCTGCTGCTTGTCCTTGAGGACCTCGAAGGCGCCGTCGTTGAAGATGTTGCAGTTCTGGTAGATCTCCACCAGCGCGGTGCCCGGGTGCTGATGGGCCGCGCGCAGCACCTCGGTGAGGTGCTTGCGGTCGGAGTCGACGGTCCGGGCCACGAAGGTGGCCTCGGCGCCGAGCGCCAGCGACACCGGGTTGAAGGGCGCGTCGAGCGAGCCCATCGGCGTCGACTTGGTGATCTTCCCCAGTTCGCTGGTCGGGCTGTACTGGCCCTTGGTCAGGCCGTAGATGCGGTTGTTGAACAGCAGGATCTTGAGGTTCACATTGCGGCGCAGGGCGTGGATCAGATGGTTGCCGCCGATGGACAGCGCGTCGCCGTCGCCGGTCACCACCCACACGCTCAGGTCCGGCCGGGTCACGGACAGGCCGGTGGCGATCGCCGGGGCACGGCCGTGGATGGAGTGCATGCCGTAGGTGTTCATGTAGTACGGGAAGCGCGAGGAGCAGCCGATCCCGGAGATGAAGACGATGTTCTCCCGTGCCACCCCGAGCTCGGGCATGAAGCCCTGCACGGCCGCGAGGATCGCGTAGTCACCGCACCCGGGGCACCAGCGCACCTCCTGGTCGGACTTGAAGTCACGGGCGAGCAGGTCAGCCGGCATGGATCTCCTCCTTCAGGACCGCGGCGAGCTGCTCCGCCTTGAAGGGCATGCCGCTCACCTGGGTGTGGCTGCGTACGTCGACCAGGTACCGGGCACGCAGCAGGGCCGCGAGCTGGCCGAGGTTCATCTCGGGGACCACGACCCGCCGGTAACGCCCGAGGACCTCGCCGAGGTTGCGCGGGAAGGGGCTGAGATGGCGCAGATGCGCCTGCGCGATCCGCTCCCCGGCGGTGCGCAGCCGGCGCACGGCCGCGGTGACCGGGCCGTAGGTCGAACCCCAGCCCAGCACCAGGGTGTCGGCGCCGTGCGGGTCGTCGGCCTCCAGGTCGGGCACCCAGACGCCGTCGATCTTCCGCTGCCGGGTGCGCACCATGAAGTCGTGGTTGGCCGGGTCGTAGGAGATGTCGCCCGTGCCGTCCTGCTTCTCGATGCCGCCGACGCGGTGCTCCAGACCCGGGGTGCCCGGGATCGCCCAGGGGCGGGCCAGGGTCAGCGGGTCGCGCTTGTACGGCCAGAAGACCTCGGTGCCGTCCCCCAACGTGTGGTTGGGCCCGTCGGCGAAGTTCACCCGCAGGTCCGGCAGTTCGTGCAGCTCGGGGATCCGCCACGGCTCGGTGCCGTTGGCCAGGTAGCCGTCGCTGAGCAGATAGACCGGGGTGCGGTAGGTCACGGCGATGCGGACCGCCTCCAGCGCCGCGTCGAAACAGTCGGCGGGCGTCTGCGGCGCCACGATCGGCACCGGAGCCTCGCCGTTGCGCCCGTACATCGTCTGGAGCAGGTCGGCCTGCTCGGTCTTGGTCGGCAGGCCCGTCGAGGGGCCGCCGCGCTGGATGTCGACGATGACCATGGGCAGTTCGAGGGCGACGGCCAGACCGATCGTCTCGCTCTTGAGCGCCATCCCGGGGCCCGAGTTGGAGGTCACCGCCAGCGAACCGCCGAACGCCGCGCCGAGCGCCGCGCCGGCCGCCGCGATCTCGTCCTCCGCCTGGAAGGTCCGCACCCCGAAGTTCTTGTGCCGGCTCAGCTCGTGCAGGATGTCGGAGGCCGGAGTGATGGGGTACGAGCCCAGGAAGAGCGGCAGGTCCGCCTGCCGGGCCGCGGTGAGCAGACCGTAGGACAGGGCGAGGTTGCCGGAGATGTTGCGGTAGGTGCCGGACGGGAACGTGTTCGCCGCCGGGGCGATCTCGTAGGAGACCGCGAAATCCTCCGTCGTCTCGCCGAAGTTCCAGCCGGCCTTGAACGCGGCCACGTTGGCGGCCGCGATCTCCGGCTTCTTGGCGAACTTCGTCCGCAGGAACCGCTCGGTGCCCTCGGTGGGCCGGTGGTACATCCAGGACAGCAGACCGAGCGCGAACATGTTCTTGGCGCGCTGGGCCTCCTTGCGGGTCAGCCCGAACTGCTTCAGCGCCTCGACGGTGAGGCTGGTCAGCGGCACCGGGTGCAGGCGGTAGCCCTGGAGCGAGTCGTCGTCCAGGGGGGAGGTGTCGTACCCGGCCTTGGCCAGCGCCCGGGAGTCGAACTCGTCGCTGTTGACGAGGAGTTCGCCGCCGGGGCGCAGGTCGCCCAGGTTGGTCTTCAGGGCCGCCGGGTTCATGGCCACCAGCACGTCCACGGCGTCGCCGGGCGTGAGGATGTCGTGGTCCGCGAAGTGCAGCTGGAAGGAGGAGACGCCGCCCAGGGTGCCGGCGGGGGCACGGATCTCGGCGGGGAAGTTCGGCAGGGTCGACAGGTCGTTGCCGAACGAGGCGGTCTCCGACGTGAATCGGTCACCCGTCAGCTGCATGCCGTCTCCGGAGTCGCCTGCGAACCGGATGACCACACGGGACAGTCGCTCGGTCCGCGAGGAAGCGTCCGAGGCCGCCGGTGGATGGATGCTGGGGTGAGGAGCTGCAGTCACCGAGCCTCTACCTCTCTCTCGTGGGGTGCCCACGGCGGTTGCAGTGTCGGTAGGTCGCCTAGAGGGGTGGTCAAGAAGCGGTGCACCGGGGGAGGGTGTGCCGACGTACGCCCGTCGGCCAGGTCGGGCACCCCTCCACCACCCCTTGAGCCTGCGCCTCGACCATCGCCGCATGACCCGACGCGCAGTGATCACCGGGCTGGGTGTGGTCGCCCCCGGTGGCATCGGCACCAAGGACTACTGGGCGCTGCTCACCGGCGGCCGGGCCGCGACCCGGCACATCACCTTCTTCGACGCCTCCGGCTACCGCTCCCGGGTCGCCGCCGAGGTCGACTTCGACCCCGCGGCCGCCGGACTCGGGGTCCGGGAGATCCACCGCATGGACCGCTCGGCGCAGTTCGCCGTGGTCAGTGCCTGGGAGGCGGTCGCCGACAGCGGCCTCGCGCTCGGCGGTCTGGACCCGCTGCGCACCGGCGTCAGCATCGGCTGCGCGGTCGGCGCGGCCACCAGCCTGGACGCGGCCTACCCGCTGCTCAGCGACGAGGGCCGCGACTGGCGCACCGACACCCGCTATGCCGTCCCGCAGCTGTACGACTACATGGTGCCGAGCGCGCTCGCCCGCGAGGTCGCCTGGACCGTCGCCGCGCAGGGTCCGGTCGCGATGGTCTCCACCGGCTGCACCTCGGGGCTCGACGCCCTCGGCCACGCCGCCGGGATCATCGCGGAGGGATCGGCCGACGTGATGCTCGCCGGGGCGGCCGAGGCGCCCGTGTGCGCCATCACCGCGGCCTCCTTCGACGCCATCAAGGCCACCACGCCGTACCAGGGCGACGAACCCGCCGAGGCGTCCCGGCCCTTCGACCTGAACCGCGACGGATTCGTGCTCGGCGAGGGCGGCGCCGTCCTCGTCCTGGAGGAGAAGGAGCACGCCCGCCGCCGCGGCGCGCACGTCTACGCCGAGGTCGCCGGGTTCGCCACCCGCGGCAACGCCTACCACATGACCGGACTGCGCCCGGACGGCACCGAACTCGCCGCCGCCGTCGCCGCCGCCCTGGACGAGGCCCGGCTGCCCGCCGACGCCGTCGACTACATCAACGCCCATGGCTCCGGGACCCGGCAGAACGACGTCCACGAGACCAACGCGCTGAAGATCGGCCTCGGCCCGCACGCCTACGACGTACCGGTCAGCTCCATCAAGTCGATGATCGGCCACTCGCTGGGCGCCATCGGTTCCCTGGAGGCGGCCGCCTGCGCCCTGGCCCTGGAGCACGGCGCCATCCCGCCGACCGCGAACCTTCACACCCCGGACCCGGAATGCGATCTCGACTACGTGCCCTTGACCGCGCGGGCTCAGCCCCTCAAGACCGTCCTCAGCGTGGGCAGCGGCTTCGGCGGCCTGCAGAGCGCCCTCGTCCTGAGGAAGCCCGAATGACCCCCGAACCCGTCCCGGCCCCGCCCGCCCGGGTGCGCGCGGCCGTCACCGGACTCGGTGTCGTCGCCCCCAACGGCGTCGGCACCCGCGCCTGGTGGGAGGCGACCCTGCGCGGGGTCAGCGCCCTGCGCCCGGCCCGCGACGCCCCCGTCAACCGCGTCCCGGTCGCCGGTGAGGTCACCTCCTTCGTGGCCGAACAGCACGTGCCCAGCAGGCTGTTGCCGCAGACCGCCCGCTTCACCCGGCTCGCGCTCGCCGCCGCCGCCGAGGCCCTGTACGACGCCGACGTCGACCCCGCCGCGCTGGAGGAGTCCGGCGCCGGCGTGTTCACCGCCAGCTCGGCCGGCGGCTACGAGTTCGGGCAGCACGAGATGGGCGCCCTGTGGCGCACCGGCAGCGACAGCGTCAGCGCCTACCAGTCCTTCGCCTGGTTCTACGCCGCCTGCACCGGCCAGGTCTCCATCCGGCACGGGATGCGCGGCCCGAGCGGCACCCTGGTCACCGAACAGTGCGGGGGACTGGACGCGGTGGGCCAGGCCCGGCGGCGGCTCGGCGACGGCACCCAGGTGCTGCTGGCCGGCGGCTCCGACGCGGGACTGTGCCCGCTGGGCTGGGCGGGCCACCTCGCCACCGGACAGGTCAGCCCGCACACCCACCCGGCCCGTGCCTACCTGCCCTTCCACCCCGATGCCTCCGGTTACGTCCCCGGCGAGGGCGCCGCCTACGTCGTACTGGAGGAGCGGCAGGCCGCCGAGCGGCGGGGCGCGCAGGTGCTCGGCGAGGTCGCCGGGTACGCCGCCGCCTTCGATCCGCCGACCGGGCCCGGCAACCTCGGCCTCGCCGCCCGGCTCGCGCTCGCCGACGCCGGACTGACCCCGGACGACATCGACGCCGTCTTCGCCGACGCCTCCGGGGTGCCCGCGCTGGACGCGGCCGAGGCCGAGGTGATCGAAGCGCTCTTCGGGCCGTACGGCGTCCCGGTCGCGGTGCCGAAGACGATGACCGGACGGATCGGCGCCGGCGGCTCCGCGCTCGACCTGGTGGCGGCGCTGCTGGCGCTGCGCGAGGGGGTGCTGCCGCCGGCGGTGCACGTGGACCGGCCCAAGGACGTCTGGCACCTCGACCTGGTCACCGGTGCCCCCCGCCCGGTCGAGCTGCGCGCCGCGCTGGTGCTGGCCCGGGGATACGGCGGATTCAACTCGGCCGCGGTGGTGGTGCGATGACGATGGGCAGGGCCGTGCCCGGCTCCTGGGCGGGCGCCCTGGGCGGCGGCCCGCGGGGCCGCGACCGGCCGCACCGCACCGCGCTGGTGACCGGCGCGACCGGCGGTATCGGACGGGCCGTCGCCGAACGCCTCGCCGAGGACGACTTCGACCTGTACGTCTGCGCGCGCGACGCGGACGCGGTCGCCGGGACCGTCGCCGCGCTGCGCGCCAAGGGCGTGAAGGCGGACGGCATGGCCGCCGACGTCCGCGACCCCCGGGCCGCCGCCGAACTGGCCGAGGCCGCCGTCGCCTGCCACGGCCGGCTCGACGTCCTCGTCAACAACTCGGGCCGCGACGGCGGGGGAGTCACCGCCGAACTCACCGACGAGCTCTGGCTCGACATCATCGAGACCAACCTCAACAGCGTCTTCCGCCTCACCCGCGAGATGCTCCGCCGGGGCGGCGCCGTCGACCGCGGCTGGGGGAGGATCGTCACCATCGCCTCCACCGCCGGGAAACAGGGCGTGATCCGCGGCGCCCCCTGCTCCGCCGCCGAGCACGCCGTGGTCGGCTTCACCAAGGCCCTCGGCCTGGAGCTCGCCACGACCGGCGTCACCGTCAACGCGGTGTGCCCCGGCTACGTCCGCACCCCGTCGGCCGAAGGGTTCTTGCGGGACCGCGCCGACGCCACGATCCCGCTGGGCCGTCACACCACCACGGAGGAGGTCGCCGGCCTGGTCGGCCACCTGGTCGGCGACGACGCCGCGGCCATCACGGCCCAGGCGATCAATGTCTGCGGCGGCCTGGTAAGCCACTGACCGTCTCCGACACCGAGGGAACCGGCATGCCGAACACCGTCCACACCACCCGGATCGCGGCGCCCGCGCAGGCCGTCCACGCGCTCGTCGCCGATGTGACCGTCTGGCCGCTGATGTTCGAGCCGAACATCCACACCGAGTACGTCGAGGGCTCACCGCGCACGGAGGGCAGCGAACGCATCCGCATCTGGGCGTTCGCGGGCGAGCAGATCCGCAGCTGGACCTCCGAGCGGACCCTCGACCCGCACGCGCTGACCGTCGGCTTCCGCCAGCAGGACCCGGCCACGCCGCTGACGTCGATGAGCGGGCGCTGGGTGGCCAAGGACATCGGCGGCGGTGAGACGCTGCTCGAACTGCACCACGAGTTCCAGGCGTTCACCGACGAGCACTTCGTGCTGCACGCCCTCCATCACAACAGCCCGGCCGAGCTGGCCGGGGTGCGGATCGCCGCGGAGAACCCGAGGACGCCGTACACCTTCGAGGACAGCCTGCGCATCGCCGCGCCCCCGGAGGCCGTCTACGGCTTCCTGTACGACGCCGGCCACTGGCCGGACCGGCTGCCGCACGTGGCCTCGCTGGACCTCACCGAGGAGACGCCGGGCATCCAGCGGATGGCGATGGAGACCCGGAGCCCCGACGGCACGCTGCACCACAGTGAGTCGGTACGGGTGTGCAGGCCCGGCACCGGCAGCATCGTCTACAAGCAGATCCGCACCCCCACGGTCCTGGTGGCCCACACCGGGCAGTGGCGCCTCGACCCGCTGCCGGACGGCACGACGCTGGCCACGTCCCGGCACAGCGTGATCCTGGCGGACCCCAAGGCACGCGAGGCGGTGCGGGCCGCGCTGGGGACGAACAGCAGGGCGACCCTGCGCCGCGCCAAGGAGTTCGCGGAAACCCGCCGCGCCTAGGCCCTGTTGCCGCCGGTGGACCGCGCCCCCGCGGCACGGGGTGCGGTCAGCGCGGGCGCGGGGCGCCGTGCGCCGGTCGGGCCTGTCGTCGCGTCCGGCCGGCGCCCGAGCAGGGCGTACACCGCCTCCGCGACCTCCTCGCAGGTCTCCGCCCGGACCGGGTCCGTCAGGCCCGGGACGACGGCGTCGACGCGGACCTGCGGACCGGTCACCGCCGCCAGCAGCCGCGTCAGGTCGGTCAGGGCCGCCGCCTGGCTCACGGCGCGCGGCCCCCGGCCCCCGGACGGCCGCCCGTCGGCCACCGGCCCCACGTTGACCACCCGCCCGGCCCCGCCCGCCCGCAGCTGCGGCAGCGCGGCCAGACACATCTGCCAGGTCCCGACGACGTCCACGTCGAAGAACTCCCGCCACACCTCGGCGTCCTGGCGCGGCCCCCGCCGGGGCACGCCCAGGGAGTTCACCAGCACATCCAGCCGGCCGTAGCGCCGCACGGCCGCCGCGACCAGCGCCTCGGCCTCCGCGCGCACCGCGATGTCGGCGGCCACGTACAGCGCGTCGGGCAGCCCGGCCGCCGGCACCTCGCCCGCCGCCCGGCCGTGCGCCACGTTCACCACCACCCGCATGCCCGCGGCCGCGAGCCGGCGCGCCACCGCCGCCCCGGTCCCCGCCGTCCCTCCCGTCACCAGGGCGACCGGCGCCCCTCCCCGCTGACCGGCTCTGCCGTGTCCATCCTCGGACGCATGTGTCATGGCACACCTTTCCGCCAGGTTCCCCCGGCTCCCGCCGGGCCGTCCGCATGGTCCGCCCCGGTCGTCGAGTGCGGCTCGACGCCCGAATGAGCAAGCGCTGCCAGTCTTCGCGCCCAGGTACGCGCGGTGGCATTTAAGCCCCACTCCACCGGCTCTCCAGCTCAGCGACGCACTCTGTCGCCCACGCGTTCCGAAAACGGGCTGAACCAGCCTCTTGACGACCTGTGAGGAGCGTCAATGGACCGCTTTCCACCTCCACTCCGGGAACGGACTGCCGAACTCCACGAACTGCGCGAGTCGGTGCACCGCGGTCCCTCGGAGCGGGCGACCCAGGCACAGCACGCCAAGGGGAAGCTGACCGCACGCGAACGGATCGATCTGCTCTTCGACAAGGGCACGTTCACCGAGACCGAGGGCCTACGACGGCACCGGGCGACCGGCTTCGGCCTGGAGGCCCGCCGACCGCACACCGACGGCGTGATCACCGGCTGGGGCCGGATCAACGGCCGCACCGCCTTCGTGTACGCCCATGACTTCCGGATCTTCGGTGGCGCGCTAGGCGAGGCGCACGCCCAGAAGATCCACAAGCTGATGGATCTGGCCACGGCGGCCGGCGCCCCGGTGATCGGCCTGTGCGACGGCGCCGGCGCCCGGATCCAGGAGGGCGTCACCGCGCTCGCCGGGTACGGCGGCATCTTCTCCCGCAATGTACGCAACTCCGGGGTCATCCCCCAGATCAGCGTCATCATGGGCCCGTGCGCGGGCGGCGCGGCCTACTCGCCGGCGCTCACCGACTTCGTGTTCATGGTGCGCGGCACCTCGCAGATGTTCATCACCGGCCCCGACGTCGTCCAGGCGGTGACCGGCGAGGAGATCACCATGGACGGGCTCGGCGGCGCCGACCCGCACTCCACCGCCTCCGGCGTGGCCCACGCGGTCTTCGACGACGAGGAGGAGTGCCTGGAGAACGTCCGCTTCCTGCTCTCCCTGCTGCCCGCCAACAACCGCGAACTCGCCCCGTCCGTCGCCGAGTCCGACCCGGTCGACCGGCGCACCGAGGCGCTGCTGGACATGGTCCCGGCCGACCCGCGCGCCTCCTACGACGTCCGGGACGTCATCGAGGAGATCGTCGACGACGGCTTCCTCTTCGAGGTCCACGAGAACTGGGCCCGCAACGTGGTCTGCGCGCTGGTCCGGATGGGCGGCGACGTCACCGGCATCGTCGCCAACCAGCCCATGGTGCAGGCCGGTGCGCTGGACATCGCGGCCTCCGAGAAGGCGGCGCGGTTCGTGCGGTTCTGCGACTCCTTCAACATCCCGCTGGTCACGCTGGTGGACGTGCCCGGGTTCCTGCCCGGCGTCGGCCAGGAGCACGGCGGCATCATCCGGCACGGCGCGAAGCTGCTGTACGCGTACTGCGACGCGACCGTGCCCCGGGTCCAGCTGATCATGCGCAAGGCGTACGGCGGCGCGTACATCGTCATGGACTCCCGTTCCATCGGCTGCGACGTCTCCCTGGCCTGGCCGGTCAACGAGATCGCGGTGATGGGCGCGGAGGGCGCGGCGAACGTCGTCTTCCGGCGCGAGATCGCGGCCTCGGACGATCCGCAGGCGACGCGCGAGCAACTGGTGAAGGAGTACCGCTCGGAGCTGATGCACCCGTACTACGCGGCCGAACGCGGCCTGGTGGACGACGTCATCGACCCCGCGGAGACCCGCGCCCGGCTCATCGACGCGCTGCGCACGCTGCGCCGCAAGCACGCCGACCGCCCCTCCCGCAAGCACGGGAACCAGCCCCAGTGACCGAGGACCGGGTGATACGAGTGCTACGAGGCGAACCGACACCGGAGGAACTCTCCGCCCTGCTCACGGTGCTGCTGGCGATGTCCGGCCGCCGGGAGGCGCCGGCGGAGGTGGAACCCCTGCCGGTCCAGCCGCCGGCGGTGGCCTGGACGCAGACGGGCGGAGGGGGAACGAGTTGGGCGGCGCCGGGATACCCGTACTGGACGGCGGTGACATGAGCGGATCCGCGACGCGGCTGCGGACCGAGCTCACCGAGGTCGCCGACGGGGTCTACGCCCACCTCCAGCCCGACGGGGGCTGGTGCCTCAGCAACGCGGGTGTGGTCGCCGGTCCCGAGGGCCTGCTCCTCGTCGACACGGCGGCCACGGCCGCGCGGGCGGCGGCTTTGCGGGAGGCGGTGGGAGGGCTCGGCCGCGGCCCGGTCCGGGTCCTGGTCAACACCCACCACCACGGCGACCACACCCACGGCAACGGCGCGTTCGCGGGCGCGACGGTGGTGGCGCACGCCCGGACCCGGGCGGAGATGGAGCGCAACGGCCTGGCCCTCACGGGGGTCTGGCCGGACGTGGCGTGGGGAGAGCTGTCGGTACGGCTGCCGGACCTCACCTTCACCGACCAGCTGAGCCTCTACCAGGGCGACCGCGAGATCCGCCTGCTCCATCTGGGCCCGGCGCACACCAACGACGACGTGGTGGCGTGGCTCCCCGAGGAACGGGTCCTGTTCGCCGGGGACGTCGCGATGGCGGGCTGCTCGCCGTTCGTCCTCATGGGCTCGGTGTCGGGCTCCCTGGCGACCCTGGCCCGGCTGCGCGCCCTCAGGCCCCGCACGGTGGTCTGCGGCCACGGCCCGGTACGGGGGCCGGAGGTGCTGGACGAGACGGCGGAGTACCTGCGCTGGATCCAGCGGGTGGCGGCGGAGGGCCGGGCCCGGCGCCTGACCCCCCTGGTGGCGGCCAGGGAGGCGGGCAAGGGCGCCTTCGGCCATCTCACCGAGTTCGAGCGCATCGTGGGCAACCTGCACCGCGCCTACGCGGAACTCGACGAGCGCGAGGCGATCGCCTCCGGCCGGACGGTGGACGTGGCCGAGGCGTTCGGCGAGATGATCACCTACAACGGCGGCGCCCTCCCCACCTGCCACGCCTGACGGGGCACCGACACAGGCACCGACACAGGCCGCACCACTCCGGCCCGTGTCGGTGTTGGGCCGAACGGGTGACTTGGCGTAAGAATTGGCTGGTGCAGGCATTGAGTACCAGTCAGTTCGGGGGGAGCCGGTGAACCGCTACGACGTCACCGATGAACAGTGGGAAGGGCTCGCCCAGGTCGTACCCCTGCGCGGCCGGGACGCATGGCCGTCCGCGGTGGACCACCGCTCGCTTCCCGAGGCGGCGACCGAGCCGCGCCGCCGCTTCGTGGTCCTGCGGGTCAACGTCTTCGGCGACGCCCGTGAGGTCGCGGAGACGCTGATGGCCGGCATCCCGGTCCTCCTCGACCTCACCGGCGCGGAGACGGAGGTCGCCAAGCGCGTCCTCGACTTCAGCACCGGCGTCGTCTTCGGCCTGTCGAGCGGGATGCACCGGGTCGACCGGAACGTGTTCCTGCTGACCCCGCACGGCACCGAGGTGAGCGGCCTGATGGAGGGAGCGACGGTCCCCGACTCCTGACCCGCCCGGTCCCCCGATCGTAGGAACCCCCCACCACCGAAACGATTCCCCCGCCCCCACCCTCCTACGGTCCGCATATGACCCCACCCCCCACGCCCCCGAAGCCGACCGACTCGCGCGTGCCGGACCCCGCCGTCTCCACGCGGGCCGACGGCGAGCCGCCGAGCCTGTCCCGCGCGCCGGGTTCTCCGACGTCCGCCCGCACGCCGAAGCCACCGGCGCCTCGCGTGCCCGCGCCGACGGAGCCCCCGAGCCCTTCCCACGCACCCGGCTCCAGCACGTCCACCCCACCCCCGACCCCGACCGCCCCCCGGACATCCCGCGCGACCGCGTCCCCCTCGGGTGGGCCGAGCGCTGTCTCCGGGGAGGTCCGGCGTCCTCAGCGGCCGCAGGTCACCGAGTTGCGGCTTTCCGCGTTTGCCGGGCATCGGGGGGTTCGGGTGCCGTTAGGGGCGTGCACCTTGCTCGCGGGGGTCAGTGGGTGCGGGAAGACGAGTGCGCTGCGGGCGTACGAGGCGCTGGCCCGGCTCGGCGGGGGCGCCGCACTGCGGGACGTGTTCCCCGATCCCCTCGCCTGCGTGCCGGACGGCGCCCGCCCCGACGCCCAGCGCCGCCGGGGCTTCCGCATCGGCTGCACCGCCGACGGCCCCGAGGGCCCGGTCCGGCTCGACCTCGCCGTACAGGCCGAACCCGCCCTGCGGATCGTCGGCGAGCGGCTGACGGCCGACGGCGTCACCCTGCTGGAGACCGCCCTGCGCGACCCCGGCCGGCGCACGGTCCAGGCCGCCTGGCACACCGCCGGATCCGCGCCCGTGACCCGCGCCCCGCTCCCCGACGACCTGCTCGGCACCGCGCTGCTGCCCCTGCGCGTGGCCGGCAAGACGGACGGCCAGCGCCGCGTCCTGGCCGCCGCCGAGCAGATGGTCGTCGCCCTGCGCTCGGTCTTCCCCTGCGATCCGCACCCGGACCGGATGCGCGCCCCCGTCCCCACCGGCTCCGGACGCCTCCTCGGCGGCTGCGACAACCTCGCCGACGTCCTGTGGCGCACCCGCGTCGAGTGCGCCCGCCGCCACCAGCAACTGATCGCCGCGGTACGCGCCGGATGCGCCGGCCCCGTCCAGGACGTCCTGGCCGAACAGCCCGGCGACGGCACCGTCCGCGGCGTGCTGGACCGCGGCGACGGCACCCGCACCGACTTCGCCCGCCTCGGTGACGGCGAACTCCGCCATCTCGCGCTCGCCCTCGTCCTGCTCACCGGCCCCGGCGTGCTGGACCTGGACGCCCCCGGCGAGGTGCCCCCGGCCATGCGGACCCTCACCGTCCTGACGGACGGCCTCGAACGCGCCCTGGACCCACACCAGCGCACCGAACTCCTGCGGCTCGCCGCCCGGATGTGCGCCCGCGGCCACATCCGCCTCGTCGGGACGGTCAGCGACCCGGCCTGCGCCGACGGAACGCCCGGCGTCACGGTGGTACACCTGACCCCGTGACCGAACCCCTCGACGTGGCGAAGCTCCAGCGCAGGCTGGCCGAGTTCGCCGCCGCCCGCGACTGGCAGCCGTACCACACCCCCAAGAACCTCGTCGCCGCGCTCAGCGTGGAGGCCTCCGAACTGGTCGAGATCTTCCAGTGGCTGACGCCCGAGGAGTCGGCCCGGGTGATGTCCGACCCCGACACCGCGCACCGCGTCACGGACGAGGTCGCCGACGTGCTGGCGTATCTGCTGCAACTGTGCGAGGTGCTCGGCATCGACCCCCTGGCGGCCCTGGCCGCGAAGATCGACCGGAACGAACGCCGGTTCCCGGCGCCGTAAGGCCGGTCGTGCACCTGGGAGTTGATCAGCCCTATATCACTCTCAGTCACCAATCACCCGCCCGAAACCGATTTGTTGTCCGCAGATTTCCGTCTTCCTCTGGCTTTTCGTCTCACACCCCCTCACTCTGGGTAGTGAACAAGGGAGTTCAGGAAGACGTGCCAGAGGCGCGTCGGAGCAGACGGGGGCAGCGCATGGACGCGGTGCGGCTCATCGTGACGAGCAGGCGTGCCCTGGCGGCGAGCGACCGCACGCCGGAGATCATGACCGAGGTGTGGCAGGCACAGGCGCTGGCCCAGGCGATAGGCAGCCGGCTCGCGGTCTTCGGCCCGCCCGAACTGCGCGGCGAGGCACTGGGATTGACCGAACTCGCGGGAAGGGGCTGCGGGGTGCTCGACACCCCCGTACTCGACCTCAAGGACCTGCGCGCCGCCCAGCTCGGCGACCTGGGCGACGCCCGCCAGGCGCTGATGTACCTGGGCGGGCTGCTCGGTGAGGTCGGCATCGCCCTCGTCGGTCTGGCGAGCGCGGCGGACGACGAGGCCACGTACTGGCAGTGCATGGAGGCCATCGACGCGGCCGACGAGTCCCGCGACCGCGTCCTGGAGATGCTCCGCAGACTGGCCGACCGGGACAGGGAACTGCTGTTGCAGGAGGCGCAGAGAGAAGCCGGCTGACCGGCCCACCGACCTCAGCCCCCACGAGGAAAGCCCCCCGGCGAGAACCTTCCTAGTCGCCGTCCTCCACGACCCCCGCCGCCGCACCCCGCCCCGGCCCTCCGGCCGACTGGAACTCCGCGTCCAGCGCGGACAGATCCGCGTTCAGCGCCGCCATCAGCTCCTCCATCTGCTGCAACAGCCCCTTCGGCTGACCGGCGGCGCCCCCGGCGCCCCCGGCCCCGCCCTGCTGCGGCACGGATTCTTCGGACATGACGGCCTCCTCGGCCCCCGGCCCCGGGTTGCGGAGACCGATGCGGGTGTCGCCCGGCGGCGAACAGGCCGGTGCGGGAGCCGGGCGGTCCGGCTCCGCCCGAGCCAACGATCATCACCGAACCGGGTCACTGGCCCGGCCCCGCCCCGGCCCACGCCGTCGACGTTTTTCACCCGACCGTGGGGGAGCGCGGCCGGTGGGACCGCCGGGGTTGACCACCGCCCCACCATGCAGGATGGAGGCATGGATCTGCGCATCTTCACCGAGCCCCAGCAGGGGGCCACCTACGACACCTTGCTCACCGTGGCGAAGGCCACCGAGGACCTTGGATTCGATGCCTTCTTCCGGTCCGACCACTATCTGAGCATGGGCTCCGGGGACGGCCTGCCCGGCCCCACCGACGCCTGGATCACCCTCGCCGGTCTCGCCCGCGAGACCAAGCGCGTCCGCCTCGGCACCCTCATGACCGCGGGCACCTTCCGGCTGCCCGGCGTGCTCGCCATCCAGGTCGCGCAGGTCGACCAGATGTCGGGCGGCCGGATCGAACTCGGCCTCGGCGCGGGCTGGTTCGAGGAGGAGCACAAGGCGTACGGCATCCCCTTCCCGAAGGAGAAGTTCGGGCGCCTGGAGGAGCAGCTGGCGATCGTCACCGGTCTGTGGGCCACCGAGACCGGCAAGACCTTCGACTTCCACGGCACCTACTACGACCTCACCGGCTCGCCCGCGCTGCCCAAGCCCGCCCAGGCGAGGATCCCGGTGCTGATCGGCGGCCACGGCGCCAGCCGCACCCCGCGTCTGGCGGGCCGGTACGCGGACGAGTTCAACATGCCCTTCGGCAGCATCGAGGACACCGTCCGGCAGTTCGGCCGGGTCCGGGCCGCCGCCGAGGCGGCCGGCCGCCCCGCCGACGCGCTCACCTACTCCAACACCCTGGTGGTCTGCGTCGGCAAGGACGACGCGGAGGTAGCCCGCCGGGCCGCCGCCATCGGCCGTGAGGTGGACGAACTGAAGGCCAACGGCCTGACCGGCTCCCCGGCCGAGGTCGTCGACAAGATCGGCCGCTACGCCGAGACCGGCTCCAGCCGGATCTACCTCCAGCTCTTGGACCTCTCCGACCTCGACCACCTGGACCTCATCTCCTCCCAGGTGCAGTCGCAGCTCTCGTAAGGCCGCAGGAATAAACAAAGGCGCCGGTCGGGCCCGGTGTGCGAAGGTGTGACCGTCGTCCTGAAGGCCCCCAGGATCACCCTCCTGGGGGCCTTCGTCGTACGGCGGCGCATCCGTCCACCGAGCCTCAAAGGCCCTGCCCATGTTCCTGACGATCAGTACCACCGGCACCCCACAGCGCCCCGCCACCGACCTCGGCTACCTGCTGCACAAGCATCCCGAGAAGGCGCAGGCGTTCTCCACGTCCTACGGCACGGCCCATGTCCTCTACCCCGAGGCGGACGCCGAACGCTGCACGGCGGCGCTGCTGCTGGAGGTCGACGCGGTGGCGCTGGTCCGGCGCGGCAAGGGCAAGGGCCGCGGCGGCGCCCCCGACGCGGCGCTCGCGCAGTACGTCAACGACCGCCCCTACGCCGCCTCCTCGTTGCTCGCGGTGGCCCTGAGCGGGGTGTTCTCCAGCGCGATGAAGGGCGTCTGCGCGGCCAGGCCGGACCTCCCGGGACAGGCCCGCCCGCTGTGCGTCGAGGTGCCCGCGCTGCCCGCCCGCGGCGGCCCGGACCTGGTGCGGCGACTGTTCGAGCCGCTCGGCTGGACGGTCACCGCCGAACCGGTGGCCCTCGACGAGCGGTTCCCGCAGTGGGGCGATTCGCGCTACGTCCGGCTCGTCCTGGAGTCGGATGCGCTCACCCTCGCCGAGGCGTTGCGCCACCTGTACGTCCTGCTGCCCGTCCTGGACGACGCCAAGCACTACTGGGTCGCGCCGGACGAGGTCGACAAGTTGCTGCGCGCCGGTGAGGGCTGGCTGCCGGAGCATCCCGAGCAGAAGCTGATCACCAGCCGCTATCTCTCCCGCCGCTGGTCGCTGACGCGCCAGGCCATGGAGCGTCTTGAGCTGGTGCGGCTCGCCGAGGCCGATGACAGCGAGGTCGAGGACATCGACAACGCCGTGGAGGCCGACGCGGAGGAAGAGGAGCGCCCCACCCCGCTCGCCGTGCAGCGCCGGGACGCGATCCTCGCCGCGCTGCGGGAGTCCGGTGCCGCACGCGTCCTCGACCTCGGCTGCGGCCAGGGCCAGTTGGTGCAGGCGCTGCTCAAGGACGTCCGCTTCACCGAGATCGTCGGCACCGATGTCTCGATGCGGGCGCTGACCATCGCCGCCCACCGGCTCAAGCTGGACCGCATGGGCGAGCGGCAGGCGTCCCGGGTGAAGCTCTTCCAGGGCTCGCTCGCCTACACCGACAACCGGCTCAAGGGCTACGACGCCGCCGTGCTCAGCGAGGTCATCGAGCACCTCGACCTGCCGCGGCTGCCCGCCCTGGAGTACGCGGTCTTCGGCGCCGCCCGCCCGCGGACGGTCCTGGTGACCACCCCGAACGTCGAGTACAACGTCCGCTGGGAGTCCCTCCCGGCCGGACACGTCCGGCACGGCGACCACCGCTTCGAGTGGACCCGCGAGGAGTTCCGCGCCTGGGCGCGGAAGGTCGCCGAACGGCACGGCTACGCCGTGGAGTTCACCCCCGTGGGACCCGAGGACCCCGAGGTGGGTCCGCCCACCCAGATGGCCGTCTTCCGGCTGACCGACAAGGAGGCGAAGGCCGCATGACCGAGAACCAGGGGCGTACCCTGCCCGTCACCGACCTCTCCCTCGTGGTGCTCGTCGGCGCCTCCGGCTCCGGCAAGTCCACCTTCGCGCGCCAGCACTTCAAGCCCACCGAGGTGATCTCCTCGGACTTCTGCCGGGGCCTGGTCGCCGACGACGAGAACGACCAGAGCGTCAGCAAGGACGCCTTCGACGTCCTGCACTACATCGCGGGCA
The DNA here is from genome assembly GCF_053592195.1 of Streptomyces sp. NPDC002776. Lineage (NCBI taxonomy): Bacteria > Bacillati > Actinomycetota > Actinomycetes > Kitasatosporales > Streptomycetaceae > Streptomyces > Streptomyces sp. NPDC002776. The sequence continues at coordinate 152,412 of NZ_JBSFVG010000008.1, read as the reverse complement.
AGCGGCTCGCGGCCGGCCGCCGTACGGTCGTCGACGCCACCAGCGTCCAGCAGGATTCCCGGCGCCAGCTCATCGAATTGGCCAAGCGCTATGACGTGCTGCCGATAGCCATCGTGCTGGACGTGCCGGAGGAGGTGTGCGCCGAGCGCAACGCGGCCCGCACCGACCGCGCCGACATGCCCCGCCGGGTGATCCAGCGGCACATCCGCGAACTGCGCCGCTCCATCCGGCAGTTGGAGCGCGAGGGCTTCCGCAAGGTGCACGTCCTGCGCGGAGTCCAGGAGGTGGAGCAGGCCACCGTCGTCACCGAGAAGCGCTACAACGACCTGACCCACCTCACCGGCCCCTTCGACATCATCGGCGACATCCACGGCTGCTCCGCCGAACTGGAGGCGCTGCTCGGCAAGCTCGGTTACGCCGGCGGCGTCCACCCGGACGGCCGGACCGCCGTCTTCGTCGGCGACCTCGTCGACCGCGGCCCGGACAGCCCGGGTGTGCTGCGCCGGGTGATGTCGATGGTGAAGTCGGGTCACGCGCTGTGCGTGCCGGGCAACCACGAGAACAAGTTCGGCCGCCACCTCAAGGGCCGCGCGGTCCAGCACACGCACGGACTCGCCGAGACCATCGAGCAGATGGAGGGGCAGAGCGAGGAGTTCGTGCGCGAGGTAAGGGAGTTCATCGACGGCCTGGTCAGCCATTACGTTCTCGACGGCGGCAAGCTGGTCGTCTGCCACGCCGGTCTGCCGGAGAAGTACCACGGCCGCACCTCGGGCCGGGTCCGCTCGCACGCTCTGTACGGCGACACCACCGGCGAGACCGACGAGTTCGGGTTGCCGGTGCGCTACCCGTGGGCCGAGGACTACCGGGGCCGGGCGGCCGTGGTGTACGGCCACACCCCCGTCCCGGAGGCCACCTGGCTCAACAACACCATCTGCCTGGACACCGGTGCCGTCTTCGGCGGCAAGCTGACCGCGCTGCGCTGGCCGGAGCGGGAACTGGTCGACGTACCCGCCGAGCAGGTCTGGTACGAACCGGCCAGGCCGCTGCGCACGGAGGCGCCCGGCGGGCACGACGGGCGGCCGCTGGACCTGGCGGACGTGCACGGGCGCCGGGCCGTGGAGACGCGGCACGCGGGACGGGTCGCCGTCCGGGAGGAGAACGCGGCGGCGGCCCTGGAGGTGATGAGCCGCTTCGCGATCGACCCGCGGCTGCTGCCGTACCTCCCGCCGACCATGGCGCCGACGGCGACCTCGCAGGTGGAGGGGTACCTGGAGCACCCGCAGGAGGCGTTCGCGCAGTACCGGGAGGACGGGGTCGAGCGGGTCGTGTGCGAGGAGAAGCACATGGGCTCGCGCGCCGTGGTCCTGGTGTGCCGGGACGCGGACGCGGCGCGCGGGCGGTTCGGGGTCGACGGGCCGACCGGGTCGCTGTACACGCGGACCGGGCGTCCCTTCTTCGACGACGAGTCGGTGACGGAGACGATCCTCGGTCACCTGCGCGCGGCCGTCGGCGCGGCCGGACTGTGGGACGAACTCGCCACCGACTGGCTGCTGCTGGACGCCGAGCTGATGCCCTGGTCGCTGAAGGCGTCCGGGCTGCTGCGCTCGCAGTACGCGGCCGTGGGCGCCGCCTCCGGGGCGGTGTTCCCGGGTGCGCTCGCCGCGCTGGAGGGCACCGCCGCGCGGGGTGTCGACGTGTCGGGGCTGCTGGTCCGCCAGCGCGAACGGGCCGCGGACGCCTCGGCGTTCACCGAGGCCTACCGCCGCTACTGCTGGCCCACCGAGGGCCTGGACGGCGTCCGCCTGGCGCCGTTCCAGATCCTGGCGGTCCAGGGCCGCAGCCTCGCCGCGCTCCCGCACGACGAACAGCTCGCGCTGCTGGACCGGCTGGTGGAGCACGACGGCACGGGCCTGCTGCAGACGACGCGTCGCCTGCACGTCGACACCACCGACCCGGAGTCGGTGCGGGCGGGCGTCGACTGGTGGCTGGAGATGACCGGCCGCGGCGGCGAGGGCATGGTCGTCAAACCGGCCGGCGCCCTGGTGCGCAGCCCGCAGGGCCGGCTGGTGCAGCCGGGCATCAAGTGCCGTGGCCGCGAGTACCTGCGGATCATCTACGGCCCCGAGTACACGCGCCCGGACAACCTGACCCGGCTGCGCCGGCGCTTCCTCAACCACAAGCGCTCGCTCGCGATCCGCGAGTACGCGCTCGGTCTGGAGGCCCTGGACCGGCTGGCCGGGGGCGAGCCGCTGTGGCGGGTGCACGAGGCGGTGTTCGGGGTGCTGGCGCTGGAGTCGGAGCCGGTCGACCCGCGGCTGTGACCGGCGGCCCTACCCCGCGAGCCGCAGCCGCTCCCGGCACACGCCGATCCGGACCGACTGGCCCCAGGTCAGTTCCAGGGCGTCGGTCTCCATGCCGTCCCCGAAGGCGACCAGGCGTTCGGACTCGACGGTGAGGGTCAGCCGGGCCGGGCCGGCCAGCTCACCGGCCACCAGGGAGGTCCCGGTGGCCGGTGAGGGCCAGGCCTCGCGGACGAACCACACCAGCCGTTCCTCCGCCGGGGAGGGCAGCCGCAGCCGCCCTCCCCAGTCCTGCCACACCGACCGGAGCCATCCGGTCGCCCCCGTCCCGGTGCCGATCAGCACCCCGGACGAGGCCTGGGCCTCGACGACACCCCCGTCGTCCTCCAGGCCCAGGCGGTACCGTGCCGTCTGGTGTCCGGCGGCGCCCAGATAGATCTCGTTCAGCGCGACCAGCCGCTGGGTGTCGTCGGCGACGGCCTCGACCATGGTGAGCTCGTCCACGGCCGAGGTGCCGGCCGACGCCAGCAGCTTCGCCGCGTCCCCGGGCCGGTGCCGTACCAGGACCCCGGGGTTGCGTCCGGGTTCGGCGTCGATGCCGATCACCGGTTGCCCCGACAGGTACTTGGCGACGTTCGCCACCAGTCCGTCCTGGCCGACCACCACGACCACGTCCTGCGGCGCGAACAGGAAGCGGTCCACGTCGGCCCGCTCGACCCGTGCCTGCCGCCAGGTCAGCGGGATCGCCGCGGCCACCTCGGCGAGCGCCCGGCGGGTGCGGCGGTGCCGGGCCGCGATCTCCTCGATGTCCCGGCCGCGGGAGCGCAGGAAGTAGGCGGCCTGGCCGTGGGTGCCGTGCCGGGCCACCAACTCCTCGTACTCCGTGGTGCGGTGGACCAGCACGGCCCGGGGCGCGAGACTCACGTCCGCTCCCCGTCGCCGAGCCGGGCGAGCAGTCCGGTGAGCACGTCCGGCGAGACGGTGACGCTGTCGATGCGGGGCAGGTTCTCGGCGAGCCGGGTGCCGGTGAGGGCGTGCAGGACGGCGACGTCCACCTCGGCGTGCACCCGCAGCCAGGCGGCCTGGGCCGCGGCCTTCGCGTCACCGACCTCCCGGGTGCCCTCGGCCTCGGCGCGGGCGAGCCGTACGGAACGCGCGGCCTCGGCCTCCGCGAGCCGTTCGGTGCGCCGCGCCTCGGCGTCGGCCAGCCGCACCGAGCGAGCCGCCTCCGCCTCGGCCCGTACCGCGTCGGCCGCGGCGGCCTCCTCCGCCTCCCGGCGCGCGTTGGTGCCCCGCTGATCGACCAACTGCTCCTCGCGGCGGGCGAGTTCGATCTGGCTGGCCAGCTCGTTCTCGGCGATCGCGCGTTCCCGCTCGACGGCCACCGCCCGTCGCTCGTACGTGGCCCGGTCGGCCTCCTGCTGGATCAGCTCGCGCGCCGGGGTCCGCAGCGCCCGCTCCACCTCCGGCTCCGGGCGCAGCGCCACCACCCGCACGGCGACGATCTCGATGCCGGTGGCGGGCAGCCGGGGTTCGGCGGCGAGCCCGGCGGCGACCCGTTCGCGCACCGCGCTCACCCCGTCCACCAGGGCCGACGCGAGCGGCGTACGGGCGAGGACGGCGAGGGCGTGCTGCTGGGCCGTCTCGGTGAGCAGGGTGCCGAGCTGTTCCAGGGGAGCGCCGCGCCAGGCCCCGGTGTCGGGGTCGACCGAGAAGTCCAGCCGGGCCGAGGCGAGGGCCGGGTCGCTGATGCGGTAGGTGACCGTCGCCTGCACGGCCACGTCCTGGAAGTCGGCCGTACGGGCGTGGAACGTCATCGCCAGCTCCCGGTCGTCGACCGGCACTTCGGAGATCGCCGCGCTGAGCGGCCGGAACCAGAAGCTGATCCCGGGTCCGTCGTGCACCAGGCGGCCCGAGCGGTGGTGCCGGATGTGCGCCGTCGGCGCCCCGCGCAGATGGCGCCACCCGAGGCGCCGGGTGATGTCGGCCATGGAATGACCCCCCTCACTGGTTTTCGTCATGACGACGATAAGCGGGGAGCCCGTTTATCGTCAAGGGGACGAGAACCGGAAGTGGTCAAGAAGGGGGTGAAGGGCGCCCCCGGTGGTCAGGATGGAGTCATGGGATTCCATGTCGACTCCGAGGCCGGGCGGCTCAGCCGCGTCATCCTGCACCGGCCGGATCTCGAGCTCAAAAGGCTCACCCCCAGCAACAAGGACGCGCTGCTCTTCGACGACGTGCTCTGGGTGCGCCGGGCGCGCGCCGAGCACGACGGCTTCGCCGACGTCCTGCGCGACCGCGGGGTCACCGTCCACCTCTTCGGCGACCTGCTCACCGAGGCCCTGGCGATCCCGGCGGCCCGCACCCTCGTCCTGGACCGCGTCTTCGACGAGAAGGAGTACGGCGTCCTCGCCACCGACCATCTGCGTGCCGCCTTCGAGAACCTGCCCGCCCCCGAACTGGCCGAGGCCCTCGTCGGCGGCATGACCAAGCGCGAGTACCTGGACGCCCACCCGGAGCCGGTCTCCGTGCGCTTCCATGCCATGGAGCTCGACGACTTCCTCCTCGCGCCCCTGCCCAACCACCTCTTCACCCGCGACACCTCCGCCTGGATCTACGACGGCGTCTCCGTCAACGCCATGCGCTGGCCGGCCCGTCAGCGCGAGACCGTGCACTTCGAGGCGATCTACCGGCACCACCCGCTGTTCCGCGCGGAGACGTTCCCCTTCTGGTCCGAGGGGCAGGCCGACTACCCGTCCACCATCGAGGGCGGCGACGTCCTGGTGATCGGCAACGGCGCCGTGCTGATCGGCATGAGCGAGCGCACCACCCCGCAGGCCGTGGAGATGCTGGCGTACAAGCTGTTCGCCGCGGGTTCCGCCCAGTCGATCGTGGCCCTGGACATGCCCAAGCGGCGTGCCTTCATGCACCTCGACACCGTGATGACGATGGTCGACGGCGACACCTTCACCCAGTACGCCGGGCTCGGCATGCTCCGCTCGTACACCATCGAGCCCGGCGTCGACGGCAAGGAGCTGAAGGTCACCGACCATCCGCCGGAGCACATGCACCGAGCCATCGCCGCCGCCCTCGGACTGAGCGAGATCCGGGTCCTGACCGCGACCCAGGACGTGCACGCGGCCGAGCGGGAGCAGTGGGACGACGGCTGCAACGTCCTCGCGGTCGAGCCGGGCGTCGTCGTGGCCTACGAGCGGAACTCCACCACCAACACGCATCTGCGCAAGCAGGGCATCGAGGTCATCGAGATCCCCGGCAGCGAACTGGGCCGGGGGAGGGGCGGCCCGCGCTGCATGAGCTGCCCGGTCGAGCGAGGGGCCGTGTAGCCCAAACCGCCCTGTATATAAATGTGGAACATCGTATAGACTTCCAGGGTCATTGTTCACGTATCTCTGGAGCGCCCCCATGGCGACAGTCCCGACCGCCCTCGCCGGCCGCCACTTCCTCAAGGAGCTCGACTTCACCGAGGAGGAGTTCCGCGGGCTGATCGAGCTGGCCACCGAGCTGAAGGCCGCCAAGAAGGCCGGGACCGAGCCGCAGCACCTGCGCGGCAGGAACATCGCGCTGATCTTCGAGAAGACGTCCACCCGCACCCGCTGCGCCTTCGAGGTCGCCGCCGCCGACCAGGGCGCCTCGACGACCTACCTGGACCCCTCCGGCTCGCAGATCGGGCACAAGGAGTCGGTCAAGGACACCGCGCGGGTGCTCGGGCGGATGTTCGACGCCATCGAGTACCGCGGGGACAGCCAGGAGAAGGTCGAGGAGCTGGCCGCGCACGCCGGGGTGCCGGTCTACAACGGCCTCACCGACGACTGGCACCCCACCCAGATGCTCGCCGACGTCCTCACCATGCTGGAGCACACCCCGAAGACCCTGGACGACTCCATCGCCTTCGCCTACCTCGGCGACGCCCGCTTCAACATGGGCAACAGCTATCTGATCACCGGCGCGCTGCTCGGCATGGACGTGCGGATCGTCGCGCCCAAGGCGTACTGGCCGCACGAGGACATCGTCGCCGAGGCGCGCCGGCTCGCCGAGACCAGCGGGGCAGCCGTCCTGCTCACCGAGTCCGTGGCCGAGGGCGTCCTGGGCGCCGACTTCGTCGCCACGGACGTCTGGGTCTCGATGGGTGAGCCCAAGGACGTCTGGGACGAGCGGATCAAGGCGCTGGTCCCGTACGCGGTCACGATGGACGTGCTGCGGGCCACCGGCAACCCGGACGTGAAGTTCCTGCACTGCCTCCCGGCCTTCCACGACCTGGGCACGAAGGTCGGCCGGGAGATCTTCGAGGCCCACGGCCTGGACTCCCTGGAAGTCACCGACGAGGTCTTCGAGTCGCCGCACTCGGTGGTCTTCGACGAGGCGGAGAACCGCATGCACACGATCAAGGCGGTCCTGGTCGCCACGCTGGCCTGAGACCGCCTACCCGGGCCGCCGCTGCGCCGGTATCGCCGGCAACCTGAACCACACAGCCTTCCCCGACGGCGTCGGCCGGTGACCGCACGACGAGCTCAGCGTGCGGATCAGCAGCAGCCCCCGGCCGTGCTCCTGCCAGGGATCCGGCTCCCCCTCGCAGGGGCGGGTGAGGTTCCCCGGCGGCGCCGGGTCCGGGTCGTGCACCTCGACCTGGCAGCCGCCCGGCAGCAGCCGCACCACCAGCTCTATCGGCCCCTCGCCCGCCGTGTGCTCCACGGCGTTGGCCACCAGCTCCGCGGTCAGCAGCTCCGCGGTGTCGCTGTCGGCACAATGCTCCAGCTCGGCCAGGGCGGTACGGATCAGGGCGCGCGCGACCGGCACCGCCGCGGTGGTGTGCGGCAGCGCGATGCGCCAGGAGGCGGAGGCGGGGAGGCGATCGTGCACGGCGGATCCGTTCATCAAGCAGGCAGTCCTGCTCTCGACCAGAGGAATGGTACGGGGCCCTCGCCGAAGGCGTCCGGCGGGCACCGCCCGGGGCCCTTCACCCCGGTGACCAGCGGCCTACCCAGGTGAGCGGCGCGCCTCGCGCCGTTGCTCCCGTCGTTACCGGGGCGTCGACGACCCGTGACACCCGGGTCGCCGCCGTGACGTATCGCGCTGTCCTGACGACAGTCACGGATGGGTGATAACTTCGTCGGGTAGACCTCAGTGGAACAGCGCCGCCCGCAGTCCGCCCGAGGAGGCCGCCCGCCATGAGTCCCTTCACCGGCTCCGCCGCCCGGACCGAGCGCTGGCGCCATCTGCGGGTGGACCTCACCGACGGCGTCGCCACCGTCACCCTCGCCCGCCCCGAGAAGCTCAACGCCCTCACCTTCGGCGCCTACGCCGACCTGCGCGACCTCCTCGCCGAGCTGTCCCGGGAGCGGGCGGTACGAGCCCTGGTGCTGGCCGGGGAGGGGCGCGGCTTCTGCTCCGGCGGGGACGTGGACGAGATCATCGGCGAGACGCTGTCCATGGACACGGCCCAGCTGCTGGACTTCAACCGGATGACCGGCCAGGTGGTGCGGGCGGTCCGCGAGTGCCCGTTCCCGGTGATCGCGGCGATCCACGGCGTGGCGGCGGGCGCGGGCGCGGTGCTGGCCCTGGCCTGCGACTTCCGCGTCGCCGACCCCTCGGCCCGCTTCGCGTTCCTGTTCACCCGGGTCGGCCTGTCCGGCGGCGACATGGGAGCGGCGTACCTGCTGCCCAGGGTCGTCGGCCTCGGCCACGCCACCCGCCTGCTGATGCTGGGCGACCCGGTACGGGCGCCGGAGGCCGAGCGCATCGGCCTGATCAGCGAGCTGACGGAGGAGGGCCGGGCGGACGAGGCGGCACGGTCCCTGGCCCGCCGCCTGTCCGAGGGCCCGGCTCTGGCGTACGCCCAGACCAAGGCGCTCCTGACGGCGGAACTGGACATGCCCCTGGCGGCAGCGGTGGAACTGGACGCCTCGACACAGGCCCTGCTGATGACGGGCGAGGACTACGCGGAGTTCCACGCGGCCTTCACCGCGAAGCGACCTCCCAAATGGAGGGGACGGTGACTGTTCCGACCCCAGGGGCGCGGGGAACCGCGCGACCAGCCCCCACCCACCCGCAGCCGCTGACCACCACCAGCCACCCCCTCCAGGTGGCGATCATCGGCGGCGGCCCCGGCGGCCTCTACGCCGCCGCCCTCCTCAAACGCCTCGACCCCGCCCGCGAGATCACCGTCTGGGAACGCAACGCCCCCGACGACACCTTCGGCTTCGGCGTGGTCCTCTCCGACGAAACCCTGGGCGGCATAGAACACGCCGACCCCGAGGTCTACGCGGCCCTGCAACAGGACTTCATCCGCTGGGACGACATCGACATCGTCCACGGCGACTCCCGCCACACCTCCGGCGGACACGGTTTCGCCGCCCTCGGCCGCAAACGCCTGCTGGAGATCCTGCACGACCGCTGCCACGCCCTCGGCGTGGACCTCCGCTTCACCTCCGAGGCTCCCGGTCCCGCCCGGCTGGCGGAGACCCACGACCTGGTCATCGCCGCCGACGGTGTGCACAGCACCACCCGTGCGGCCTACGCCCCTGTGTTCCGCCCCCATGTGGCCACCCACCACTGCCGTTACATCTGGCTGGCCACCGACTTCGCCTTCGACGCCTTCCGCTTCGACATCGCCGAGACCGAACACGGCGTGATGCAACTGCACGGCTACCCCTATGCCCGCGCCGCCTCCACCGTCATCATCGAGATGCGCGAAGAGGTGTGGCGCGCCGCCGGATTCGACGGGCCCGACCCGCAGGAATCCATCGAGAGCTGCGCCAAGATCTTCGCGGAGGCCCTGCGCGGCCGCCCCCTGCACTCCAACAAGTCCGCGTGGACGACCTTCCGCACGGTCGTCAACGAACGCTGGTCGCACGAGAACATCGTGCTGCTGGGCGACGCCGCGCACACGGCCCACTTCTCCATCGGCTCGGGCACGAAGCTGGCGGTGGAGGACGCCCTCGCACTCGCCGCGTGCCTCCAGGAACAGCCCGGCATCCCCAGCGCGCTCAGCGCGTACGAGGAGGAACGCAAACCCGTCGTCGCCTCCACCCAGCGCGCCGCCCGCGCCAGCCTGGAGTGGTTCGAGGACATCGCCCGCTACCTCGGCCAGCCCCCGCGCCAGTTCGCCTTCAACCTGCTCACCCGCAGCCGCCGGGTCACCCACGACAACCTCCGCCTGCGCGACGCCCGCTTCACGGAATCGGTGGAACGCGCCTTCGGCTGCCCGTCCGGTACGCCGCCGATGTTCACCCCGTTCCGGCTGCGCGGGCTGACCCTGCGCAACCGGATCGTCGTCTCGCCGATGGACATGTACTCGGCCGTGGACGGACTCCCCGGCGACTTCCACCTCGTCCACCTGGGCGCCCGGGCCCTCGGCGGGGCCGGCCTGGTGATGACCGAGATGGTGTGCATCAGCCCCGAGGGCCGGATCACCCCCGGCTGCACCGGCCTCTACCACGGCAAGCAGGCCGAGGCCTGGCGCCGGATCACCGACTTCGTGCACACCCGGGCGCCCGGCACCGCGATCGGCGTGCAGCTCGGCCACAGCGGGCGCAAGGGCTCCACCCGGCTGATGTGGGAGGGCATGGACGAGCCGCTGCCCGACGGCAACTGGCCGCTGGTGGCCGCCTCCGCGCTCCCGTACAAGCCCGGGAGCCAGACCCCGCGCGAGCTCTCCCGCGCCCAGCTCACCGATCTGCGCGAGCAGTTCACGGCGGCGGCCTGGCGTGCCGCCCGCGCGGGCTTCGACCTCCTCGAACTCCACTGCGCGCACGGCTATCTGCTCTCCGGCTTCCTCTCCCCGCTGACCAACCGCCGTACCGACGCCTACGGCGGCTCCCTGGACAAGCGGCTGCGTTTCCCGCTGGAGGTCTTCGACGCGGTCCGGGGCGTATGGCCGCAGGAACGGCCCATGACCGTCCGTATCTCCGCCACGGACTGGGCCGAGGGCGGCACCGGTGCCGAGGACGCCGTCGAGATCGCCCGCGCCTTCGCCGCGCACGGCGCCGACGCGATCGACGTCTCGACCGGGCAGGTGGTGGCCGAGGAGCAACCGGAGTTCGGGCGCTCGTACCAGACGCCGTACGCCGACCGCATCCGCAACAGCACCGGCGTCCCGGTGATCGCGGTGGGCGCGATCTCCTCCTGGGACGACGTCAACTCCCTGCTCCTGGCGGGCCGCGCCGACCTGTGCGCCCTGGCCCGCCCCCACCTCTACGACCCCAACTGGACGCTGCACGCGGCGGCGGAGCAGTCGTACGAGGGACCGGGCGTCGTCTGGCCGGACCAGTACCGGGCGGGCAGCCGCCACCCCCGGACGGGCCGCACGGACGCCCCCAAGCCCCGCCTGACGCTGGGGACATGAGGGCGTACATCCTTGTTGCAAGGGTTCCCTGAGTGACCGAAGGCATGGCCGGTGTCACAACCCGGCGAAGACGGCCCCCGCGTCCCGCAGCCGCGCGTGCAGCGCACGGAACACCTCCGCCGACCGTACCCCGGGCCAGTCCTCGGGCAGCAGCCGGGCGGGCAGCCCGGGATCGACGTACGGCAGATGACGCCAGGAGTCCAGGGCGAGGAGATAGTCGCGGTACGCCTCCTCGGGCGGGGTGTCGGAGCGCTGCTCCCAGGCGTGCAGCACGCGCGCGTGGCGGTCGAGGAACGCCTCGTGCTCCTTGGCGACGGCCGCCAGGTCCCACCAGCGGGTGACCGCCTCGACGGTGGGCGCGAAGCCGAGGTGCTCACCGCGGAAGAAGTCGACGTACGCCTCCAGGCGCAGCCGCGCCAGGGTGTGCCGGGTCTCCTCGTACAGCCGCGCGGGCGCGATCCACACACCGGGGGCGGCGCTGCCGAAGCCGAGGCCCGCCAGCCGGGAGCGCAGCACGTGCCGCTTCTGGCGCTCCGACTCCGGTACGGAGAAGACCGCCAGGACCCAGCCCTCCTCGTCGGGCGGCGCGGTGGCGTACACGCGCCGGTCGCCGTCGTCGAGCAACTGGCGGGCGTCCGGGGAGAGTTCGTAACCGGCCGCGCCCTCGGCGGTACGGGCGGGGACGAGCAGCCCGCGCCGTTTGAGGCGGGACACCGACGAGCGCACCGAGGGAGCGTCCACGCCCACCGCGGCCAGCAGCCGGATCAGTTCGGCGACGGGCACCGGGCCGGGCACGAAGCGGCCGTAGGCGCCGTAGAGCGTGACGATCAAGGACCGTGGTGCATGCTGGTCGGACACGTTGATCATCTTAGGTCGTCGGTATCACTGCCGGTCACCCGCGGCGTCGGCCGCGAGACGCAGCCTGAACCGCTGGAGCTTGCCGGTCGCCGTGCGCGGCAGGGCGTCCAGGAAGACGATCTCGCGCGGGCACTTGTACGGCGCGAGTTCCGCCTTGACGAAGGCGCGCAGCGCCGCCGCGTCCCGGGGCGCGCCCGGCCTGAGCACCGCGAACGCCATCACGACCTGTCCGCGCGCGGCATCGGGCCGGCCCACCACCGCCGTCTCCAGTACGTCCGGGTGGCGCAGCAGCGCCTCCTCGACCTCCGGGCCCGCGATGTTGTACCCGGCCGAGATGATCATGTCGTCCGCGCGGGCGACGTAACGGAAGTAGCCGTCACTCTCCCGGACGTAGGTGTCGCCGGTGATGTTCCAGCCGTGCCGTACGTACTCGCACTGGCGGGGGTCGGCGAGATAGCGGCAGCCGACCGGCCCGCGCACCGCGAGCAGTCCCGGCTCCCCGTCGGGCTTCTCCCGGCCGTCGGCGTCCACCACGCGCGCCTGCCAGCCGGGCACCGGCAGCCCGGTGGTGCCGGGCCTGATGTCCTCGTCGGCGGCGGAGACGAAGATGTGCAGCAGTTCGGTGGCGCCGATGCCGTTGATGATGCGCAGCCCGGTCCGCTCGTGCCAGGCCCGCCAGGTGGCCGCGGGCAGGTTCTCGCCGGCCGATACACAGCGGCGCAGGCTGGAGACGTCGTGCCCGTCCAGTTCGTCCAGCATCACGCGGTAGGCGGTCGGCGCGGTGAACAGCACCGTCACCCGGTGCTCGGCGACGGCGGACAGCAGCTGCCGGGGACCGGCCTGTTCGAGCAGCAGCGCGCTCGCCCCGGCCCGCAGCGGGAAGACCACGAGCCCGCCGAGCCCGAAGGTGAAGCCGAGCGGGGGACTGCCGGTGAAGACATCGCCCGTACGGGGCTGGAGCACATGCTGGGAGAAGGTGTCCGCCGTCGCCAGCACATCCCGGTGGAAGTGCATGCAGCCCTTGGGCCGGCCGGTGGTGCCGGAGGTGAAGGCGATCAGCGCCACGTCGTCGCAGGCGGTGTCCACGGGCGTGTACGGGGCGTGCGGCGCCGGCCGCTCGAGCAGGTCGTCCGGGGCGTCACCGCCGTACGTGGCGATCCGCAGCCCGGGTATCTCCGCCTTGGCGAGGTCGTCGACGGCCCGGATGTCGCACAGCGCGTGGCTCACCTCGGCCATCCCGCACATCGTGCGCAGCTCCTGCGGGCGCTGCTGGGCCAGGACGGTCACGGCGACCGCGCCCGCCTTCAGCACCGCGAGCCAGCAAGCCGCGAGCCAGGGGCTGGTGGGGCCGCGCAGCAGCACCCGGTTGCCCGGGACGACCCCGAGGTCGCCGGTCAGCAGGTGCGCGAGGCGGTCGACCCGGGCCCGCAGCTCACCGTAGGTCCAGCTGGGACCGTCGGCGGTGTGGAACGCCGGACGGTCGTCCGGGGGGCCGTGCAGCAGCTCGGCGGCGCAGTTCAGCCGTTCGGGGTAACGCAGCTCGGGCAGATCGAAGGTGAGCTCGGGCCACTGGTCGGCCGGCGGGAGATGGTCGCGCGCGAAGGTGTCGAGATGCGCCGAGACGTTCATGGCGGTGCGCCCCCTTGCCTGGTGGGCTCCCTGGTTGCCTGGTGGGCTCGCTCGAGGAGCGTATCGCGTTGGTGACGGCAGTCAACTGCGCGCGATACCGTCGGGGGAGTGGCCCCGCGGTCCCGTCGACCGGCCGCGGGCGGAGAGGACGGCGATGTCCGCATTCTCACTCGAACCGGAACAGGCCGCCTGGTGTGCCGAACTGCGTCTGCTGGCCGCGGAGCGCCTGCGCCCGCTCGCCGAGAAGGGCGAACCCGGCCAGGTCAACCGCCCGCTCGTCGCCGAACTGGGCGCCCTCGGCCTGCTGCCCCGCCTGTTCACCTCCGGCGCCCTGGACCTGTGCCTGATGCGCGAGTCCCTGGCCTACGCCTGCACGGAGGCGGAGACCGCGCTCGCCCTCCAGGGCCTGGGCGCCCGCCCCATCCACGCCCACGGCACCCCGGCCCAGCGCGAGCACTGGCTGCCGAGGGTCGGCGCGGGCACGGCGGTGGCCGCGTTCGCGCTCAGCGAGCCGGGCGCGGGCTCGGACGCGGCGGCCCTCTCCCTCACCGCCCACCCCGACGGCCCGTCCGCCTGGCGCCTCACCGGCGAGAAGTGCTGGATCTCCAACGCCCCCGACGCCGACTTCTACACGGTGTTCGCCCGCACCACCCCGGGCGCGGGATCCCGGGGCGTGACCGCGTTCCTGGTACCGGCCGACCGCCCGGGCCTGACCGGCACCCCCCTCGACATGCTCTCCCCGCACCCCATCGGGACGCTGGCCTTCGACGCGGTCCCGGTGACGGCCGACGACCTCCTGGGCGAGCCCGACCGGGGCTTCCGGGTGGCGATGGGCACCCTGAACCTCTTCCGCCCCAGCGTCGGCGCCTTCGCGGTCGGCATGGCACAGGCGGCCCTGGACGCGACGCTCGCCCACACCGCCCGGCGGGACGCGTTCGGCGGCACGTTGAGCGACCTCCAGACGGTCGCCCACCAGGTCGCCGAGCTGGCCCTGCGCACCGAGGCGGCCCGCCTGATGGTGTACGCGGCGGCCACGGCGTACGACGAAGGCGCCCCGGACGTCCCGAGGCGCGCCGCGATGGCGAAGCTGCTGGCGACCGAGACGGCGCAGTACGTGGTCGACCGGGCCGTCCAGCTGCACGGCGCCCGGGCCCTGCGCCGGGGCCATCTCCTGGAGCATCTGTACCGCGAAGTCCGGGCCCCGCGGATCTACGAGGGCGCCAGCGAGGTGCAACGCGGCATCATCGCCAGGGAGTTGTACGCCGACCTGGAGGCCCGAGCATGACAGCGCGACGAGTCGACCCGCCCGAGCTGTCCCCGCCCACCGGGTTCACCCACGCGGTGGTGGCGACGGGCTCCCGGCTGGTGTTCCTGGCGGGCCAGACAGCGCTGGACGCCGACGGCAGGATCGAGGGCGACACGCTCCCGGAGCAGTTCGAGAAGGCGCTGGGCAACCTGCTGACGGCCCTGCGCGCGGCGGGCGGCACCCCGGCGGACCTGGCGCGGGTCACGGTGTACGCCACGGACATCGAGACCTACCGCGCGCACGCCCGTGAACTGGGCCTGACCTGGCGGCGGCTGGCGGGCCGGGACTACCCGGCGATGGCCGTGGTGGAGGTCGTGCGCCTGTGGGACCGGCAGGCGCTGGTGGAACTGGACGGCTTCGCGGTGCTCCCGTAGCGAGCCGCTCAGGCGGCCGCCACCAGCCGGCCCACCGGCACGCGCTGAGGCGACACGACCCGCCCGTCCGGCAGCAGCTCGCCGGAGTCGTCGAAGACGATCGTGCCGTCGCACAGCAGGCTCCACCCCTGCTCGGGATGGGCGGCGACGACGAGCGGAGCATGCGAACCGGTCACGGAACACGACGTCTGGTGAGCACTCATGGTGCGCCTCCACATGGGTCGGACACTTCCTATGGACAGACCATCCTCCCGGCGTGCCCTCATCGCCACGGGCCGGCCGCAAGCGTGACACCACGGGGACAACTCCCGGACGGTCTGGGGACCCCCGGCGCGGACTCGCCACCGAAGGGGTGACGATCACGCGCGTGGGCGTGCGCGCCCGGTACTGGTGGAGGCCCCCGAACTCCGCTCACCCGGAAGGTCTTCCCATGCCCGTACGCGCCGCCCTCGGCACCGCCGCCGCTGCCACCCTGCTCCTGGTCACGGCCCCCGCCGCGCCCGCCGCCCCCGGTGAGACGGTGACCGTCGACCCGACCGGCACCATCGCCGCCGACGGCACGGTCACCCTCTCCGGCACCTACCGCTGCACCGGCGGCACGGGCCCGGTCTTCGTCAGCTCCTCCGTGGGCAAGCCCTCGTCGGGTCTGCGCCACGGCATCGGCGGCACCCGCGCGGTCTGCGACGGCGTGGAGCGCCGCTGGCAGAACACCGGCAAGCCGTCCCGCAGTTCGCTCGAAGCGGGCCCGGCCCACGTGGAGGCGACCGTTATGGAGCTGGACACCAAGGGCGGCCTGCCGCTGCCCGTCTTCCACGCGGCCCACCAGGAGGACGTGACCCTCGTCGCGAACTGACCCCGCGGCCAGAGGCCGACGGGCAACGGGCGACGACTCGGGCCGGACCCCGCGGCCAGAGGCCAACCGGATACGACTCGGGCCGGGCTCCGCGGTCGGTGAAAGGCCGCCGCGGAGTCCGGCCTCCGCGTTACGAGAGCCGGTCGACGACGGCCTGGAGCTGCTCGACCTCCGCGGACCGGCTCTTGACGACCGCCGCCGCCATCTTCCGGGCGTCGGGGTTCTCGCCGTTCTTCCGCTCGTCCTCGGCCATGGCGATCGCGCCGTCGTGGTGCTCGATCATCATCTCGGCGAAGGCCCGGTCGAACTCGGTGCCCTTCAGGGCCTTCAGCTCCGCCAAGTCCGCGGATCCGCGGTCGGCTGCTTCCAGGACTCCGGCCGGCCCTTCATCGTCCATGCCGTCGCCCCCGCAGGCCGCGAGGAACAGGGCGCCGCCCGCGACGAGACCCGCCGCGGCGAGGCCGCGCTTGATCGCAGTCGTGAGATCAGGGCCGCGCGGCGGGGGACGGGGCCGCTCCACGGCGGCGACCTGGGTGAGGAGCCGGGCCGCCCGGTCCCGGGCACGGGCGCTCGCCGCCTTCGGCAAGGCGGCGAGCACCAAGGCACCGAAGAGCACCACGACACACAGCGACATCGGATCCATCGGCACGGCGGGCTCGTGCGTGGACGACCCGTCCGGCACCTCCGCCACCGGACGGTCCATGGGCGCCACGTGGGAGGAGGCCCGCATCCCGGAACCCGCACGGTCCGAGCCCGCGTGCTCAGATGTCCCGGAACGTCTCGATCTGCGCACCGATCGAGTTGAGGCGCTCGGCGAGGTCTTCGTAGCCGCGGTTGATGACGTAGACGTTGCGGAGCACCGACGTGCCCTCCGCCGCCATCATCGCCAGCAGGACGACCACCGCGGGGCGCAGGGCCGGCGGGCACATCATCTCGGCGGCGCGCCAGCGGGTGGGGCCCTCGACCAGGACGCGGTGCGGGTCCAGCAACTGCAGGCGGCCGCCCAGGCGGTTGAGGTCGGTGAGGTAGATCGCGCGGTTGTCGTAGACCCAGTCGTGGATGAGGGTCTTGCCCGAGGCGACGGCCGCGATGGCCGCGAAGAAGGGGACGTTGTCGATGTTCAGGCCCGGGAACGGCATCGGGTGGATCTTGTCGATCGGCGCCTCCAGCTTGGAGGGCCGCACGGTCAGGTCCACCAGGCGCGTACGGCCGTTGTCCGCGACGTACTCGGGGGTGCGGTCGTGGTCGAGGCCCATCTCCTCCAGGACCGCGAGCTCGATCTCCAGGAACTCGATGGGCACCCGGCGGACCGTCAGCTCCGACTCGGTCACCACCGCGGCGGCCAGCAGGCTCATCGCCTCGACCGGGTCCTCGGAGGGGGAGTAGTCGACGTCGACGTCGATGGTCGGCACGCCGTGCACGGTGAGCGTGGTGGTGCCGATGCCCTCGACCTTGACGCCGAGCGCCTCCAGGAAGAAGCACAGGTCCTGGACCATGTAGTTGGAGGAGGCGTTGCGGATCGTGGTCACGCCGTCGTGGCGGGCGGCGGCCAGCAGCGCGTTCTCGGTGACCGTGTCCCCGCGCTCGGTCAGCACGATCGGGCGGTCGGGGGAGATCGACCGGTCCACCCGGGCGTGGTACAGGCCCTCGGTGGCCGCGATGTCCAGGCCGAACCGGCGCAGCGCGATCATGTGCGGCTCGATGGTGCGCGTACCGAGGTCGCAGCCGCCCGCGTAGGGCAGCTTGAAGGCGTCCATCCGGTGCAGCAGCGGGCCCAGGAACATGATGATGGAGCGGGTGCGGACGGCCGCCTCGGCGTCGATGGCGCCCATGTCCAGCTCGGCCGGGGGCACCAGCTCCAGGTCGACCCCGCCGTTGATCCAGCGCGTCCGCACACCGATGGACTGGAGCACCTCCAGCAGCCGGTAGACCTCCTCGATGCGGGCCACCCGGCGCAGCACCGTGCGCCCCTTGTTGAGCAGGGAGGCGCACAGCAGGGCCACGCACGCGTTCTTGCTCGTCTTCACATCGATCGCGCCGGACAGCCGCCGGCCGCCCACCACCCGCAGATGCATCGGGCCCGCGTAGCCCAGAGAGACGATTTCGCTGTCCAGGGCTTCACCGATACGGGCGATCATCTCAAGGCTGATGTTTTGATTGCCGCGCTCGATCCGGTTGACGGCGCTCTGACTGGTGCCGAGCGCCTCGGCCAGCTGCGTCTGTGTCCAGCCACGGTGTTGCCGGGCGTCACGGATGAGCTTGCCGATGCGTACGAGGTAGTCGTCTGCCATGGGATTGAGGTTATCTCAGATATGAGATGGCGCCTCCTGGGGGGCCCGTACGGGTGACGGGGCGTCAACGCCGCCTGGCGGTACGGGTGCGGCGCCACCCGAAAGGTCCGGGCAAATCCATCGATGTCGTACGACGTCCGGTGCTGCTGTGGGTGTGCCGGGGACCGTTCGCCCCACCGGTGGTGATGGACCAGGAACGCCGGTTGATGTTCAGCCGGACCCCGGGCAGGATGCGGAAGCTCTTGCGAAAGGTGAGCGGCATGGAGGCCTCCCGTCGAAGTGGTTCGGACCCCTTTCGGCTACCCCGGCTTGGCGAACTGATGGCAGAATTCCACGGGTTCGTCGAAGGTGACGGCGGCTATGGGCGCGCCGGTGACGACGTACGCGTGCCGTGACACCCGCCCCTGCTCCGTCCGCAGCTCCAGCAGGCCGGGCTCGGGGCACCGCCAGGTGAGCCGGGTGACGCACTCGCCGAGGGCGTTGGCCAGATTGCTCCACCCCTGGCCGTTGGCGCGCAACTCGAACTCCGAGCACTCCATCACGCCGTAGTCGAACGGGATGCTGCTCCAGTAGCCGATGAGCGCCTCGTCCAGGCCGGTGCGCGGGTTCGCGGCGTCCTCCTCCGCGATCCGGCGGTCGGTGGCGATCTCGGGTCCGCCGACGTCCACCACGCGGGTGCCGTGCACGGCGACGCCGAGGTCGCGGAACTCGACGCCGACGTAGGGGATGCCGTCCCGGGCGACCGGGTGGAGGTGGACGGCGCGCACGTCGAGTCCCTCGGGAAAGCCCTCGTAGTGGGCGCAGACGGCGTGCCGGAGCGCGGTGAAGAGGTCGGGCAGATGGGTGGCCGTCCAGGCGGCGCGCGCCAGGTCGTCGTCGGTCAGCAGGGGGCAGCGCAGCGGGGCGCGCCCGGGACGCAGCCGCGTCCATGCGGTCGTCGGCAGCGGTACCCACTTCGTCCAGCCGCCCGCATGCCGGTGGAAATCGCCTCGCTTCATGGTGGAAGGAGGACATCACACGGAGGCCGGGCATGACCATCCCGGCCCCATGTACTAGAGTTATCTCGACATCGAGATATCTGCCGAGGCGTACCGCAGCCGCACGCGATCATCGGTCTGGCAGTAAGGGTGACCTAACTTAGCCTTACCTTAGCGGATCGGCCAGGTCGTCGTGGCGGCAGGATGCGGTGGGAACGCGCACATCAAAGAAGGAGACTGTCGTGTCGGCGAACAGCTTCGACGCCCGCAGCACGCTGCAGGTGGGCGACGAGTCGTACGAGATCTTCCGGCTGGACAAGGTGGAAGGCTCGGCCCGCCTTCCGTACAGCCTCAAGGTCCTGCTGGAGAACCTGCTCCGCACGGAGGACGGCGCGAACATCACCGCCGACCACATCCGCGCGCTCGGCGGGTGGGACTCGAGCGCCCAGCCGTCGCAGGAGATCCAGTTCACGCCCGCCCGCGTGATCATGCAGGACTTCACCGGCGTGCCCTGTGTCGTGGACCTCGCCACCATGCGTGAGGCCGTCAAGGAGCTCGGCGGCGACCCGGCGAAGGTCAACCCGCTCTCCCCGGCCGAGCTGGTCATCGACCACTCCGTCATCGCCGACAAGTTCGGCACGAACGAAGCGTTCGCGCAGAACGTCGAGCTGGAGTACGGGCGCAACAAGGAGCGCTACCAGTTCCTGCGCTGGGGCCAGACCGCCTTCGACGACTTCAAGGTCGTCCCGCCGGGCACCGGCATCGTCCACCAGGTCAACATCGAGCACCTCGCTCGTACGGTCATGGTCCGCAACGGCCAGGCCTACCCCGACACCCTGGTCGGCACCGACTCGCACACCACCATGGTCAACGGCCTCGGCGTGCTCGGCTGGGGCGTCGGCGGCATCGAGGCCGAGGCCGCGATGCTCGGCCAGCCGGTCTCCATGCTCATCCCGCGTGTCGTCGGCTTCAAGCTGACCGGTGAGCTCACCCCCGGCACCACCGCCACCGACCTGGTGCTGACCATCACCGAGATGCTGCGCAAGCACGGCGTGGTCGGCAAGTTCGTCGAGTTCTACGGCGAGGGCGTCTCCGCCACCTCGCTCGCGAACCGCGCCACCATCGGCAACATGTCGCCGGAGTTCGGCTCCACCGCCGCGATCTTCCCGATCGACGACGAGACCATCAAGTACCTGAAGCTGACCGGCCGTTCCGAGCAGCAGCTCGCGCTGGTCGAGGCGTACGCCAAGGAGCAGGGCCTCTGGCTGGACCCGGCCGCCGAGCCGGACTTCTCCGAGAAGCTGGAGCTGGACCTGTCGACGGTCGTCCCGTCGATCGCCGGCCCGAAGCGCCCGCAGGACCGCATCGTCCTCGCGAACGCCGCCCAGCAGTTCGCGCAGGACGTGCGCAACTACGTGGACGACGTGGACGAGGCGGGCAAGGAGTCCTTCCCGGCCTCCGACGCCCCGGCGAACACCCCCAACGGCGCCCCGTCGAAGCCGGTCCCCGTGACCGCCCCCGACGGCTCGACGTACGAGATCGACCACGGTGCCGTGACGGTCGCCGCGATCACGTCCTGCACCAACACCTCCAACCCGTACGTCATGGTCGCCGCGGCCCTCGTCGCGAAGAAGGCCGTGGAGAAGGGCCTGACCCGCAAGCCGTGGGTCAAGACCACCCTCGCCCCGGGTTCGAAGGTCGTCACGGACTACTTCGACAAGGCCGGTCTGACCCCGTACCTGGACAAGGTCGGCTTCAACCTGGTCGGTTACGGCTGCACCACCTGCATCGGCAACTCCGGCCCACTGCCGGAGGAGGTCTCCAAGGCCGTCAACGACCACGATCTCGCGGTCACTTCGGTCCTCTCCGGCAACCGCAACTTCGAGGGCCGGATCAACCCCGACGTCAAGATGAACTACCTGGCGTCCCCGCCGCTGGTCGTCGCGTACGCCCTCGCCGGCTCCATGAAGGTCGACATCACCAAGGACGCCCTGGGCACCGACCAGGACGGCAACCCGGTCTACCTCAAGGACATCTGGCCCTCCGAGGCCGAGGTCAACGACGTCGTCGCCAACGCCATCGGCGAGGACATGTTCTCCAAGTCCTACCAGGACGTCTTCGCGGGCGACGCCCAGTGGCAGGCGCTGCCCATCCCGACCGGCAACACCTTCGAGTGGGACCCGCAGTCCACCTACGTCCGCAAGCCCCCGTACTTCGAGGGCATGACGATGGAGACCACTCCCGTCTCGGACATCACGGGCGCGCGCGTCCTGGCCAAGCTGGGCGACTCGGTCACCACCGACCACATCTCACCGGCCGGTGCCATCAAGGCCGACACCCCGGCCGGCAAGTACCTCACGGAGCACGGCGTCGAGCGCCGCGACTTCAACAGCTACGGCTCGCGCCGCGGCAACCACGAGGTCATGATCCGCGGCACGTTCGCCAACATCCGCCTGCGCAACCAGATCGCGCCGGGCACCGAGGGCGGCTACACCCGCGACTTCACCCAGCCCGACGGTCCGGTGTCGTTCATCTACGACGCCTCGCGCAACTACATCGAGCAGGGCATCCCGCTGGTCGTCCTGGCCGGCAAGGAGTACGGCTCCGGCTCGTCCCGCGACTGGGCCGCCAAGGGCACCGCGCTGCTCGGCGTCAAGGCCGTCATCGCCGAGTCCTACGAGCGCATCCACCGCTCGAACCTCATCGGCATGGGCGTGCTGCCGCTGCAGTTCCCGGAGGGCGCCTCGGCCGCGTCCCTCGGCCTGACCGGCGAGGAGACCTTCTCCTTCACCGGCGTCGAGGAGCTCAACAACGGCACCACCCCGCGCACGGTGAAGGTCACCACCGACACCGGCGTCGAGTTCGACGCGGTCGTCCGCATCGACACCCCCGGCGAGGCGGACTACTACCGCAACGGCGGCATCATGCAGTACGTGCTGCGCAGCCTGATCCGCAAGTAAGCGGAACCGCACGGCTGTTGAGGGCCGCACCCCTGGCACCGGGGGTGCGGCCCTGCGCACTTGGGGGAAACTGTGCGTGTGCCAGGCGTTTACAAGCACGCCCCGCAACGCTACGTTCCGACCCAGTGGGGTGGGAGCGCTCCCATGCAAGGTGGACCGGAACCCGCCCCCAGGAGCGCCCCCACCCCACACCTCCCCCCGGCGCGCCGGTCCGTTCAGCCGATGGTGACGACCCGTGCCCAGGGCGGCGGGGTGTCCGGAACGTAGTGCGGGTCGTCCTCGTCCGCGGGGCGTCCCGGGCGCGGGAAGAGGCCGACGACGGTACGGCAGGGCGGCGGCGAGGACGGCCAGGGGGTCTGGCCGTCCGTCAGCGCGACGATCACGTCCGGACGGGGCCGCGAGCGCAGCGCCAGCGCGAAGCCGGAGCGCAGGTCCGTCCCCCCGCCGCCGATCAGCTCGATGTCCTCGGCACGGCAGATCGGGCCCGCGATCCCCGCCGCCGCGTCACAGGAGATCACCGAGACCAGGTCCCGTCGTCCGCCCACCGCCCGGGAGATCGCCGCCACCTCCACCAGCGCACTGCCCAGCTCGGCGTCGCTCACCGAACCGGAGGTGTCGATCACCACGCAGACCCGGGGAGGGATCCGCCGCAGACTCGGCAGCAGCACCCCCGGGACAGCGGCCGACCGCCGGGACGGACGCCGGTAGCTGTGGTTCTCGCCCACCCCCGGCGCCCCGGCCGCGGAGCGCACCGCCGCCCCCAGCAACCGCCGCCACGGCTGAGGCGGATGGAAGGCCTCGTCCGCCCAGCGGCGCCACCCCTCCGGAGCGTCGCCCGGCCGGCCCTTGATCCCCTCGGCGACCCGGAACCGCACCGCGTCCCGCTGCTGCTTGCTCAGCCCATGGGAACCGTCGGCTCCCAGCTCCCACGGCCGCTCCTCGCCGTCGGCGCCGCCGCCGCAGTCCAGCCAGGCCAGATCGGCGACGAGCCCGGACAGCGACGCCCTGTCCAGGTACTCCTCCATCAGCAGCCCGTCGGGCAGCCGCAGCAGCGACGGGAGCACCACCCCGGTGGGCCGGGGCAGTCCGTCGCCGTAGATGTCATCGTTGATCTCGAAGTCGGCGGCGATGTTCCGCCGCAGCCGCTCACCCGGCCCGTACTCCTCGTGCTCCCGCGCATAGCGCTCGCCGCGCCCGTGATGGTCCCGCAGCAGATGCGAGACCTCGTGCACCCAGACGCCCGCCAGCTCCTCCACCGGGGTGCGGGCCACGAAGCCGGGGGAGACGTAGCAGCGCCAGTGCGCGTCGACCGCCATCGTCGGCACCGACCGGTCCTCCACCACCCGCAGCGCGAAGAGCGCGACGGCCAGATAGGGGCGGACCTTGACGGCGTGCAGCCGGGCGGTGAGCAACTTCTCCATGTCCAGCGGAAGTGCGCGGTCCGCCGCGCGCCCGCCCGCCGTGGCGGGCGGTGCCGGCACGGTCGCCCGCACCGGCCGCGGCGGCGGACCCATCGGCCGCGGCAGCACGCGCGGGCGCGGCACGGCCCCCGTCATCGGCGCGCCCCCCGCGCCAGGGCGGCCTCGGCCCGTTCCACCGACCGGTCCGCACCGGCGGCGAGACCGACGATCGCGGCGAGCCGTTCCACCGCCGCCGGCACCT
Source organism: Streptomyces sp. NPDC002776 (assembly GCF_053592195.1). Lineage (NCBI taxonomy): Bacteria > Bacillati > Actinomycetota > Actinomycetes > Kitasatosporales > Streptomycetaceae > Streptomyces > Streptomyces sp. NPDC002776. The sequence continues at coordinate 128,840 of NZ_JBSFVG010000008.1, read as the reverse complement.
CCCAGTCGTCGCGCCGCACCGCGGCCAGCGCCTTGGCCGGGGCGACCAGCAGGTCCGGGGCGCCGGTCTCCAGGGCCCGGACCAGGACCGCCCACCCCGCCTCCCAGCGCCTTCGCTCCGGCCGTGCCCCGACGGCGGCCACCACCGCCTCCAGCGCGGCCTGCCGGAGGTCACCGCGCTCGGGCAGCTCGGCGCGGGCCGGGTCGGCCAGCAGCAGCTCCGGGTCCGGCAGGTCCATCCGGTCCAGGTGGGCGAGGAGTTCCAGCCCGGGTCCGTCGCCCACCGCGCCCCGTACCAGCAGCGCCAGCACCTCCCGGGAGACGGAGGCCGCCGTGCCGAAGGCCAGCAGGGTCAGCGCGGTCTCCCAGCTCCGGGGCGAGGGCCAGGCTCCGCCGCGCCGTGTCTCGGAGCTGGGCAGCCGGTGGATCAGCGTCGGCCGCGCGGCGAGGAACCCGCACACCGCGCGCCGGGCGAGGGCCACCGCCTCCGGCAGCCGCTCCGGTTCGAGCCGGGGCAGTTCGGCCCGGGGCCAGACCCCGCCGAGGCCGCGTACCACCACGTCCCGGTCGTGCACCCAGTACAGATGCACGAACCGGTTGGCCAGGGGCGGGCTCAGCTCCCACCCGTCCGCCGCCGAGGCGCGCGGATTGCCGCGGCCACGATCCGTACGCCGGGCGGCAGTTGCAGGGCACCGACCCGCCGCTCCAGCACGACCCGGAGCAGCGCGGCCTGGACGGCCGGGGTGGCGGTGGACAGTTCGTCCAGGAAGAGCAGTCCGCGCCCGGCCCGCACCAGCTCCACGGCCCACTGCGGCGGTGCCATCGGCACGCCCTGCACCGCGGGGTCGTCGCCCACGATGGGCAGCCCGGAGAAGTCGGTCGGCTCGTGGACACTGGCGATCACGGTGGTCAGCGGCAGGTCGAGGGAGGCGGCGAGCTGGGTCAGGGCCGCGGTCTTGCCGATGCCCGGTTCGCCCCAGAGCAGCACCGGAAGGTCGGCGGCCACGGCCAGGGTGAGCGCTTCGAGCTGCTCGTCGGGGCGGGGCTCGGTGGTGGTCGTCCGCAGAAGCGTCAACAGGTCCTCGGCGAGGGCGAGTTGGCCGTCGGTGGACGCAAGGGTGCTGGACGTCATGGATATCACCTGGGTGTGTGAAGAGAAGGGGACAGCCGCGCGGGCTGAAGCTGTGGGTGAAGGGGACGAGTGAGGTCGCCCGGTCACAAGGGCAGGGCGGTACGGGGCCGGCCGGGGCTGTTGCGCTTGGAGCGCCAGACGGACGGTGTACGCCGGTCGAGACGGGGCCGGGGTTCCGCCGCGGCGGTGGCGGCGGCGGGGTGTACGGCGACCAGCCCCGAACGGAACAGCCCGTGCTCGATGCGGCGGGCCGCGGCGGACTCCAACTCCTCGCGGAGCGGCCCGTCGCGCAGCAGCGCACCGGGACCGAGCAGCCCCTCGACCACGGCCAGCGCCCCGGCGACATCACCGTGGGCGAGCCGCTCCCGGACCGCGGGCAGTGCCTCCGGGGTGCGGTGCACCGCGTCGATCGCCCGCAGACACGGCAACGCGGGCCCGCCGAGCGCCACCAGCAGCTCCTCCCGGCGCAGCTCGCCCGGGTCGTGGTCGACCGCCGTCAGGGCCCCGTCCCGCAAGGCGATCCGGTGCACTGCGCCCCGGCACTCCACACGATGCGGATCGCTGGGTGCGCTGGGTTCACCGGCGGGGCCTGCCAGCGGTGCCGGTGCCGGGGCCGTCGACGCCAGCGCGGCGGCGACGAGCGGATGCAGCCGGTCGGCCGTGATCAGCCCGGCCCGCAGCAGCTCCAGATCCGGCAGGACCCGTGCGGCCGCCTCCGGCAGCACGGGAAGCGCCGCGATTCCCTGCGGCGGCAGCTCCTGACGCCCCTGCCGGATCGTCGGAACATGACTGTCGTCGGGTGCGACGAGCTCGAACACGGCCCACCTGCGCGTACCGAGCCGCACGGTGAACGCCCCGCGAGTACACCCCTCGTCCCGCAGCAACAGCTCGGCCTCGGCAGCCCAACGGGCGGTGGCCCAGGGGGAGTAGGGCACGGCCGCCGCGACCCACCTTTCGGTGGCCGAGGCGGCATCGGTCGCGGCCCCACCGGCCCAACTCGCCATGGCCGAGGGAAAATGCTCCCCCGCCGACGAGCGTCCGGTCCCTGCCCCGGTACCCCAACTCGCGGTGGCCGAAGGGGAGTCTTGCACCGCTCCGGCGCCCCAGATCGCCGGGCCCGACCGGGTGACGGCTGCGGCCTCACCGGTCCCATGCGCGGTGGTCGAGAGGGAGTCTTGCCTGGCCCAGGCGGGTCGGATCGGCGTGGCCGATGGGGAGACGGGCGTTGCCCCAGTGGCCGGACTTCCCGCTCCCGACGAGGAGTCGCACGTTGACCCGGTTCCCCAACTCCCCGCGCCCGCAGGAAAATCGCCCGCCGCCCCGGCATCCCGACTCGCGCTGGTCGGTGAGGAGCCCGCCCCCACCCCACAGCGCCCCGTCAGTTCACCGCTGTGCTCTGCGTCCCAGAGGTGGCGGTGCAGGTCGAGGCGGAAGCGTCGGTCGGGGTACGGATGCGGATGGTGTTCGGGATGGCCGGTCCCGGACTCCTCCCACAGTGCCAGTGACATCCGCTGCCCGGCGTCCGCCCAGGCCGGCGGCGTCCGCACCACCAGATGTGCCAGGGCCCCGCCGTAAGCCGGATAGCGGGCCAGGGACAGGGTGAGGCCGGGCCGGAGCCGTCCGTCGGGGGCGATCCGGGGCATGTGCCAGCGGAGCAGATCCGGCGCCAGCCGACGCAGGTCCGCCCGCAGACGGGTGACGAATTCGGTGCCGTGGCGGTCGCGCACGGCGCGCAGATCGAGGTCGACGTCGACCCGGGCGGCGGCGCAGGCCCCGGCCCAGTCACCGGCGGCACGTCGCGCGGTGGCGGTCTCGATCATGGACAGTGGCACGGCGTACTCGCGTACGCGCTGCCACATCGACAGGCGGGTCGGAATCGTGGGCGTGAAGTGAGATGCCATCAGCACTCACCGGACGCGGACGATTCCCCCAATCCACCAGAGGAGAAGTTCTTCATCGGCGGCATCATAAGCACCGCGATCACGATCTGTCAGCAGCTATCACGGCCCGGGGGCGGCGCCGCACGCGACACCGCCCCCGGACTCACACCCCAACTACCGCTACCTGGCCAGGAGTTCCACCTCCGCCACAGCCGCCTCCGCGTCCAGCACCAGGCGGTACTTCTCGTACGTGCCCGGTGACCCCACCGAGAACGCCCGGGTCTGCCGGTCCCAGGTGAAGGACTCACCGGTACGCCGGTCCAGGGTCGTCCACTGGGTCCCGTCCGAGGAGCCCTGGAGGGTCCAGCCGGTCGGCGCCTTGGTCCGGTCCGAGGAGGTCAGCGTGTACTGGACGGCCTCGGCCGCCCGAGGCGTCGGCAGGTCCACGGAGGTCACCGTCGCCTGCGTGGCCGAGGTGTTGTCGAACAGGGCGCCATCACCCTTCAGCACGTCCGCCCGAGGCGTCGGCACCTTGTCGTCCCGGGTGATCGACACGGGCGCCGCGTGCTCGCCCGTACCCCAGGAGGACGGCCGCGGGCCCATGTCGAACTCCAGCACCCCGCCCTTGGCGAGCAACTCGTGCGGCAGCGAAGTCGAGTTCCACGCCTTGCCGTTGACCTTCAGCCCCTGCACATAGACATTGCGGGCGCTGTTCCGCGGCGCCTTGACGACGAGGTCCGCACCGTTCTCCAGATGCACGGTCGCCTTGGTGAACAGCGGGGAGCCGACGGCGTATTCGCCGCTGCCCATCACCAGCGGGTAGAAGCCGAGCGCGGAGAAGAGGAACCACGCCGACTGCTCGCCGTTGTCCTCGTCACCGTGGTAGCCCTGGCCGATCTCGCTGCCGGTGTAGAGGCGGGACAGCACCTCGCGGACGTTGCGCTGCGCCTTCCACGGCTGCCCGGCCGCGTCGTACATGTAGATGGCGTGGTGGGCGACCTGGTTGGAATGCCCGTACATGCCCATCCGTACGTCCCGCGCCTCCGTCATCTCGTGGATGACACCGCCGTAGGAGCCGACGAAGTCGGGGGAGGCGGTCTCCGGGGTGGAGAAGTACTCGTCGAGCTTGTCGGCGAGCTTGTTCCGGCCGCCGTAGAGGTTGGCGAGACCGCGTGAGTCCTGGGGGGCGGTGAAGGCGTACCCCCAGCCGTTGGTCTCGGTGTAGTCGTGACCCCAGACGCGCGGGTCGTACTTCGAGGACTCGACGCGCCAGTCGCCCTTCGCGTCCCGGCCCTGGAAGAACCCGGCCTTGGCATCGAACAGGTTCACATAGTCCTGGGCCCGGTCGAGGAAGTACTCCGACTCCTCCCGGTAGCGCTTCTCGCCGGTCTTCTTGAACAGCTCCTGGCCCATCCGCGCGATGCCGTAGTCGTTGAGGTAGCCCTCCAGCGCCCAGGACAGGCCCTCGTGGGTGTCGGTGCTGGTGTAGCCGAGGAACGGCGAGGTCGCCATGCCCTTGCGGCCCACGCCCGAGGACGGCGGGACGACGGTGGCGTTCTTCACGGCCGCGTCGTACGCCGCCTTCGCGTCGAAGCCGACGCCCTTGACGTAGGCGTCCGCGAACGCCACGTCGGAGGAGGTGCCGGTCATCAGGTCCGCGTATCCCGGCGAGGACCAGCGCGATGTCCAGCCGCCGTCCTTGTACTGCTGGACGAACCCGTCGACCATCTCGCCCGCCTGAGAGGGCGTCAGCAGCGAGTACGCCGGCCAGGTGGTCCGGTAGGTGTCCCAGAAGCCGTTGTTGACGTACACCTTGCCGTCCACGATCTTCGCGCCGGTGTGCGTCGGGGTGTCCGGATTCGGCATCGGCGAGAAGGGCGAGGCGTACTGGTACTTCGAACCAACCTTCTCGAAACCGGAGTTGGGGTACAGATACAGCCGGTACAGGCTGGAGTACAGCGTGGTCAGCTGGTCCGGGGTCGCGCCCTCGACCTCCACCTTGCCGAGGATGCGGTCCCACTGGCGCTGGGCGCGGTGCTTGACGGCGTCGAAGGAGGTGCCGTCCGGGACCTCCTGGCGCAGATTGGCCTTGGCCTGGTCGACGCTGATCAGGGAGGTGGCCAGGCGCAGGGTGACGGTCCGGTCCGCGCCCGCGTCGAACCGCAGATAGCCCTTGACGCCGCTGGAGTCGCCCTCGGTCACCGGCCGGTCGAACTCGCCGTACACGAACAGCCGCGTCGCGCCGGTCGACAGGCCCGACTTCACGTCGGAGTACCCGGTGAAGGTCCCGCTGTCCTTGTCGAGGGTCAGGCCCGCCTGGTCGGTGACGTTGTCGAACAGGACGCTCGTGTCGTCGCCGGGGTAGGTGAAGCGCAGCACGGCCGCGTGGTCGGTCGGCGCCATCTCCGCCTTCAGGCCGTTCTCGAACCGCACGCCGTAGTAGTACGGCCGCGCCGTCTCGTTCTCGTGCCGGAAGGCCAGCTCCCGGGCCTCCCGCCCGGTCTCCGGGGTGCCGGACGCGGCGGACGGCATCACCTGGAAGGTCTGCCGGTCGCCCATCCAGGGGCTCGGCTCATGGCTGGCGCTGAACGCCTGGATGGTGGGCAGATTGTCCGCGTTGTTCCCGCGCGCGTAGTCGTACAGCCAGCTCAGCGAGCCCGCGTTGGTCACCGGCGTCCAGAAGTTGAAGCCGTGCGGCACTGCCGTCGCCGGGAAGTTGTTGCCGCGCGAGAACCCGCCGCTGGAGTTCGTGCCCCGGGTCGTCACCGCGTAGTCCGACAGATGCGCCTTGGGCCGCTCCCGCGGCACCCTCCCCAGCGCCACGTCGTCCAGCCAGCCGCGGAACTTCGCGGGGCCCTTGGGGGAGTCGTAGGCGACCAGGATCCGGTCCACCGTCTTGCCGGCCGCGACGGACCCGATCCGCGAGGCGACGTTGTTCCACTGGTTGACGTAGAGGATCTTGGCGGCACCCTGCCCCTGCGGGGTGAGCGCGAACCCGTGCTGGTCGGTGGCGTTCAGGTCGCTGAGGTAGGTGCCGTCGGTGAAGGCGAGGTCGACGGAGACGTTGGTGGCGTCGTAGTCGAGATCGCCGTCGGCCATCGAGGGGAAGATCCGGTACGACAGCCGGGTGTCCCGGCCGACCTTCACGTCCACGTCGAAGATCTTGTTGTACGAGTACGCCCGCCCGTCCGCCGTGTGCCGCCCCGCGTAGCGCAGCGCCCGCTTGCCGGTGAAGCCCGCGCCCGCCTTGGCCGTGGGTGAGCCGCTGGGGCCCCGGTCGACCAGCGAGAGCATGTCCTGGGGCACCGGCCCGTCGCCGCCGCCCGTGGAGAACTGGACGTCGGCGAGCTGGAGTATGCCGGAGGCGCCGTTGTTCCGGGTGACCTCCAGCCGGAAGTGCCGGTACTCGGCCGGCTCGGCGATGTCGTACGTCCTGGTCTGGAACCGCTCGGCGAAGCTCTCCCCGGAGCGGGTGTCGAGGGTCGCCCAGGTCGTGCCGTCGGTGGAGCCCTTGAGGGTCCAGTCCCGCGGGTCGCGCTCGGCGAAGTCATTGGCCGAAGTGAGCGCGTATTTCGCCACTCTGACCGGCTTGTCCAGGTCGAACTCGGCCCATCCGGTGGGCTGGAAGACCAGCCACTTGGTGCTGGGCTCGCCGTCGGCGAGGTTCTCCTTGACCTCCCCGCCGCCGGTGTTCTCGCCACTGGCCCGCACGTCCGTGACATGGTCGGTCACATTGCCCGGAATGCCGGAGCTGTACCCGCCGTCCACGCCTGCGGCCCGCTTCGATCCGTCCGGTGTCTCATCGACCGTGTTGAGCCAGTCCGGAGCGGGGTCGCCGCTCTCGAACGAGGAGCTGAACTCCCGGTCGGCGCTGGGGGCCTCGGGCAGGGCGACCGCCACGCCCTGCGAGCCCACCGCCAAAGCGAAGGCGGTCGTCCACGCGACCGCCGTGCCACGTCTGTGCCTCATCGGCAAGCACTCTCCCTGCGCTCTGGACAACGTTGTCAACATGGGTGCGCAAGGATTAGTAGTGGCTCAAGTCGTCTGTGGTGTCAAGGGTGTTGACTGTGGCATTCGAGGGGGATGGCGGGGATTTTTCCGTCGGGCGGGGCACAGCCCGCTCATATTTCCGAGAGGTCTCAACTCGGAAAAGACCGACAGCCAACCTTGCATTCGATCTTGCTCCGCTGGCGGGAAGTGGACTATACCTGTCGGCAATTCCCGGTACTTCCGGCACGACCCTGCTTGACCTGACCGCGGTGCCCGGAGGATCCGGTACACCGCCTGAGTCCTGGAGAAGGCGAGGACTTGAGCATGGGATCCACTTCCGACCCGAACAGCACCACCGGGGGCACAAACCGCCGCGATCTGATCAAGCGGTCCGCCGCACTCGGTCTGATCACCGTCCCCACGATGAGTTTCCTGTCCGCCTGCGCGAGCGGCGGCGGCGATGACGAGTCCGGCACCGACACCGAGGGCAAGACCTCCGAGTCGAACCCCTTCGGCGTGAAGAAGGGCAGCAAGCTCGACGTCGTCGTCTTCAAGGGCGGCTACGGCGACGACTACGCCAAGGCGTGGGAGGCGTCCTTCGAGAAGAAGTGGGGGGTCACCTCCACCCACACCGGCACCCAGGAGATCACCGGCAAGCTCCAGCCGCGGTTCAACGCGGGCAACCCGCCGGACATCGTGGACGACTCGGGCGCCCAGCAGATCCCGATCGACGTCCTGCACAAGAACGGCCAGCTCCTCGACCTCGCCGCGGTCCTGGACGCCCCGTCGGTCGACGACCCGAGCAAGAAGGTCCGCGACACCCTGATCCCGGGCACGCTGGACGCGGGCATGCAGAGCGGCAAGGTCGTCGCGCTCAACTACATCTACACGGTGTGGGGCCTGTGGTACTCCGGCAAGCTCTTCCAGGAGAAGGGCTGGGAGGTGCCCAAGACCTGGGACGACTTCCTCGCCATCTGCAAGGACGCCAAGTCCCAGGGCATCGGGGGCCTCGCCCACCAGGGCAAGTACCCGTACTACATCAACGTCGCCATCATGGACCTGATCGCCAAGACCGGCGGTCTGGACGCCATGAAGGCGATCGACAACCTGGAGCCCAACGCCTTCGTCGGCTCGGACGCCGCGACGGCCGCCATCGAGGCGGTCTACGAGCTGGTCGAAAAGGGCTACTTGATGCCCGGTACGAACGGTCTGACCCACACCGAGTCGCAGACCCGGTGGAACCAGTACAAGGCGGTCTTCATCACCAGCGGTTCCTGGCTGGAGAACGAGCAGCTGAAGCAGACCCCCGAGGACTTCGACATGAAGTTCCTGCCGATGCCGCTGCTGCCGGACAGCAAGCTGCCGTTCGAGGCGATCCGGGCCGGCTCCGGCGAGCCGTTCATCATCCCGGCCAAGGCGAAGAACCTGCCCGCGGCCAAGGAGTTCATGCGGATGATGCTCTCCAAGGAGTGGTCGACGCTGTTCGCCAAGGAGGCGAACTCGCTGACGATCCTCAAGGACGGCGTCGACTCCAGCGTCCAGCTGCGACCCGGCACCCAGTCGACGGTGGAGGCCTCCAAGTCCGCCGGCGACAACACCTTCCGGTTCCTGTACACGGAGTGGTACAGCGAGATGAACACGGAGATCGAGAACGCCTCCAACGAGCTGATGGCGAAGCGGATTCAGCCCAAGGAGTGGCTGAAGCGGGCGCAGGCCGCGGTCGACAAGCAGGCCAAGGACCCGGCTTCCAAGAACAACCGTCGGGACTGATCCCGCTCGACCGACCACGTTCCGGGCCGGACGTCACCGGCCCGGAACGGGACTTCAGGGGCAGGAAAACGCGTATGCGTAAAGGGCAGCACCGGTTCGTCGCGGGGTTTTTGTTCTTCCCCGTGGCGCTCTATCTGATCTTCGTGATCTGGCCGTACATCCAGACGTTCGGTTATTCGCTGACCGACTGGAAGGGGCAGTCGCAGACGTTCAACTTCGTCGGCCTGGACAACTACACCGCGTTGTTCAAGGACGACATCTTCACGGGGGCGATCTGGCACAACATCCTGTTCCTGATCTTCATCCCGGCGATCACGATCCTGCTGGCCCTGTTCTTCGCGTTCATGCTGAACGCGGGCGGGCGCGGGCGGTCCGGCGGTGTCTCGGGAGTGACCGGCTCCTGGTTCTACAAGGTCGTGTACTTCTTCCCGCAGGTCCTGTCGCTGGCGATCCTCGCCGTGCTGTTCGGCGCGGTGTACCGCAGCGATGGCGGCGGCATGCTCAACGGCGCCCTGATCAAGCTCGGCCTGGTCGACGAGAACACCCCCGTGGAGTGGCTCAACGAGCCGAACATGGTGCTGTGGGCGCTGATGGCGGTCGTCGTCTGGCACGGCGTCGGCTTCTATCTGGTGCTGTTCTCGGCCGCCATGCAGTCCATCCCCCGGGACATCTACGAGGCCGCCCTGATCGACGGCGCGGGCCGGGCCCACACCTTCTTCCGCATCACCCTGCCGCTGCTGTGGGACTCCGTGCAGACCGCCTGGGTCTACCTCGGCATCGCCGCGATGGACATGTTCATCCTGGTCACCACCATGACCTCCGGTGACTACGGCGGCGGCCCCGATCACCACAGCGAGGTCATGGCGACGGTGATGATGCGGAACTTCCTGCTGTACGGCAAGAGCGGCTACGCCTGTGCCATGGGCGTGATCATGCTGCTGCTCACCCTGATCGTGTCCGTGGTCACGCTGCGCGCCACCCGCCGCGAGCGCATCGAGTTCTGAGCGGGAGAGACGACGACCCATGAGCGCACCCATCAAGGAATCCGCGCCCCCCGCCGGGCGGCCCGTGGACAAGACCCCGGTACGCCCCGGCGACGAACGCGGCGAAGGCGTCGTACTGAACGTCTTCTCGCACGGCTTCCTCGCCCTGTGGGCGCTGCTGATCGTGCTGCCGCTGCTGTGGCTGGTGCTCAGTTCCTTCAAGTCCGACGTACAGATCGGCTCCTCGGCCTTCGGCTGGCCCGAGAACTGGTCCCTGGACGTCTTCTCCCGGGCCTGGGACAAGGGCATCGGGGACTACTTCATCAACACGGTCATCGTGCTGGTCTTCTCGGTGCCGCTGACCATGCTGCTCGGCTCCATGGCCGCGTACGTGCTGGCCCGTTACCAGTTCTGGGGCAACCGGTTCCTCTACTACTTCTTCGTCGCGGGCGCCATGTTCCCGGTGTTCCTGGCGCTGGTCCCGCTGTTCTTCATGGTCAAACGGCTGGACATGCTCAACACCTACCAGGGCCTGATCCTGGTGTACGTCGCCTACTCGATGCCGTTCACGGTCTTCTTCATGCACGCCTTCTTCCGGACCCTGCCCGGCGCGGTGTTCGAGGCGGCGATCCTGGACGGCGCCTCGCACACCCGGGCCTTCTTCCAGGTCATGATGCCGATGGCGAAGCCGGGACTGCTCAGCGTCGGCATCTTCAACACCCTCGGCCAGTGGAACCAGTTCATCCTGCCGACGGTGCTGATGCAGCCGCAGAGCGGTGACGATCCCGAGCGCTATGTGCTCACCCAGGGGCTCATCCAGCTCCAGCAGCAGCAGGGGTACGCCTCCGACCTCCCGGTGCTCTTCGCGGGCGTGACCATCGCGATGATCCCCATGCTGGTCGTGTACCTGTCCTTCCAGCGTCAGGTGCAGGCGGGGCTGACCTCCGCGACCTTGAAGTAACCCTCGGCACTCACTCGTGCGCACGCCGTTCCCGCCCCAGGGAGCGGCGTGTGTCGGTGTGCCCTGCACCCCGGATGTTGTTCAACCTCTTGACGGGAGGCAACCCGAACGGCTCAGCTTAGAGTTCACTAGTTGGACATAGACGGGGCCTCACTGAAGCGGTCCCGCGCGCAGGAGGTCGTCGTGGAGACTCCGGGGTCGCAGTCGTCGCTGCACCGAGCCAACCTGGAGCGGGTCGTCCGGGCCGTGCGGCTGGCGGGTTCGCTCACCCAGGCGGAGATCGCCAGGACGACGGGTCTGTCGGCGGCGACGGTATCCAATATCGTCCGGGAGCTGAAGGACGGCGGGACCGTCGAGGTCACGCCCACATCGGCGGGCGGCCGCCGGGCCCGCAGCGTCTCCCTGAGCGGGGACGCCGGCATCGTGATCGGGGTCGACTTCGGGCACACCCATCTGCGCGTAGCGGTCGGCAACCTCGCCCACCAGGTGCTGGCCGAGGAGTCCGAGCCGCTGGACGTGGACGCCTCCTCGACCCAGGGCTTCGACCGGGCCGAAGAGCTGGTCAACCGCCTGATCGCGGCGACCGGGGTGGACCGGTCGAAGATCGCGGGGGTGGGCCTCGGCGTGCCCGGACCGATCGACGTGGAGTCGGGGACCCTCGGGTCGACCGCCATCCTGCCGGGCTGGACCGGCACCAAGCCCGCCGAGGAGCTGCGCGGCCGGCTCGGCGTGCCGGTGCACGTGGACAACGACGCCAACCTCGGCGCCCTCGGCGAACTGGTCTGGGGCAGCGGCCGGGGGGTCCGGGACCTGGCGTACATCAAGGTCGCGAGCGGTGTCGGCGCGGGCCTGGTGATCAGCGGCAAGATCTACCGCGGTCCGGGCGGCACAGCAGGAGAAATCGGACATATTACACTTGACGAGTCCGGCCCGGTCTGCCGCTGTGGAAACCGCGGCTGCCTGGAGACCTTCGCGGCCGCCCGCTATGTGCTGCCGCTCCTCCAGTCCAGTCACGGCACGGATCTCACCATGGAGGGCGTCGTACGGCTGGCCAGGGACGGAGATCCGGGCTGCCGTCGGGTGATCGCCGACGTCGGCCGACACATCGGCAGTGGAGTGGCCAATCTCTGCAATCTCCTGAACCCGAGCCGGGTGGTCCTGGGCGGTGATCTCGCCGAGGCCGGCGAGCTGGTTCTCGGGCCCATCAGGGAGTCCGTGAGCCGGTACGCGATCCCCAGCGCGGCACGTCAACTCTCCGTTCTTCCAGGGGCCCTTGGGGGCCGCGCGGAGGTGCTCGGGGCGCTCGCCCTGGCCCTCAGTGAAATGGGTGATTCGACCCTTTTGGACGGCACCCTGCACGCAGCGGCACCCGCCTTCACTTAGAGAACGGATGGCACCGTTGCCAACCCGTTAAGGATTTACTTCTTGACGTCGCACGCGTGGCCGAGTTGACTTCCAGCCACCTCGGCCGCAACGACGCGGCCTCGTCAGGGAGGTTTCTAGAGTGAACACGCGTATGCGTCGTGCCGCCGTCGCCGTTGCCGCTGGTGCAATGGCCGTCTCGCTGGCCGCTTGTGGCAGCGCCGATGAAGCGGGCGACAGTGACTCCACCAAGTCGGCCGCCGCGAAGGGCGACGACATCAAGGTCGGTCTCCTCCTTCCGGAGAACCAGACCGCCCGCTACGAGAAGTTCGACCGCCCGCTCATCGAGAAGAAGATCGGCGAGCTGACGAACGGCAAGGGCGAGGTCGTCTACGCCAACGCCAAGCAGGACGCGAGCCAGCAGGCCCAGCAGGTCGAGTCGATGATCACCAACAAGGTGGACGTGATCATCCTGGACGCGGTCGACGCCGCGGCCATCAAGAGCTCGGTGCAGAAGGCCAAGGACGCGAACATCCCGGTCGTCGCCTACGACCGCCTGGCGCAGGGCCCGATCGACGCCTACACGTCCTTCGACAACGTGACGGTCGGCAAGACCCAGGGCGAGGCCCTCCTGGAGGCCCTTGGCGACAAGGCCAAGGACGGCCAGATCGTCATGATGAACGGTTCCTCCACGGACCCGAACGCCGCCCAGTTCAAGGAGGGCGCGCACTCCGTCCTCGACGGCAAGGTGAACGTCGGCAAGGAGTACGACACCAAGGAGTGGAAGCCGGAGAACGCCAACGCCAACATGGAGGGCGCGATCTCGGCGATCGGCAAGGACAAGATCATCGGCGTCTACTCCGCCAATGACGGCATGGCCGGCGGCATCATCACCGCCCTCAAGGCCGCCGGCATCGACGTCCCGGTGACCGGTCAGGACGCCGAGCTCGCGGGTGTGCAGCGCATCGTCTCCGGTGAGCAGTACATGAGCGTCTACAAGCCGTACGCCCCCGAGGCCGACGCCGCCGCCGAGATGGCCGTCGCGCTCGCCCAGGGCAAGTCGCTCGACTCGATCGCCAAGGACAAGGTCGACAGCCCCACCAACAAGGGCATCCCGTCCGTCCTGGTCGACGTCACCTCGCTGACCAAGGAGAACATCAAGGACACCGTCGTCAAGGACGGCGTCTACACCGTCGCCGAGATCTGCACCGCCAAGTACAAGGCGGCCTGCGAGAAGATCGGCCTCGAGTAAACAGCACCGAGTCCCTTCACACGTACGGGAACTCAACCCCCTGAGTTCCGGTACGGGACTTGATGCCCCAGGCTCCTCCGGCGCCCCGCGCACTCGACAGCCCCGCAAGCTCGGCGCGGGGCGCCGGACGGAACTTCCCCTCATTCTTTGCACAACCTCCCGCCGGGTCAGGCGGCGAAGGAGATGGTTCACGTGTCCGCTACGCCCGTGCTGGCGTTGCGCGGGGTCTCCAAGCGATTCGGTGCCGTTCAGGCGCTCACCGACGTAGAGCTTGAGGTCCACGCCGGTGAGGTGGTCGCCCTGGTCGGCGACAACGGCGCCGGAAAGTCCACGCTGGTCAAGACGATCGCCGGCGTGCACCCCATCGATGACGGCGTCATCGAGTGGGACGGCAAGCCCGTAACGATCAACAAGCCGCACGACGCCCAGAACCTGGGCATCGCGACGGTCTACCAGGACCTCGCGCTGTGCGACAACATCGATGTCGTCGGCAACCTCTACCTGGGCCGGGAAGTCCGCAAGCGCGGCATCCTGGACGAGGTGGAGATGGAGCGCCGCTCCCGCGAGCTGCTGGACACGCTGTCGATCCGCATCCCCAGCGTCCGCATCCCGATCGCCTCGCTCTCCGGCGGTCAGCGCCAGACGGTCGCCATCGCCCGCTCCATGCTGGGCGAGCCCAAGCTGGTCATCCTCGACGAGCCCACCGCCGCCCTCGGCGTCGAGCAGACCGCCCAGGTCCTCGACCTGGTGGAGCGGCTGCGCGAGCGCGGGCACGCCGTCATCCTCATCAGCCACAACATGGCGGATGTGAAGGCGGTGGCCGACAAGGTCGCCGTCCTGCGCCTCGGGCGCAACAACGGCGTCTTCGAGGTCAAGTCGACCTCGCAAGAAGAGATCATCTCCGCCATCACCGGCGCCACGGACAACGCCGTGACCCGTCGTGCGGCGCGCTCCACTGGGGAGATCAAGAAGTGAGTATCGACAAGACCTCCACACCGCCCGAGGACCACGCGGTGGAGAACCCCGAGGCGGCGGCCGCGGCCGTGACCGTCGTCGACCCCCGTCTGCTGGTGCGTGAGCAGGGCCTCGCGGGCTACGTCTCCGAGTTCAAGCGCAAGATGAAGGCCGGCGACCTGGGTTCCATCCCGGTCGTCATCGGCCTGGCGGTCATCTGGATCATCTTCCAGAGCCTGAACTCCAACTTCCTCACCGCGGGCAACCTCTCCGACATCTCCGTCGCCATGGTCGGCACGGGCATGATCGCCGTCGGCATCGTGTTCGTCCTGCTGCTCGGCGAGATCGACCTGTCGGTCGGTTCGGTCTCCGGTGTCGCGGGCGCCTCCTTCGCGGTGCTGAACGTCACCAACGGCATGAGCGAGTGGCTCGCCTTCGTGCTGGCCATCCTCACCGGTACGGCCGCCGGCGCCATCCACGGCTTCTTCTTCGCGAAGATCGGCGTCCCCGCCTTCGCCGTGACCCTGGCCGGTCTGCTGTTCTGGAACGGCTTCATGCTCAGGATCCTGGGCGACAGCGGCACCATCAACCTGGACAGCGACGGCCTCGTGGGCAAGCTGACCGGTTACTACTTCTCCGACGTGGCCGCCGCCTACGGTCTCGCCATCGCCGCGACGGTGCTGTTCTTCCTCAGCTCCTTCTACGACAACCGCCGCCGCGAGGCCGCGGGCGTGCCGTCGAGGCCCCTGAGCGACACCATCCTGCGCACCGCGCTGCTGGGGATCGTTTCCGTGGCCGTGGCCATGGTCTACAACTCGCACAAGGGCCTGCCGCTCGCCGTGGTGCTCTTCATCGCGGTCCTGCTGCTCACGGACTTCGTCCTGCGCCGCACCGCCTACGGCCGCAAGGTGTTCGCGCTCGGCGGCAGCGTCGAGGCGTCCCGCCGTGCCGGTATCAACGTCGAGATGGTCCGCATCTCGGTCTTCGCGATCTCCGGCACCTTCGCGGCCATCGGCGGTCTGTTCATCGCCTCCAAGATCGCCTCCGCGAACCAGGGCGCCGGCGCCGGTGACCTGCTGATGAACGCCATCGCGGCGGCCGTCATCGGCGGCACCTCGCTCTTCGGCGGCCGGGGCCGCACCTGGAACGCCCTGCTCGGTGTCCTCGTGATCGTCTCCATCCAGTACGGCCTGGCCCTGGAGGGCATCGCCTCCCCGGTCCAGTACATGATCACCGGTGGTGTGCTGCTGGCGACCGTCGTCATCGACGCGGTGACCCGCAAGACCCAGAAGACCGCCGGTCGCGCGTAGCGGCCCGGTCGGTCCTGTTGCCCGGTGCCCCCAGGGGTACCGGGCAACAGCCATGTCGTAGGAACGCCGCATTATGGGTACAGCCGACGCGTGACCCACGACGCACCGCCCGGGCGCAGGCCGCAAGGGCGGAACATTAGACTCGACAAGCCCGGCAACAGCTCGAACAGCTCTACTGCAAGGAGGCACGGGTGCCGCTGCTGACCCGCATCAGGGGACCGCGCGATCTGGACCGGCTCAGCCTGGAGCAGCTGGACCAGCTGGCAGAGGAGATCCGGACCTTCCTCGTCGACGCCGTCTCCAAGACCGGCGGCCACCTCGGCCCCAACCTCGGTGTGGTCGAGCTGACCATCGCCCTGCACCGGGTCTTCGAGTCGCCCAAGGACAAGGTGCTCTGGGACACCGGCCACCAGTCCTACGTCCACAAGCTGCTCACCGGCCGCCAGGACTTCTCCCGGCTGAAGATGAAGGGCGGCCTGTCCGGCTACCCCTCGCAGGCCGAGTCCGAGCACGACGTCATCGAGAACAGCCACGCCTCGACGGTCCTCGGCTGGGCCGACGGCCTGGCCAAGGCCAACCAGATCCGTAAACGCGACGACCGCGTCGTCGCCGTGATCGGTGACGGCGCCCTCACCGGCGGCATGGCCTGGGAAGCGCTGAACAACATCGCCGACGGCGACCGCCCGCTGGTCATCGTCGTCAACGACAACGAGCGCTCCTACGCGCCGACCATCGGCGGCCTCGCCAACCACCTGGCGACCCTGCGCACCACCGACGGCTACGAGCGCTTCCTGGCCCGCACCAGGGAGGTCCTGGAGCGCACCCCGGTCGTCGGCAAGCCGCTCTACGAGACCCTGCACGGCGCCAAGAAGGGCCTGAAGGACTTCATCGCCCCGCAGGGCATGTTCGAGGACCTCGGCCTGAAGTACGTCGGCCCCATCGACGGCCACGACATCGAGGCCCTGGAGTCGGCCCTGGCCCGCGCCAAGCGCTTCGGCGGCCCCGTCATCGTGCACTGCCTCACCGAGAAGGGCCGCGGCTACCAGCCCGCCCTCCAGGACGAGGCGGACCGCTTCCACGCCGTCGGCAAGATCCACCCCGACACGGGCCTGCCGATCGCGACCGCCGGCGCCGACTGGACCTCCGTCTTCGGCGAGGAGATGGTCGCGCTCGGCAAGGAGCGCGAGGACATCGTCGCCATCACCGCCGCCATGCTCCAGCCGGTCGGCCTCGACAAGTTCGCCAAGGCGTTCCCCGACCGGGTCTACGACGTCGGCATCGCCGAGCAGCACGGCGCCGTCTCCGCGGCGGGCCTGGCCACCGGCGGGGTGCACCCGGTCTTCGCGGTGTACGCCACCTTCCTCAACCGCGCCTTCGACCAGGTCCTGATGGACGTGGCCCTGCACAAGTGCGGGGTGACCTTCGTGCTGGACCGGGCGGGCGTCACCGGCACCGACGGCGCCTCCCACAACGGCATGTGGGACATGTCGATCCTCCAGGTCGTACCCGGCCTCAGACTCGCCGCCCCGCGCGACGCCGAGCAGGTCCGCGCCCAGCTCCGCGAGGCCGTCGAGGTCAAGGACGCGCCGACCGTGGTCCGCTTCTCCAAGGGCGCCGTCGGCCCCGCCGTACCCGCCGTGGGCCGCGTCGGCGGCATGGACGTGCTGCGCGAGCCGGGCACCGACCGGCCCGACGTGCTGCTCGTCTCGGTGGGCGCCCTCGCCCCGATGTGCCTGGAGATCGCCGGCCTGCTCGACCGGCAGGGCATCACCACCACCGTCGTCGACCCGCGCTGGGTCAAGCCCGTCGACGAGTCCATGGCCCCGCTCGCCGAGCGGCACCGCGTGGTCGTCACCGTCGAGGACAACTCCCGCGTCGGCGGCGTCGGCTCGGCCGTCGCCCAGGCGCTGCGCGACGCCGGTGTCGACGTCCCGCTGCGGGACTTCGGCATCCCGCCGCGCTTCCTCGACCACGCCTCGCGCGCCGAGGTGCTGGCGGAGATCGGCCTGACCGCCCCCGACATCGCCCGCCAGGTCACCGGACTCGTCTCCAAGCTGGACGGCCGGTTCGACCGGGCCGCGGCCGAAGTGGAAGCCGCGCGCGACTGAGTACCGCCGAATGGGCCGGTTCCGCCCCCCTACGAGGTGGTGGAACCGGCCCGTCCGTGTGACCTCGCTGGTGTCCGGGCATACCGACGACGCCCCCTCTCGATCATGTCGAGGACGACAAGCGTCGGAGGTACGCCCATGAGCAGCACCCTCTTCCGGACGAAGAAGGTCGAGCAGTCCATCCTCGATACCGAGGAACCCGAGCACGCACTCAAGAAATCCCTGTCCGCGCTCGATCTGACGGTCTTCGGCGTCGGTGTCATCATCGGCACCGGAATCTTCGTCCTGACCGGCACCGTCGCCAAGAACAACGCCGGACCCGCCGTCGCGCTGGCCTTCGTCGCGGCCGGCGTCGCCTGCGCGCTCGCCGCGCTCTGCTACGCCGAGTTCGCCTCCACCCTGCCGGTGGCGGGATCGGCGTACACCTTCTCCTACGCCTCCCTCGGCGAACTGCCCGCCTGGATCATCGGCTGGGACCTCGTCCTGGAGTTCGCGCTCGGCACGGCGGTGGTGGCGGTCGGCTGGTCCGGCTACATCGCCTCGCTGATGGACAACGCGGGGTGGCAGCTGCCCGCCGCGCTCGCCTCCCGGGACGGGGCCGACGGGTTCGGCTTCGACATCCTCGCCGCCGCGCTCGTGCTGGTGCTCACCGCGATCCTGGTGCTCGGCACCAAGCTCTCCGCGCGGGTCACCTCGGTGGTCGTGGCCATCAAGGTGACGGTCGTGCTGACCGTGATCATCGCGGGCGCCTTCTTCATCAAGGGCGCCAACTACGACCCGTTCGTCCCCAAGGCCCAGCCGGTGGACGCGGGCGACAGCCTGGACGCGCCGCTGATCCAGCTGATGTTCGGCTGGGCGCCCTCCAACTTCGGCGTGATGGGCATCTTCACCGCGGCCTCCGTCGTCTTCTTCGCCTTCATCGGCTTCGACGTCGTCGCCACGGCCGCGGAGGAGACCAAGAACCCGCAGCGCGACATGCCCCGGGGCATCCTCGGATCGCTCATCATCTGCACCGTCCTGTACGTCGCGGTGTCCATCGTGGTGACCGGCATGCAGCACTACAGCGACCTGTCCATCACCGCTCCGCTCGCCGACGCCTTCAAGGCCACCGGGCATCCCTGGTTCGCGGGCTTCATCAGCTTCGGCGCCGCGGTCGGCCTGACGACGGTCTGCATGATCCTGCTCCTCGGCCAGACCCGGGTGTTCTTCGCGATGAGCCGCGACGGACTGCTGCCGCGCTTCTTCTCCCAGGTCCACCCGAAGTTCAAGACCCCGCACCGGCCCACCATCCTGCTCGGTGTGCTCATCGCGATCCTCGCCGGCTTCACCCCGCTGAGCGAACTGGCCGAACTGGTCAACATCGGCACCCTGTTCGCCTTCGTGGTCGTCGCCATCGGCGTGATCATCCTCCGCCGCACCCGCCCCGACCTGCACCGGGCCTTCCGCACCCCCTGGGTGCCGCTCATCCCGATCCTGTCGGTGTGCGCCTCGCTGTGGCTGATGCTGAACCTGCCCGCCGAGACCTGGCTCCGGTTCGCGCTCTGGATGGCGGCCGGCTTCATCGTCTACTTCCTGTACGGCCGCGGCCACAGCCGGCTGGGCCGCGCCGAGGAGACCTCGGTCGGCCAGGTCGTGCAGCCGCCCCGGGGTGACGCCGAGTAGCGTCCCCGGTTCGCCGCCCCGGCCCCGTATGTCCCGCTCAGGCAGGGACTGCGGGGCCGGATAGCGTGCACTTCCATGTACGCCGAGCCCCTCGCCCAGCAACGCTCCGTGACGCCGCCGCAAGCCGGCCGGGGCTACTGGCGCCGGCTGCTGCCCCTGCTGACGGCGCTCGCCTGTCTCACCCGCGTCCCGTCCTTCGCCCATCCCCTCTGGAACCCGGACGAGGGGTACCTGGCCGTACAGGCACGCATGCTGGCCCACGGCGGAGAGCTGTACGAGACGGTCGTGGACCGCAAGCCGCCGCTCGTACCCTGGCTCTACCAGGGGGCGTTCGCGCTGGCGGGCTCGGACTCGCTGGTGTCGGTGCGGCTGCTGGCCGTCCTGGCCCAGCTGCTGACCGCGGCCCTCCTCGCCGCACTGGCCCGCCGTCGCTGGGGCGACACCGCTGGCCGCACGGCGGGCGTGCTGTTTCTGCTGATCTCCGTCGGCCTGAACCCCGAGGACGCGCAGGCGGCCGGGTTCGAGGTGTTCATGCTGCCGTGCACGGCAGCCGCCATGTGGTGCGCGGGCCGGGGGCGCTGGGCGGCGGCGGGGGCTGCCGTCGGCTGCGCGTTCCTCGCCAAGCAGACCGGCGGGGCGGTGCTGCTGCCGGTGCTGTGGCTGTGCGGGGCGTCCTGGGGCGGGCTGCTGCGGCTCGGGGCGGGGGCGCTGGCGCCGGTGCTGTCGGCGGCGGTGCTCACCGACCCGGCGGGCTTCGTGTTCTGGACGGTCACCGGATCGGGCGCGTACGCCTCCTTCACCGGCTCCGAACTCCACGTCCTGACCCGGGCGGTGGCGAACACCGCGATCCTGGCGGTGGCCTGCGCGGGACTGCTCCCGCTGGCGGCGCGGGCCCGTACCGCGGCGGCAGACCTGTGGCTGTGGCTGGCGTCCGCGGCCGGAGCGGTCGCCCTGGGCTTCCACTTCTTCGGCCACTACTACCTGCAACTGACCCCACCGCTCGCCCTGCTGGCGACAGCGGCACTGCGCACCCTGCCCCCGGCCCGCCGGACCCGCGCCCTCGCGACCTCGGCCTGCTGCTGCGCCCTGTTCCTGACCTGGGGCCTGCTCGCCCCCCGCCCGGAGCTGACCCACGCCCAGCGCCTGGCGGACGCGATCAGCCGCCGCACCGCACCGGACGACCGGATCCTGCTGTGGGGGATACACCCGGAGACGTACTGGCTGGCCCACCGCGCCCCGGCCACCCGCTATCTGACGGCGGGTCTCCTGACGAACTACAGCGGCGGCCGGGACGGCCCGTCAGTGGGCGAGAAGTACGCGATGCGGGGCGCCTGGGCCACGCTCCACCGCGAACTGGCCACCCGCCCGCCCCGGTTGATCGTCGACGACTCCCGGGGCAAGCCCTACGCCCCGGACCGGATCAGGTCCCTGCGCCGGGTGCTGGCCGGGTACGAGGAAGTGGCGGTGGTGGACGGTGCCGTACTGCACGCCCCGGCGCGGTAGTCACGGCCGTACCGTCCGCGGTCCCGCCACCTCAGCCCCCAGCTCCGCCACCCGCCGCCGCAGCTCCCGGTCCGCCGTCACCACCAGGCACGGGCGCCCGTCCGCCCGCCCGGCGACCAGGTCCACCACGTGGTCGTCCCCGCTGCCCGCGGCGGACTCCACCCGCACCCCCGCCACCGACGACACCCCCCGGGCCGCCCCCTCCACCACCAGCACGATCTCGGCGGGCCCCGGCCGCCCCGGCACTCCGTCCGCCGCCAGCCGGTCCCGCAGCCGCTCGGCGGCCCCCTTGCGGTCCCGCCACCAGCCGTCCGGCACCGACCCGACGACGTTCGCCGCGTCGACGATCACCAACAAGGCACACTCCATGGCCCCAGGGTCGCACGCGGTGCCCGGGACGCCCCCGTTTAGAGTGATCCGGTGAACGGCGACTGGCTCATACGCGGTCGAGATGGCCGCCTCAGCGTCTACTGGTACACCCAGGACGCCGTCCTGTGCCGTGCGGAGCACGTCCCCGGGGGCACCTGGGACGCCCCGCGCCGGGTGGGCGGCGAGCAGAAGGTGCAGCCCGGATTCGCGCTGGGGCAGGGCGCGGACGGGTACGCCCACCTGGTGGGCTGGCGGTCCACTCGTGCGGGTGAATCGGGCCTGGTGCACTCCACGCACTTCCGCCCGCTGCTGGCCGCCCTGGACTGGCTGCCCGTCGGCCACCCGAACAAGCAGGGCGAGCGCACCGGCACCCCGGCCGTCGCCGTCGACACGGAGGGCCGCGCCTACCTCTTCGTCCGCAACCGCGGCCAGGGCGTGCACACCGTCAACCAGAAGGAACGCGGCGGCTGGAACGGCTGGCACGACCTGAAGGGCTCCAAGGTGGCGGAGCAACTCGTCGCCGTCACCGCGGAGTCGGGCCTGGTCCAGGTGTACGCGACCGGTCCCGTCGGCGTGCTGCGCTGGCTCCAGCAGGAGCCGGGCGGCCGCCCGGTCGCGGCCGACCCCTTGGCGGTGTCCCTCGCCCCGGGCACCCTGAGCGCCCTGCCGACCTCGAAGGAGCACACCACGCTCTTCTACACCGACCCCGAGGGCATGCTGTACGCCTGGCGGCCGGACGGCGACCCGATGCCCCTGCTCGCCGCCGCGGGCCCCGGCCGGGTGTCCGCCGTCCGCTGTGTGCTGGACGGCCACGACTGCACCCTGCTCGCCCAGCGCTCCTCCTCCGGCCGGGTCGCGTTCGCCGCGTATCCGACGGAGCGGGAGTCGGCGGGTCTGTGGTGGACGGAGTCGGGTCCTGCCCTGCCGGCGGGCACCCGGGTCGCCGTGGCGGAGGACGCGGCGGGCCGGGTGGTGGCCGCCAGCCTGACGCCGGACGGCGTCCTGCGCCTGGCCCGCCAGAAGGACGAACCGGGTCTCGCGCTGGCCGCCTGGCAGGAGGTCTGAGGAACGCGCAGAGGGCCCCCGCCGACCGGCGGGGGCCCTCTGCGTTCAGCGCTGTTACGCGGGGACCGAAGCCACGCCCGGCGCGAGGAACTTCTTGCCGTTCACGCGCTCCGAGACACCCTCACGGTCCAGGTACGGCGTGATGCCGCCCAGGTGGAAGGGCCAGCCGGCGCCCGTGATCAGGCACAGGTCGATGTCCTGGGCCTCGGCGACGACACCCTCGTCGAGCATGAGCCCGATCTCCTGGGCGACGGCGTCGAGCACCCGCTCGCGGACCTGCTCCTCGGTCAGGACGACATCGCCCTGCTTCAGCAGCGCGGCGACCTCCGGGTCCAGCTCCGGCTTGCCGGAGTCGTAGACGTAGAAGCCGCGCTTGCCCGCCTTGACGACGGCGGCGAGGTTCGGGGAGACCGTGAAGCGGTCCGGGAAGGCCCGGTTGAGGGTCTCCGAGACGTGCAGGCCGATCGCGGGACCGACCAGCTCCAGCAGCACCAGCGGGGACATCGGCAGACCGAGCGGCTCGATGGCCTTCTCGGCGGTCTCGACCGGGGTGCCCTCGTCGATGACGTTCTGGATCTCGCCCATGAAGCGGGTGAGGATGCGGTTCACGACGAACGCCGGGGCGTCCTTCGTCAGCACCGCGGTCTTCTTCAGCTTCTTGGCGACGGCGAACGCCGTGGCCAGCGAGGCGTCGTCGGTCTGCTCGCCGCGGACGATCTCCAGCAGCGGCAGGATCGCGACCGGGTTGAAGAAGTGGAAGCCCACGACCCGCTCGGGGTGCTTCAGCTTCGACGCCATCTCGGAGACCGAGAGCGAGGAGGTGTTGGTGGCGAGGATCGCGTGCGCCGGGGCGACCGCCTCGACCTCCGCGAACACCTGCTGCTTGACGCCGATCTCCTCGAACACGGCCTCGATGACGAAGTCCGCGTCGGAGAAGCCCTCGGCCTTGTCCAGCACGCCGGTGACCAGGGCCTTGAGGCGGTTGGCCTTGTCCTGGTTGATACGGCCCTTGCCGAGCAGCTTCTCGATCTCGGCGTGGACGTAGCCCACACCCTTGTCGACGCGCTCCTGGTCGATGTCGGTCAGCACGACCGGCACCTCCAGGCGGCGCAGGAAGAGCAGCGCGAGCTGGGAGGCCATCAGACCGGCGCCGACGACACCGACCTTGGTGACCGGGCGGGCCAGGTTCTTGTCCGGGGCACCGGCCGGGCGCTTGCCGCGCTTCTGCACCAGGTTGAACGCGTAGATGCCGGCGCGCAGTTCGCCACCCATGATCAGGTCGGCGAGCGCCTGGTCCTCGGCGTCGAAGCCCTGCTGCAGGTCGCCGTTCTTGGCGGCGGCGATGATGTCCAGGGCGCGGTAGGCGGCCGGGGCGGCGCCGTGCACCTTGGAGTCGGCGATGAAGCGGCCCTTGGCGACGGCCTGGTCCCACGCCTCGCCGCGGTCGATCGCCGGGCGCTCGATGACGATTTCGCCCTTGAGGACGCTCGCGGTCCAGATCAGCGACTGCTCCAGGAAGTCCGCGCCCTCGAAGAGGGCGTCGGCGATCCCGAGGTCGAAGACCTGCTCGCCCTTGAGCTGCTTGTTCTGGTTGAGGCTGTTCTCGATGATCACCGAGACGGCCTTCTCGGCGCCGATCAGGTTCGGCAGGATCGTGCAGCCGCCCCAGCCGGGCACCAGGCCGAGGAAGACCTCGGGGAGCGAGAACGCGGGGAGCGCCTTGGAGACGGTCCGGTACCGGCAGTGCAGACCGACCTCGACGCCACCGCCCATCGCGGCGCCGTTGTAGTACGCGAAGGTCGGCACCGCGAGACCCGCGAGGCGCTTGAAGACCTCGTGGCCGCCCTTGCCGATGGCCAGCGCGTCCTGGTGCTCCTTCAGCAGCTCGACGCCCTTGAGGTCGGCGCCGACCGCGAAGATGAACGGCTTGCCGGTGATGCCGACGCCGACGATCTCGCCGGCCGCGGCCTCCGCCTCGACCTGGTCGATGGCGGTGTCCAGGTTGGCCAGCGACTGCGGGCCGAAGGTGGTCGGCTTGGTGTGGTCGAAGCCGTTGTCCAGCGTGATCAGGGCGAAGCGCCCGGCGCCGGACGGCAGGTCGAGGTGGCGTACGTGCGCGGACGTGACGACCTCGTCGGGGAACAGCTCGGCCGCGCCCTTCAGGAGCTCAGCGGTGGTGCTCACTTGTTGCCTCCGTCGAAGTGCGGGTTCTCCCAGATGACCGTCGCGCCCATGCCGAAGCCGACGCACATGGTGGTCAGGCCGTAGCGGACGTGCGGCTGCTCCTCGAACTGGCGGGCCAGCTGCGTCATCAGACGCACACCGGAGGAGGCCAGCGGGTGCCCGAAGGCGATGGCGCCGCCGTACTGGTTGACGCGCGCGTCGTCGTCCGCGATGCCGTAGTGGTCGAGGAAGGCCAGGACCTGGACGGCGAAGGCCTCGTTGATCTCGAAGAGGTTGATGTCCTCGATCGACAGGCCCGCCTTGGCGAGGGCCTTCTCGGTGGCCGGGATCGGGCCGTAGCCCATGACCTCCGGCTCGACGCCCGCGAAGGCGTAGGAGACCAGGCGCATCTTCACCGGGAGGTCGTGCTCCCGGGCGAACTCCTCGGAGGCGATGATCGAGGCGGTGGCGCCGTCGTTCAGACCGGCCGCGTTGCCGGCGGTGACCCGGCCGTGGACGCGGAACGGGGTCTTCAGACCGGCCAGGTTCTCCAGCGTGGTGCCCGGGCGCATCGGCTCGTCGGCGGTGACCAGGCCCCAGCCGGTCTCACCGGCCTCCGGGTTGGTGCGGCGCACCGAGACCGGCACCAGGTCGGCCTGGATCTTGCCGTTGGCGTACGCCTTGGCGGCCTTCTCCTGCGAGCGCACGGCGTACTCGTCGGCGCGCTGCTTGGTGATGTGCGGGTAACGGTCGTGCAGGTTCTCGGCGGTCATGCCCATGAACAGCGCCGACTCGTCCACCAGCTTCTCGCTGACGAACCGCGGGTTGGGGTCCACGCCCTCGCCCATCGGGTGGCGGCCCATGTGCTCGACACCACCGGCGATGACGGCGTCGTAGGCGCCGAAGGCGATGGAACCGGCGACGGACGTCACCGCGGTCAGGGCGCCGGCGCACATCCGGTCGATCGAGTAGCCGGGAACCGACTGCGGCAGACCGGCGAGGATGCCGGCCGTGCGGCCGAGGGTCAGGCCCTGGTCCCCGATCTGCGTGGTCGCGGCGATGGCGACCTCGTCGATCTTCTTGGGGTCGAGACCGGGGTTGCGGCGCAGCAGCTCCCGGATCGCCTTCACGACGAGGTCGTCGGCGCGGGTCTCGTGGTAGATGCCCTTCGGGCCCGCCTTGCCGAACGGGGTGCGGACGCCGTCGACGAAGACGACGTCCCTGATGGTACGAGGCACGATGGCTCTCCTCCAGAATGCGGGACTGCACTGCTGCGGCACGCATGCACTGAGCGCGCGCTTACAACCATGCTACTTATGAGTAACGTAGCTGCCCAGTCCCGCGGAACCAAGCGGCGAAGGTCACACCGCGGGGTGTCGTCGGCGGACCTTGGCGCGATCTCGACGTCGCCGGCCCTCCCGCGCGGTGCCTCCCGGCCCTACGCCTGGGCCGACAGCGCGGCCACCAGCACCGGCGTGACCTGCTCCACCTGCCACGGCCGGGCCCCGTACCCGGCGAGGGCGGCCCCCACCGTCTCGGTGTCCACGTCCTTCGGCGGCTCCCAGCACACCCGGCGCACGGTGTCCGGGGTGATCAGGTTCTCCTGGGGCATGTTGAGCCGTTCGGCGAGGGCGGAGACCCCGGCGCGGGCCGCCGACAGCCGGGCCGCGGCGGCGGGGTCCTTGTCGGCCCACGCGCGCGGCGGCGGCGGACCGGTCACCGGCTGCCCGGGTTGCGGCAGCTGCGACTCGCTGAGCAGCCTGGCCCGGTCGACGGCCGCCTGCCACTGCTCCAGCTGCCGCCGGCCCGTCCGGTGCCCGAAGCCGTTGAGCGCGGCCAGCGCGTGCACATTGGCGGGCAGCGCCAGCGCGGCCTCCACGATCGCGGCGTCCGACAGCACCTTGCCGGGCGACACGTCCCTGCGCTGGGCGATCTTGTCCCGGGTCTCCCACAGCTCGCGCACCACGCCGAGCTGCCGACGGCGGCGCACCTTGTGCATCCCGGAGGTGCGGCGCCAGGGGTCCTTGCGCGGCTCGGCCGGCGGCGCGGAGGCGATCGCGTCGAACTCCTGGCGGGCCCACTCCAGCTTGCCCTGCCGGTCGAGGTCCTTCTCCAGCGCGTCGCGCAGGTCGACGAGGAGCTCCACGTCCAGCGCGGCGTACCGCAGCCACGGCTCGGGCAGCGGGCGGGTGGACCAGTCGACGGCGGAGTGCCCCTTCTCCAGCACGAAGCCGAGCACGCTCTCGACCATCGCGCCGAGCCCGACCCGGGGGAACCCGGCGAGCCGGCCCGCCAGCTCGGTGTCGAACAGCCGGGTGGGGACCATGCCTATTTCCCTGAGACAGGGCAGATCCTGGGTCGCGGCGTGCAGCACCCACTCGGTGCCGGACAGCGCCACACCGAGACCGGAGAGGTCGGTGCAGGCGACGGGGTCGATCAGCGCGGTGCCCGCGCCCTCGCGGCGCAGCTGCACCAGATAGGCGCGCTGTCCGTAGCGGTAGCCGGAGGCGCGCTCGGCGTCCACGGCGACGGGTCCCGATCCGGCGGCGAACGCTTCGATGACGCGGGCGAGGGACTCCTCGTCGGCGATCACCGGCGGAATGCCTTCGCGCGGTTCCAGCAAAGGGGTGGGTTCGGGGTCGGCCGCCCCGCCCGGCGCCCCCGTAACAGAAGATCCGCCGTCGTCCGGAGGGGCGCCTCCGGTGGTTCGCAGTGAGCTGTCTGCTGCGGTGTCTTGGGCGTCGGTCACCTGTCAAGGGTATCCGTGTATGGACAGCGCCCGTCGACGGAACGTTCCGTCGACGGGCGCTTGGGGGTCGTAAACCAGTCAGGTCGGTGCATCGTCCGGTTCACGACGGGTGGAGCACGGGCGGAGCGGGCCGGCGGCCGGTCCGTTCACGTCCGTGAAGGGCGGTCGGGGAGTCAGTGGATGATGCCGGTGCGCAGGGCGACGGCGACCATGCCGGCACGGTCGCCCGTGCCGAGCTTGCGGGCGATTCGGGCGAGGTGGCTCTTGACGGTCAGCGCGGACAGGCCCATCGAGACGCCGATGGCCTTGTTCGACTGGCCCTCCGCCACCAGCCGCAGCACCTCGACCTCACGGCCGGACAGTTCGCGGTAGCCGCCCGGGTGGCTCGGGGCACCCGGGGGGCGGCGGTGCATACGGGCGGCGGCGGCGCCGATGGGGGCGGCACCGGGCCGGGTGGGGAGCCCGACGTTGGTGCGGGTGCCGGTGACGACGTAACCCTTCACGCCTCCGGCCAGCGCGTTGCGTACGGCGCCGATGTCGTCGGCCGCGGAGAGGGCGAGGCCGTTGGGCCAGCCCGCGGCGCGGGTCTCGGACAGCAGGGTCAGGCCCGAGCCGTCGGGCAGGTGGACGTCGGCGACACAGATGTCGCGGGGGTTGCCGATGCGGGGACGAGCCTCCGCGACGGACGAGGCCTCGATGACGTCTCTCACACCGAGCGCCCACAGGTGGCGGGTGACGGTGGAGCGGACGCGGGGGTCGGCCACGACCACCATGGCGGTCGGCTTGTTCGGGCGGTAGGCGACCAGGCTTGCGGGCTGCTCGAGGAGAACGGACACCAGGCCTCCTGGGGTGCGGACGGCTTTGAAGGTCAAAGACGTCTTCGGCACCGAACGCGGAGTCCTTTAGGCAATGATCACGATCTAGTGAGTAACAATTAGTGCAATTCGGACGTACGGTCGATCGTTCGGTGAACGAATCGGTTCGTTCGAGTGTCTGTGATGACTGAAAGTGGCCGTATCGACAAAGTGATGCCCACGTCACCGCCCCTCATGCACCCGTCCCCGCTCCGCTAACGCGACTGCGGTCCCCTCCGCTGCGGCAGCGTCACCACCGCCGCGTCCCCGGGACCGGCCGGCGGCAGCCCCGCGACCTGCGCGAGCAGATCCGCCCAGGACGCCAGATGCGCCGCGGTGTCCGGCACCCCGCCCAGCCCCTCGCGCGGGGTCCAGGAGGCGCGGATCTCGATCTGTGAGGCGGAGGGGCGTTCGGACAGGCCGCCGAAGTAGTGCGAACTCGCGCGCGTGACGGTGCCGCTGGGTTCGCCGTACGTCAGTCCGCGCGCCTGGAGCGCGCCGGTCAGCCACGACCAGCACACCTCCGGCAGCAGCGGGTCCGCCGCCATCTCCGGCTCCAGTTCCGCCCGCACCAGCGTCACCAGCCGGAACGTGCCCCGCCAGGCGTCGTGCCCGGCCGGGTCGTGCAGCAGCACCAGACGTCCGTCGGCGAGATCCTGGTCGCCGTCGAGGACGGTCGCCTCCAGCGCGTACGCGTGCGGGGCGAGCCGCTGCGGGGCGCGCGTCGGCTCCACCTCGATCTGCGGCCTCAGCCGACTGCCGCGCAGGGCCTGGACCGCGGCCTGGAACGCCGACGGAGCCGCCGCCCCGCTCCCCTCCCGGTTACCGTCCTTCGCCTCGTCCATCCCACCAGTGCCGTCCGAGAGTCGTTCCTGAGCCGCAGCCATGCCGGAAGATTAAGGGGAACCGGGCCCCGGCGCTGGCCTAGACACCCGTGATCTTCCGGGGCGGCGACGGGACAGGGGCCCCGGGAGCGGGGGACAGCGCACCCTTGCCCCCGTGCGAGACTTTCCGACGTGAGTGCACACGAGACGACGCCGACCGCCACGCACGACTCCGCCTTCCTGAGGGCCTGCCGCCGCGAACCCGTGCCGCACACGCCCGTGTGGTTCATGCGCCAGGCCGGGCGCTCCCTGCCGGAGTACCGCAAGGTCCGCGAGGGCATCCCGATGCTCGAGTCCTGCATGCGCCCGGAGCTGGTCACCGAGATCACGCTGCAGCCCGTGCGCCGGCACCACGTGGACGCGGCGATCTACTTCAGCGACATCGTCGTCCCCCTCAAGGCCATCGGCATCGACCTCGACATCAAGCCCGGCGTCGGCCCGGTCGTCGAGAACCCGATCCGCACCCGCGCCGACCTGGCCCGGCTGCGCGACCTCACCCCCGAGGACGTCTCCTACGTCACCGAGGCCATCGGCCTGCTCACCCGCGAGCTCGGCTCCACCCCGCTCATCGGCTTCGCCGGCGCGCCTTTCACCCTCGCGAGCTACCTCGTCGAGGGGGGCCCGTCCCGGACGTACGAGAACGCCAAGGCGATGATGTACGGCGACCCGGAGCTCTGGGCCGAGCTGCTCGACCGCCTCGCCGACATCACGGCCGGCTTCCTGAAGGTCCAGATCGAGGCCGGCGCCTCCGCGGTCCAGCTCTTCGACTCCTGGGTCGGCGCGCTCGCCCCCGCCGACTACCGCCGCTCGGTGATGCCCGCCTCGGCCAAGGTCTTCGAGGCCGTCGCCGGATACGGCGTCCCGCGCATCCACTTCGGTGTCGGCACCGGTGAACTGCTCGGCCTGATGGGCGAGGCCGGCGCGGACGTCGTCGGCGTCGACTGGCGCGTCCCGCTGGACGAGGCCGTC
This sequence comes from Streptomyces sp. NPDC002776, assembly GCF_053592195.1. Lineage (NCBI taxonomy): Bacteria > Bacillati > Actinomycetota > Actinomycetes > Kitasatosporales > Streptomycetaceae > Streptomyces > Streptomyces sp. NPDC002776. Next base: position 98,921 of record NZ_JBSFVG010000008.1, on the reverse strand, counting down.
CGCCGGGTCGGCCCCGGCAAGGCGCTCCAGGGCAACCTCGACCCGACCGTGCTGTTCTCCACCACCGAGGCCGTCGAGGCGAAGACGCAGGAGGTCCTCGACGCCGCGGCGGGCCTGGAGGGCCATGTCTTCAACCTCGGCCACGGCGTCATGCCGCACACCGACCCGGACTCCCTGACCCGGCTCGTGGAGTACGTCCACACCCGCACCGCGCGCTGACTCACCACGTCTGGCGGGGCCGGGCGCGTCTGCCGAACAGCAGACCGCGCGGCTCCGGCGGCGGCGGTGTGCCGGGCTTGAGCGGCCAGGCGAGCAGCATGCCCGCGAGGAAGCCGACGACATGCGCGGTGTACGCGATCGTCCCGGCCTCCGAGATGCCCTCGCCGGACGAGTACACCGCCTGGAGCCCGAACCAGAAGCCGAGCACCATCCAGGCCGGCAGTCTCAGCGGCAGGAAGACCAGGAACGGCACCAGCACCCACACCCTGGCCTTCGGATACAGCACCAGATAGGCGCCCAGCACCCCGGCGATCGCGCCCGAGGCGCCGATCAGCGGGTCGCCGGAGTCGGCGTTGAGCAGCGCGAAGCCGTAACCGGCCGCGTAGCCGCACACGACGTAGAACAGCACGTACCGCACATGGCCCATGCGGTCCTCGATGTTGTTGCCGAAGATCAGCAGGAAGAGCATGTTGCCGAGCAGGTGCAGCCAGCCGCCGTGCAGGAACATCGCCGTGAAGACCGACAGCAGCGGTGACTTGTCGTAGCCCGGCTCGCCGACCACGCAGCCGGGGCCGTGCGGGCCGACCGAGACGTCGCCGGTGGGGACCAGGCGGGGCAGCTGACCGTGGATCAACTCCCGTGGCACCGCGGCGTACTGGTCCAGCAGCGCGTGCAGCTCGCAGGTCTGGGCCAGGCGGCTTTCCCAGGGCATGCCCACCGTGCCGGGCAGGGCCAGGAAGACGAAGACGTTCGCGGCGATCAGGCCGTACGTCACGTACGGGGTGCCGCGTACGGGGTTCACGTCATGGACGGGGATGACCACGAGTGACTTCTTCCCTGGATGCGGTCCCGGAATCGGTGAACGCCGGGGCCGTTGCGCGCGTATGGCTTGTCGACCGGACTACGGGAGGACAGGCGATGAACGAAAGAGTTGCTCCGTCGATGCACGCGCTGCCGGACGGTGAGGCCGAGCTCTCCGTAGTGGTGCGGCTCCCCTGGGAGGACGTGGCGCGGCTGGGCCAGGAGGCCGGCCGGCTGGCCGCGCAGACGGGGCGTCCGGTGACGCTCGACGAGGCGGTGAGCCATCGGCTGCGGTCCGTGCGGCCGCCGGCCGCGCATGCCAGGCCGGGCACGGGCACGGGGGAGCAGCCGGCGGCCGCCCCCGCCGGCGCGTCGGTGGCGTCGCTGCCGAGGATCAGCGGCTCGGCCTAGGAGTCCTCGGACACGGCCCTCGCCGCCTTGCGGGCCGCCACCAGGACGGGGTCCCACACCGGGCTGAACGGCGGGGCGTAGCCGAGGTCCAGGGCCGTCATGCGGTCCACCGTCATCCCCGCGGTCAGGGCCACCGCCGCGATGTCCACGCGCTTGGCGGCGCCCTCCCGGCCGACGATCTGCACGCCCAGCAGTCGGCCGGTGCGACGCTCGGCGAGGATCTTGACCGTCATCGGGGAGGAACCGGGGTAGTACCCCGCCCGGCTGGTCGACTCGATGGTGGCCGTGACGTACTGCAGGCCGGCCCGGCGCGCGTCTTTCTCGCGCAGGCCCGTGCGGGCGATCTCCAGGTCGCAGACCTTGCTGACCGCGGTGCCGACCACACCGGGGAAGGTGGCGTATCCGCCGCCCACGTTGGTGCCGATGACCTGCCCGTGCTTGTTGGCGTGGGTGCCCAGCGCGATGTGGCGCTCCTGACCGGAGACCAGGTCCAGGACCTCCACGCAGTCGCCGCCCGCCCAGATGTTCTCGTGTCCGCGCACCCGCATCGCGAGGTCCGTCAGCAGCCCCTGGTGCCGCCCCAGGGGCAGCCCCGCCCGGCGCGCCAGTGTCGTCTCCGGGCGGACCCCGATGCCGAGCACGACGACGTCCGCCGGGTACTCGGCGTCCTGCGTCACGACCGCGCGGACCCGGCCGTCGTCGCCGGTGCGGATCCCGGTGACCTCGGCGCCGCCGACCATGGTGATGCCGAGGCCCGTCATGGCCTCGTGCACCAGGCGGCCCATGTCCGGGTCGAGCGTGGACATCGGCTCCTCGCCGCGGTTGACGACCGTCACCTCGTACCCGCGCTTGATCAGCGCCTCGGCCATCTCCACGCCGATGTAACCGGCGCCGACCACGACCGCGTGCCGCCCACGCGTGCGTGCCAGCGTGTCCAGCAGCGCCTGCCCGTCGCCCAGGCTCTGCACCCCGTGCACCCCCGGCGCCTCCACGCCCGGCAGGTCGGGGCGGACCGGCCGCGCACCGGTGGCGATCACGAGCTTGTCGTACGACGTCCAGGACTCGGCCCCGGAATCGACGTCACGCGCGCGTACCCGCTGCCCGGCCGGGTCGACCTCCACGACCTCGGTGCGCATGCGCAGATCGATGTCCCGCGCGCGGTGCTCCTCGGGCGTCCGGGCGATCAGCTCGTCGCGCCCGGCGACGTCGCCGCCGACCCAGTACGGGATGCCGCACGCCGAGTACGAGGAGAAGTCGCCGCGTTCGAAGGCCACGATCTCCAGTTCGGCGGCGCCCTTCATGCGCCGTGCCTGCGACGCCGCGGACATCCCCGCGGCGTCGCCGCCGATCACGACCAGCCGTTCCCTCGGACCCCGCCCACGCTTCATGTTCATGCGAACACGCTACGGGCGCAGATCATTTCGGGCTCGCGGTCAGTCCTCCTCGCGCGCGGGTGCCGGGCGCGGGGTCAGCCGGGGCTGCACCAGCCGCAGCCAGAGCACGATCAGCAGGGCCGCACCCACGGCGAACGGCAGGACCGCCGCCACGGCCATGACGATCCAGCGCAGCATCGTCACGAAGGCGTCCCAGCCGCCCGTGAGCGCGTCCATGACCCCGGGGTCGTCGTCCTCGGCCACCGCCTTCTTCACCGGTGTCTCGGACAGCGACAGGGTGATGGTGGCCAGGCTCGTGCGGTCCTCCAGGGAGGCCTGCTGGGCCAGCAGCGACTCCAGGTCCGCCTGACGGGTGCTCAGTTCGCCTTCCAGCGTCACCACGTCGGTCAGCTTGGTGGCCTGGTCCATCAGCGCGCGGATCCGGGTCACGCTGGCCCGCTGCGACTTGATGCGGCTCTCCACGTCGACGACCTGCTCGGTGACGTCCTGCGCCTTGGCGGTGCGGTCGAGCAGCTTGCCGGTGCCCTCCAGGTCGGCGAGGACGTCCGCGTAGGAGCCGACGGGGACGCGCAGCACGACGCGGGTGCGCTCCCTGCCGTCCTGGTCGCGGGTGGTCGTCTCGTTGCCGACGTAGCCGCCCGCGTTCTCGGCGGTGGTGCGGGCCTCGTCGAGGGCCTTCGGTACGTCCTTGACCTGCACGGTCAGCGACGCCGTACGGATGATGTGGCTCGCGGTGATCCTGGGCGGGGCGTCCGCCTTCTCGGCGCCGGACCGGCCCGAGGCCGCCGCGCCCGCGGCGCTGTCCGCCTGGGACTTGGCGCCCTCGTTGCTGCCGGCGGAGTCGCCGGAGTCGGCGCCGCCGGTGCATCCGGTCAGCGCCAGGGCTGCCGCCAGCAGAACGCCGGCGACGGCATGGACAGGTCGTACCAAACGTGGTGCGCGCATGGTGTGTTACCCCCCGAGGGTCGTGACGGCTGATGCTTCTTCGACGCCGGAGAAGGCCCGGACGTTGGCCTCCGGCGGTTCCGATGCGGTCACGGTCGGGACTCGGGCCGGGCACGCGAAGGGCCGGACGGCGTCGGCGGGAGTGTCAGTGGCGTTTGAGAGAGTGGGCTCATGCACGCAGCGGACACTCCAGCGGAACACGGACAGGTCGTCGTCATCGGCGCCGGGATCGCCGGCCTCGCGGCAGCCCACCGGCTGCTGGCCGGGGGCAGCCGGGTGACCGTGCTGGAGGCATCGGACCGGATCGGCGGCAAGCTGCTGCCCGGCGAGATCGCGGGCGTCCGGGTGGACCTGGGCGCCGAGTCGATGCTGGCCCGCCGCCCCGAGGCCGTGGCGCTCGCCCGCGAGGCCGGTCTCGCCGAGCGTCTGCAGCCCCCGGCCACCGCCACCGCCTCCCTGTGGACCCGCGGCGCCCTGCGCCCCATGCCCAAGGGCCACGTCATGGGTGTGCCCGGCACCGCCGCCGCCCTGGCCGGCGTCCTGTCCGACGAGGGCCTGGCCCGTATCGAGCGCGACGCCGAACTGCCCCGCACCGAGGTCGGTGACGATGTGGCGGTCGGCGCGTACGTGGCGCGGCGGCTGGGCCGCGAGGTCGTCGACCGGCTGGTCGAGCCCCTGCTGGGCGGGGTGTACGCGGGCGACGCCTACCGCATCTCGATGCGCTCGGCCGTCCCGCAGCTCTTCCGGGCCGCCCAGGCCCATGACTCCCTGACCGAGGCGGTCCGCGCGATCCAGGCCGGTGCGGCGGCGGCTCAGCACAGCGGCCCGGTGTTCATGGGCATCGAGGGCGGCATCGGCACGCTTCCGCTCGCCGTCGCTCAGGCGGTGCGGGCCAGGGGCGGCGAGATCGTCACCGGCGCGCCGGTGACCGGGCTGCGCCGCGAACCGGACGGCTGGCGGGTCGTCACCGGCGAGCGGACGTTGCGCGCGGACGCCGTCGTCGTCGCCGTACCCGCGCGGGCCGCCGCCGACCTGCTGCGCGCCGAAGCCCCGGCCGCCGCGAGCGAACTGGCCGCCGTCGAGTACGCCTCCATGGCCCTGGTCACCCTGGCTTACCGGCGCGCCGGCACCGCACTGCCCGCCGGCAGCGGCTTCCTGGTGCCGCCCGTCGACGGCCGCACCATCAAGGCGTCGACCTTCGCCTCCCACAAGTGGGCCTGGATCGCCGACCAGGACCCGGACGTGCTGGTGCTGCGCACCTCGGTCGGGCGGTACGGCGAGACGGAGATCCTGCAGCGGGAGGACACCGACCTCGTCGAGGTCTCCCGGCACGACCTGGAGGCGGCGACCGGCCTGACCGCCACTCCGCTCGCCACCCGCGTCACCCGCTGGACCGACGGCCTGCCCCAGTACCCGGTCGGCCACCACGCGCGCGTGGCCCGCATCCGCGACCACCTGGGCAAGGTGCCGGGCCTGGCGGTGTGCGGCGCGGCCTACGACGGCGTGGGCATCCCGGCGTGCATCGCGAGCGCTTACGCGGCCGTCGACCAGATCCACGGTGATCTGCGCGCTGTGCAGCAGCTCACCGCCCACCCGGTGCAGAGTCTGCACGGAGGAGCAGGAGAATAAGGACCATGAGTGACGACGCCCCCACCACCGAGCCCGGCAGGATCCCGAACAAGGGCAAGCTGGCCAAGGACCTCAACGATGTCATCCGCTACACCCTCTGGTCCGTCTTCAGGCTGAAGGACGTGCTCCCCGAGGACCGCGCGGGCTACGCCGACGAGGTCCAGGAGCTGTTCGACCAGCTCGCCGCCAAGGACGTGACGATCCGCGGCACCTACGACGTGTCGGGGCTGCGCGCCGACGCCGACGTCATGATCTGGTGGCACGCCGAGACCAGCGACCAGCTCCAGGAGGCGTACAACCTCTTCCGCCGCACCCGGCTCGGCCGCGCGCTGGAGCCGGTCTGGTCGAACATGGCGCTGCACCGCCCCGCCGAGTTCAACCGCTCGCACATCCCGGCGTTCCTCGCCGACGAGACGCCCCGCGACTACGTCAGCGTCTACCCCTTCGTGCGCAGCTACGACTGGTACCTGCTGCCCGACGAGGACCGCCGCCGCATGCTCGCCGACCACGGCAAGATGGCCCGCGGCTACCCGGACGTCCGCGCCAACACGGTCGCCTCCTTCTCGCTGGGCGACTACGAGTGGATCCTCGCCTTCGAGGCGGACGAGCTGTACCGCATCGTCGACCTGATGCGCCACCTGCGCGCGTCCGAGGCGCGCATGCACGTACGCGAGGAGGTCCCGTTCTACACGGGCCGCCGCAAGTCGGTGGCGGACCTGATCGCCGGGCTGGCCTGAGGCCCTCGGCCGCCCCTCACGTGGCGGGACGCGGCTCCGGACGCGGCGCACACGCGGTGCGACGCACCGGAAGCCGCCCCTCCAGCAGATACACCTCCACATGCGCGTTGACGCACGCGTTGGGCCCGCCCGCGACCCCGTGCGTCCCCGCGTCCCGCTCGGTCACCAGCACCGAGTCCGCCAGCCGCCGGTGCAGCTCCAGCGCCCCCTGATAGGGCGCCGCGGCATCCCGCTCGGCGGCGAGGATCAGCGTCGGCGGCAGCTCACCGGGCGCCGTCCGCACATCGAGCGGCCGCTGACGCGGCGCGGGCCAGAAGGCGCAGGGCAGGTTCGCCCACACGTTGTCCCACGTCTCGAACGGCGCCACCCGGGCGAGCCGGGTGTTGTCCCGGTCCCACACCCGCCAGTCGGTGGGCCAGGCCGCGTCGTTGCACTCGACGGCCGTGTACACCGCCTTGCTGTTCTCCGCCTCGACGGCGGCCTCCTTCACCGGCGAGGCGATGTCGATCAGCGGCTTCGGATCGCCCTTCAGATACGCCGACAGCGCCTGCGCCCGGTACGGCCAGTAGTCGTCGTAGTACCCGGCCTGGAGAAACGCCCCGTGCAGCTGTCGCGGCCCCACCTTCCCGCCCGCCGGTTCGGCGGCGAGCCGCGCCCGCGCCCGCTCGTAGCTGCGCAGTACCTTCGCCGGGGTGTCGCCCAGCCGGTACACCTTGTGGTGCTTGGCGATCCACTCCCGGAAGTCCGCCCAGCGGCCCTCGAACGCGGCCGACTGGTCGAGGTTGTTGCGGTACCAGATCTGCTCCGGGTCCGGATTCACCGCCGCGTCGAACACCATCCGGCGCACCCGCGAGGGGAAGAGCGTCGCGTACAGGGCGCCGAAGTACGTGCCGTAGGACGCGCCCATGAACGTCAGCCGCTCCTCGCCCAGCGCGGACCGCAGGACGTCCAGGTCGCGGGCGTTGTTGAGGGAGTGGTAGTGCCGCAGCGCGCCGCCGGAGCGCTGGGCGCAGCCGCGCGCGTACGCCTTGGCCCGGGCGATGCGTTCCCGCTTGTACGACTCCGAGGGATGGGTGGGCGCCGGTGCGGGCCCCTTGAAGAAGTGCTCGGGGTCCTGGCAGGACAGCGGAGCGCTGCGGCCCACCCCGCGCGGGGCGTAGCCGACGAGGTCGTAGGCGGCCGCCAGGCGCTTCCACTCGGGCATCAGGCCGATCAGCGGGAAGTACATGCCGGAGGCGCCCGGCCCGCCGGGGTTGAAGACCAGGGCACCCTGCCGGGGCACCCGGCGCTTGCTGTTGTGCGGGTCCTTGTGGGTGGCCCGCACCCGGCTGACCGTCAGCTCGATCTGCCGGCCGTCCGGACGCGCGTAGTCCAGCGGGACCTTGACCGTGCCGCACTGCAGGGATCCCGGCATGTCCTGCTCCTCGGAGCAGGAGCCGAAGTCGATGCCGGTCACCCTCGCCCGCGCGGCGGCCACCACGGTGCCGCGCAGCTCGGCCAGACCCGGGACGGCCTCCGCGGCACCGGCCGGGGTGGCGGCGAGGGAGCTCAGGAGCAACGACCCGGCGGCCGTGTGGAGGACGAGGGCTCTCATCGGGTATCCCTTCGGTGCACGGACGCAACAAAAGGGATGCTTCGGTCGGTTGTGGGCGAAGGCAAGCACCGTCCGGCCGGTGTCGGCGCCAATGCTCCCTGTGCGCCCCCTGGGCCGGGGTGTCAGTCGCGCCAGTGGGGCGCGCGCTGCTCGAAGGCCGCCCGCAGGTCCGGCTCGCCGATCGCGCGGACGCCCCGCACCGCGACGGTGGTGAGGTACGTACGGTCGTCCCCGCCGCCCGTGTGTGGGGTCAGCGCGCCCAGCAGCCGCTGTCCGGCCGGGGACGCCCAGCGCGAGTACGGGTGGACCTCGACGCGCGCGATGGCCAGACAGCTCAGGGTGAGCGCGAGCGGCAGCCCGAACCAGAGGGCGACCAAGTGGCGGGGCAGCTCGGTCGCGCCGGGCATGAGCAGCGCGGTCGCGCCCAGCGCCAGGACGGCCGCCGCGGCGAGCCGCACCCGCTGGACCGCGGCCGCTATGCCGGTGCGGGCTCCGTCGGGAACGGCGAGACCGGCCCGGACCAGCCGCTCGGCGAGGCTGCCCACCGCCTCCGCGTCGGCCGCGGCGTCCCGCACCGGCGCGATCCGGGACTGGCCCTCGGGCCCGATCGCCCCTATGACGGACCGTTCGATGTCGTCCCGGCCGCGCGGGTCGACGACCGTCGCCCAGCCCGTGCGGGCGAGCAGGAGCCGACGCTGGCGGGCCATGGAGACGAGCGTCAGATCGGCGACCCGGCGCGGGCCGCCCGACAGGAACGCGGCTTCGTAGAGCGTCAGATCGTGCGCTCGGCCCGCGTTCACGTCCACGGCCGCCGCGTGGACCGCGGCCAGGCACAGCCGGGTGCACGCGAGGCCGGCGACGGCCCAGGCCAGCAGCAGGAGGAGGACCCAGAACATGCCGCGTTTCTATGCCAAACGCCCGTGCGAACGCCATGCCTTATTCACCATCCGGACGGAGCGTTGCCGATATGCAACGTTCCGTGGGAAAGGTCACGGCTCGGCGGGCCCCTCGGTCACCGGCGGGTCAGGGTCCGGCGTATCCGCGCCAGCCGCGCGGGCGGGCGCGGGGCCGGGCCCGAGCGCTCGCGCCGCCACCGGCCCAGCTCCCTGCGGGCGCGGCCGTCCAGCGTCCCCTCGGTGTCCAGCAGGTGCCCGGCGAAGTCGAGCGCGTCGCGTCGATAACCGCCGGTCATGGGGTTGCGCTGGGCGTAGGCGAGGAAGGCGGGACGGTAGCGCGGGCCGAGGATGACGGGCAGTTCGGGCGCGACCTTCGCCACCACGTCCGCCCGCTTCCCGGCGAGCGCCCGGGCCTGGACACCCATACGCGTCCGGTCGAATCCCTCGGGTACGGGTGTCCCGGCGACGAGCGCGGACAGCAGCGCGGCCTGGGCGAGGGCGACGCGCTCGCGGGCGGCCGGGGAGGGCGGTCCCGCAAGGGGGCGGCCCACCGGGTCGGCCGGGGCCTTCGGCTCCTGGCCGCCCTTCTCGACGGCCGCCCGGATCTCCGCCAACTCCCGCTCCAGCTCGGCCGGTCCGGGGAAGTTCTCGTCGCGCTCCAGCAGGACACCGGGCGGGGCGACCCGGGAGGCCAGGTCGGTGAGGATGTCGAGCACCGGCCGCGGGACCGGGTGGGCGTGGCTGTCGTGCCAGACGCCGTCCCGCTCGAAGCCGCCCGCGACATGGACGTACGCGAGGGCCTCCAGGGGGAGTTCGGCGAGCGCCTCGGCCGGGTCCTCGCCCCGGTTGACGTGGTTGGTGTGCAGGTTGGCCACGTCGACGAGGAGCCGCACGCCGGTGCGGTCGGCCAGTTCGTACAGGAACTGTCCCTCGGTCAGCTCCTCGCCGGGCCAGGAGATCAGCGCGGCGATGTTCTCCACGGCGAGCGGGACGGGGAGGGCGTCCTGGGCGATCCGGATGTTCTCGCACAGCACGGCGAGGGCGTCCCGGGTGCGCGGCACGGGCAGCAGATGGCCCGCCTCCAGGTGCGGTGACGCGGTGAGCGGGCCGCCCGCCCGGACGAACGCGATGTGCTCGGTGACCAGCGGCGAGCCCAGCGCCTCGGCCCGCTCGGCCAATGCGGTCAGCCGGGCGGCGTCGGGCCGGTCGGCGCCGCCGAGGCCGAGCGAGACACCGTGCGGGATCACGGTGACCCCGCGTTCGCGCAGCCGCAGCAGCGCCGCGGGGAGATGGCCGGGGCACACGTTCTCCGCGACGACCTCGACCCAGTCGATGCCCGGCATGCGGGCCACGGCGTCCGCGATCTCCGGCCGCCATCCGATCCCCGTACCCAGTCGCTCCATCGTGGTCCCCCTCCGTCACGCCCAGCACGTGCGTGGAGGGGGTATGGCCCCGGCGCGCGGCGGTGAATCGCTTCTGCCGTGGCTTCAGAGCAACATTTGAGGTTGCTGGCGCAGCGCCGGGTGATCGGCGACCACCGTGCAGGAGCCGGGGGCGATCTCCGTGAAGCCGGCGTCCCGTACGACCGGCAGGCCGCTCGTGGTGAGCGCGGGCCAGCGGTCGCGGGGCGCCGTCCGTACGGCGAGCGGGAAGCCGGCGTCGCGCCAGGCGGTGCGCTCCTGCTCCGTCAGGTCCCACCAGGCGAGCTGGGCGCCGTGACCGGCCTGGGCCATCGCCTTGCCGGCCGACATGCCGAGGTCGGGGTTGAGCCACAGCACCGGGGCCGTCGGGTCCGGAGCGGCCGGGGCTTCGGGGTCGTCGAGGTCGGTGCCGGAGACCTGGAGCCTGGCGAGATCCTTGGGCCAGCCGTCGAGGGGGACGGGCGGGAACACCCGTACCTCGGCGGTCCCGCCGGTCACGGTGATGCCCGGCAGGGCCTCCGCCCGCCGCCACTCGGCGCCCCGGGCCCGTCGTACGACCTTGCGGATCCGCGCGTCCTGCCAGTCCCGCACGGCCTCGGCCCACTCGCCGTCCCCGGCGGCCCGCTCGTCCGCGAGCAGCACCAGGACGGCTCGGGCGGCGGTCTCCAGGGCGTCGGTACGGGCCGGGGGAGCGGCCCGCTCGATCCGGACGACGAGCGGCAGCACGTACTGCGGGGCGAGGTCGCGGGAGGCGGGCTCGGTGCGGGAGGGGCTTTCGGCGGCGGACGTGGTTTCGTGGCTCACCCCGCCCAGTCTGCCAGCCCGAGGACCGGTGCCTGCTCCCGCGGATTCACCCCGAGCAGGCGGTCCGCTCGGCCTCGCGCCACTCGCACACCGGGCACAGGGTGAGGCCCTTGTACGACTCCGGGTACTCCGTCGGCTCCCGGCACAGCACGCACTCCGCGTACGGCGGCCCCTCGGCCTTCGGCGGCTTGGTCGCGTCGGCGATCGTGCAGTAGTCGGCGTCGCTCATGCCTCCAGCGTAGAACGGTCACCGGCGGTCGTGGGCGGCCCCGATCAGCTCGGAGACCCGGACGAAGCGGAACCCCTGGCGCCGCAGCTCGGGCACGATCGTGCGGACGGCGCGCTCGGTGGTGGGGGCGGCGCTGCGGGTGCAGTGCAGGACGACGACCGAGCCCGGCCGCACCCCGTCCAGCACCTGGCGGGCCACGGCGTCGGCGTCGGTGGCGAAGGCGTCCCCGCTCACCACGTCCCACTGCACGGCGGTCACCCCGGCCGGGGTCAGCGCCTTGAGCGCCCGCCGGTCGTAACACCCCCCGGGGAACCGGAAGTAGGGCCGCGCGTCCGGCACCCCGGCCTTGCGGAAGGCGGCGTACGCCCGCTCCACGTCCGCCCGCATCCGGTCCTCGGGCACGGTCGGCAGCCCGTAGCAGTCGCCGGTGAAGGCGTGATGGCTGTAGGAGTGATTGGCGACCTCGAAGAGCGGGTCCCGCCCGATGGCCCGCGCCTGGCCGGGGTACTCCTCGGCCCACCGCCCGGTCATGAACACGGTCGCGGGCACCTTCAGCTCCCGCAGCGCCCCGATCAGCCCCGGATTGTCGAACCGCTCCCCGGCCAGGGCCCGCGGCCCCTGGTCGGCGGTCATGTCGGCGTCGAAGGTGAGCGCGACGGTCTTGTCCGGGGTCCGGGGCCCGTTGGTGAACACGGGGGTGAGTCCGGCGGGCCCCGGAGCGAGCGTCGGCGGCTGGGAGGGGGCGACGGAGGTCGCGGCGGGCGCCGGACGAGCGGCCCGGGGGGTCTGGGGGGCGCCGCAGGCGGCGAGTGCGGCGCCCAGGACACAGACGGCGGTGATGCTGCGTACACGAGTGATCACCGTATGAGAATTACGGTGATATGCCGTTCATCCGATCGCGGGCGCCGCCGACACGGGGCCGTGTCACCCGGTCAGAGGCCGGTCACCCGCGCCAGGGTCCCGTCACCGCGAACGTCGTTCCCGGCGTGTAGCAGTTGACGTACATCGTCCGGCCGTCCGGGGAGAAGGCGACTCCGGCGAACTCGCCCCACTCCGGTTCCTCGGGCGTGCCGATGTTCTGGGCGTTGCGGGCCATCGCGTAGACCTCGCCGTGCCGGGTGACGCCGTAGACGTGCTGGGCGCCGTTGCCGTCCTCGCAGACCATGAGGCCGCCGGAGGGGGCCAGGCAGATGTTGTCGGGGGATTCGCCGGGGAGCTGGATGTCCGTGTCGGGGCCGAAGACGATCACCAGGGTCAGCCGGCGGCGCTCCGGGTCGTACCGCCAGATCTGGCCATAGTGGTCCGCCGCCGAGCCCTCGGCGCTGCGGGCGAAGGACGACACGAAGTAGACCGAGCGGCCGCCCCAGTAGCAGCCCTCCAGCTTCTGGGCGTGGGTGATGCCCCGGGGGCCGAAGTCCTGGAGGCGGATCGGGGTCTCGGCGGCCAGGGGATCCGGTACGTCGACCCACTCGACCCGGTCGAAGGACGCTCCCGGTTCCTGGACCGACGACAGGTCCGGTACGTCCGGCACCCGCATCGCCTGGAGGCGGCCGCCCGCCCGCAGGGAACCTCCGCCGCCGAGGGGCTGGTGGGGGAGGAAGCGGTAGAACAGGCCGAAGGGCCGCTGGAAGGCGTCCTCGGTCTCGTAGACGATGCCCCGTTTCGGGTCCACCGCCACCGCCTCGTGCTGGAAGCGGCCCATCGCGGTCAGCGGTACCGCGCCGCTGCGGTGCGGGTCGGCGGGGTCCACCTCGAAGATGAAGCCGTGGTCCTTGGTGTAGCCGTTGGTGCCCGCCTTGTCCTCGTTTTCCTCGCAGGTCAGCCAGGTACCCCAAGGCGTGGGCCCGCCCGCGCAGTTGACGGCCGTACCGGCGATGCCGACGCGCTCGGCGACGACCTTGCCGCGGGCGTCCAGGGTCAGCGTGGTACAGCCGCCCTTGGCCTGCGGGTCGTACGTCAGGCCCTCGACCGCCGGGACGGGCAGTCTCGCGGTGTGGCGGTTCTCGTGGTTGCGGACCAGGTGGACCCGGCCGTGCCGGCCGGCCAGGGCGGTCATGCCGTCGTGGTTCGAGGGGACCTGGCCCTCTCCCGAGCGCAGGGGGTCGCCCTCGCGGGACAGGACCCGGTAGCGGAAACCTTTCGGCAGGTCGAGGAGGCCGTTCGGGTCCGGGATGAGGGGGCCGTAACCGGTGTGGCCCAGGTTCTGCGCGGCGGCCGTGCCCGCGAAGAGTTCGCTGAGGTTCCCGGCGAAGGCGATCGAGACGCCCAGGGCGCCGGTGCGGGCGAGCATCTGACGGCGGCTCTGCAAGCCGTGGTCGGACATGGTGGAACCTTCCTGCTGGCGGACAGGACTGTGTCGACGCCGTGTCTACCATTTGGGTCCGGCCAGGTGAACCACGCGCGTAGAGCGAGTTCACTTTCCTTGCGGGCGCTCCGGCACCGGTTGCCGGGCCCGCGCCAGGAAGCGCAGGCAGCTCCACCGGGAACGGCAGCACCAGCGTGGAGTTCTTCTCGGCCGCGACCGCCACCACCGTCTGGAGCAGCCGCAGTTGGAGCGCGGAGGGGGGTGTCCTCCATCTGGGGCCGCTTCGACCGGCTTGCGCTTGACGATCCGAGCCGCGGAGGCGACACGGACCGGTCCGGCGGCCCCGGCTGCAGCGCCCGCCGCCGGCAGCTCCTCGACCATGACGTTCTCCCCGCCTCGTCGGCGGTATGCCCCGGGCCGGGGCCGGTTCGCCCCGGCCCGGGACATGCCGTCAGGGCGAGGTGACCCGCACCGGTTCGGTACCCGCCGCGCTGTGCCGCTCGACCCAGCTCTCCAGCGCCGTACGGCAAGCGTGGTCCAGGTGGTGCAGCCCGGACAGGTCCAGCTCCACCGGCCGGTCCTGGGGCAGCGCCTCCAGGCTGTCCAGTATTTTCGGCAGCCGCAGGAAGGTGGCGTTGCCCGACAGGTACGCCTGGACCGGTCCGGCGCCCTTGTCCACGACCTCCAGCTTCAGGTGCGAGGCCTCCCAGGCCGCCTTGGCGACGGCCAGCGCGAGACCGATGAGCACCCCCTCGAACATGCTGACCGCGACGATCGACACGGCCGTGACCACGAGGATCAGCACCTCCCCGCGGTGCTCGCGCCACAGCGAGCGGATGGCGCGCACGGGGATCAGCTTGGCTCCGGCGTGCACCAGGACGCCCGCCAGGGCCGGGAGCGGGATCCAGGCCAGCACGGACGGCAGCAGCGCCGCGAACAGCAGCAGCCAGACGCCGTGCATCACCCGGGACGCCTTGGTCCGGGCGCCCGCCTGGACATTGGCCGAGCTGCGCACGATCACCGCGGTCATCGGCAGCGCGCCCAGCGCCCCGCACACGGTGTTGCCCGCGCCCTGGGCGATCAGCTCCTTGTCGTAGTCGGTGCGCGGACCGTCGTGCATCCGGTCCACGGCCGCCGCGCTGAACAGCGTTTCCGCGGACGCGATCAGCGTGAAGGCGATGATCGTGACCAGCAGTCCCACGTCGGCCAGCTCGCCGAAGGAGCTCAGTGACGGCGGCTGGATCGAGCCCAGCAGCCCCTTCACCTCGACGGTGGCCACCGGCAGCGCGCATACCCCCGCGACCAGCGTCGCCAGCCCCACCGCCGCGAGCGGAGCGGGCACCGTGCGCAGCGCGCCCGGCATCCGCCGCCACAGCACCAGGACGGCGACGGTGCCCGCGCCGAGTCCCAGCGAGGCCAACGCCTCGGTGTCACCGAGGGCGTCGGCGAGCGCGCCGGGCAGCCCGGCTATTTTCGCCGGGCCCGAGGCCGGCGCCTCGGCGCCGGCCATGGCGTAGAGCTGTCCGGCGATGATCACGAGGCCGATGCCGGCCAGCATGCCCTCGACGACCGAGACCGAGATGGCCCGGAACCAGCGCCCGAGTCCGAAGGTGCCCATCAGGAGCTGGAGCAGCCCCGTGGCCAGCACGATCACCCCGAGCGCGGGCAGTCCGAACTCCTGGACGGCCTCGAAGACCAGCACGGTCATGCCCGCCGCGGGGCCCGACACCTGGAGGCTGCTGCCCCGCATCATGCCGGTGACGATGCCGCCCACGATGCCGGTGACCAGGCCCAGTTCGGCCGGGACACCGGAGGCGACGGCCACGCCCACGCACAGCGGCAGCGCGACCAGGAAGACGACCAGGGAGGCGGCGAAGTCCCGCCGCAGATGCGGGAAGGCGGTCATCGGCGTGCTCACAGCGCCTCGAAGGTGTCGGTGTCGGCGCGGTGCTCCCGCACGGTGCCGGTGTGCACCTCGTAGTACCAGCCGTGCAGAGCCAGTTGATGATCCGTCAGCTTCTTCTCGATGAACGGGTACGAGCGCAGCCGCAGCAGCTGGGTGCGGACGTGGCTCTGGACGCCCTCGGTGACGGCCGGGTCCTCGGCCGCTCCGGTGGGTCGCGGGGTCGCGTGCGTCAGCCAGTCGCGCACGGCGGGTACGGCGCTCAGGTCGTCGCCGCGCACCAGCGCGCCGACGGCACCGCAGTGGGAGTGGCCGCAGACCACGATGTCGCCGACGCCGAGGACCTCCACGGCGTATTCGATGGTGGCCGCCTCGCTGGTGGGGTGGTCGAAGGCGTACGGCGGGACGATGTTGCCCGCGGTGCGCAGCTCGAAGAGCTCGCCGGGGCGGGCGCCCGTGATCAGGGCCGGCACGACTCGGGAGTCCGAGCAGGTGATGAAGAGCACCTGCGGGGACTGGCCTTCGGCGAGCTTGGCGAACTCCTCAGGGCGCTGTCCGAAGGTACGGGCGTTGTCGATGAGGGGCTGCATATGTGGTCACTCCTCCTGGCGCGCCGCACAGGGGCGCGTCGGACGGGCAGGACAAAGCAGAGTGGGGGAGCTGCTCTGCTGATCAGCGGCCGTGGACCCGGAAGACCCGGAGCGCCCAGGCTCTGGCCTTTGCATGACGGACCGTGTGCGCGGGTGCGAAGGGCGCGGCCGGAGCGAAGAATCTGCGGGCGAACAGGGCGGCGGCGAGGGCCGATATCGCGATCACGTCCGTCGTACCTCGGAACACGCGCCCTCCTCCGATCGCCCCGCACCTCTAGTACGCCCCAACAGTTGGTCAACCGCTGGTCAAGAAACACGGTAACCCTGCAAAGTTGTTTGCAGGGTCAACTTGGCGCTTCGTGCGGAAGAGAGCGTGAAAAGTGGGGTGGCCTGGCGTGAACTAGGCGGTTCGGACGAAACCCTTCGCATCCCGGGCGAGCGCGGTGAGGCGCGAGATCGCGCGGAAGTACTTCTTGCGGTACCCGCCCTTCAGCATCTCCTCGCTGAACAGCTGATCGAACGGCAGCCCCGAGGCCAGCACCGGCACTTCACGGTCGTAGAGCCGGTCCGCGAGCACCACCAGCCGCAGCGCCGTCGACTGGTCCGGGACCGGCCGCACATCGGTCAGGCACACCGCCGTCACGCCGTCGGTCAGCGCGCCGTACCGGCTGGGGTGCACCTTCGCCAGGTGCTCCAGCAGCCGCGGGAAGTCGTCGAGCGAGGCGCCCGCGGTCGCGTGGGCCGCCTCGGTCACCTGCTCGTCGCCGAACGGCGCCGGGGCCTCGGGCAGGCCGCGGTGGCGGTAGTCCTCGCCGTCGATGCGCAGCGGGCGGAAGTGCGCCGACAGGCCCTGGATCTCCCGCAGGAAGTCGGCCGCGGCGAAGCGGCCCTCGCCGAGCTTGCCGGGCAGCGTGTTGGACGTGGCGGCCAGCGCGACCCCGGCGTCGACCAGCTTGCCGAGCAGGGTGGAGACGAGGACCGTGTCGCCGGGGTCGTCCAGCTCGAACTCGTCGATGCACAGCAGGCGGTGCCCGGACAGGGTCTGCACCGTCTGCTGGAAGCCCAGGGCGCCGACGAGGTTCGTCAGCTCCACGAAGGTGCCGAACGCCTTGCGGGACGGCTCGGCGGGGGTGGCGTGCCAGAGCGAGGCGAGCAGGTGGGTCTTGCCCACGCCGTAACCGCCGTCCAGGTAGACACCCCGGGGGCCGGCGGGGGCCTTGGGTGCCTTGGGCCTGCCGAGGCCGAAGAAGCCGCGCCTGCCGGAGCCGCCCGCCGCCTGCGTGCCGCCGAGCCCCGCCGCGAAGGACTCCAGGACCTGGACCGCCTCCGTCTGGCTCGGCTGGTTCGGGTCCGGGAGGTAGGTGCCGAAGCGGACCGAGTCGAAGCGGGGCGGGGGGACCATCTCGGCCACCAGCCGGTCCGCGGGGACGCGCGGCTCGCGGGAGCAGAGGGACAGGGGGGTCGCTTCGGCTATCGGGGACTCGCCGGCGGAGCTGGAGGAGGACACGTTCACCGATTTTAGGGGGTGGCCGGCGGGCGGCCTCTCCGGTGCGGGCCGACCGGGGGTGCTCGCGCCGGTATGTCCTCGCCCCTGCGTGGAACACTGCCCGCATGCGACGCCTGTTCCCAATGACCGATCAGACGGACGACCGTGAGTGGACGCTCGACGAGCTGGCCGACGTCTACGCCTATCCCGACCCCACCGCACCATGGCTGCGCGCCAACATGGTCTCCACGCTCGACGGGGCCGCCCAGTACGACGGCAAGTCGCAGCCGATCTCCAGCGCGACCGACATGCGGATCTTCGGCACCCTGCGGGCGCTGGCGGATGTCGTGGTCGTCGGTGCGGAAACGGTACGCCAGGAGGGGTACCGGCCCGCACGCGCGCGTGCGGAGTTCGCGGCGCGGCGCGAGGCGGCCGGGCAGGCGCCCGCACCGGCCATCGCGGTCGTCACCGCCGGCCTCGACCTGGATTTCTCCCTTCCGCTTTTCGCCTCGCCGCTGGTGCCGACGGTCGTGCTGACCGGCGCCGGGGCGGCCCCGGACCGGGTCGCCGCCGCGGAGAAGGCGGGGGCGCGGGTGCTCTTCGCCGGTGACGGCGCCGGGGTGGAGCCCGGCCGTGCCGTCCAGGCCCTCACCGGACTCGGGTACCGGCGGCTGCTGACCGAGGGCGGGCCGCGCCTGCTCGGCCAGCTGATCGCGGCCGGGGTGCTCGACGAGATCTGCCTGACCGTGGCCCCGATGCTCACCGCGGGGAACGCGCAGCGGATCGCGGACGGGCCCCCGGTCGAGCTGCCCCGCAAGTTCGCACTGATGTCCTTGCTGGAGGAGGAGGGCTTCCTCTTCACCCGGTACGGCCGGGTCTGACGGGGGCGGCGGGGACGGGGAGGTGCCGACTCGGGCACCGGGGTCCCGAAAACACCGGAATCACCCGTTCCGTTTAGCCCCCGGCGGGCACACTACAACTCGCAGTCCCCGTGCGATCACGGGGCAGGATGGTTTCCGCAGGGCCTTGCCGGGTCCTGTCGCAGAAGGAGCGCCTGGTGTTCAGAAGCGTATTGATGATCGAGAAGGCCCTGACGTCCGCGGACGTGGAGTTCGTCACCACGCTGCACGGGGACGAGCCGGTCTCCTTCCATGTGCTGCTCCAGCCGCGCGGCGACCAGGCCGATCGCCTGCTGCGGGCCATCGACGACGTGGCGCTCGGCGAGCTGGACGAGGCGGCGCGGGAGCACGAGACGCCGGAGGGCGAGGAGGCCAGGGGATTCGGGGAGCGGGCCCTCGCCGTCTCCCTCCAGGCGCTGCGGGCGTCCGGGAGCGAGGCGGACGGGCGGCTGATCGAGGATCATCCGCTGGACGCGCTGAAGTCCCTGGTGGACGAGGTGCGGGCGGACGAGGTGATCGTCCTCACCGATCCGCACTACGTGGAGGAGTTCTTCCACCGCGACTGGGCTTCGCGGGCCCGGCACAAAGTGGGAGTGCCGGTGCTGAAGCTGTTCTCGCACAGCAAGGCGTAGGTCCTCGGCGGGCCGCCGCACCCCATAGGCTGGGGGCACCTTCACCGTCGTACCGGATCTTGGGAGATATGTACATGGCACCCGGCCTTCCCTCCGCCATGGACCGACCGCACTTCATCGGCATCGGCGGTGCCGGGATGTCCGGCATCGCGAAGATCCTGGCGCAGCGCGGGGCCGTGGTGGCCGGAAGCGATGCCAAGGAGTCCGCCACCGCCGAGGCGCTGCGCGCGCTGGGCGTGACCGTGCACATCGGGCATGCCGCCGCGCATCTCGCCGACGACGCGAGCTGTGTCGTCGTGTCGTCGGCGATCCGGCACGACAACCCCGAGCTGGCGCGCGCGGCCGAGCTGGGGATCCCGGTGGTGCACCGGTCCGACGCGCTGGCCGCGCTCATGGACGGACTGCGGCCGATCGCGGTCGCCGGTACGCACGGCAAGACGACCACCACCTCGATGCTGGCCGTGTCGCTGAGCGCGCTCGGTCTCGACCCCTCGTACGCGATCGGCGGGGACCTGGACGCGCCGGGCTCCAACGCCCTGCACGGCGACGGGGAGATCTTCGTCGCCGAGGCCGACGAGTCGGACCGCAGCTTCCACAAGTACGCGCCCGAGGTGGCGATCGTGCTCAACGTGGAGCTGGACCACCACGCGAACTACGCCTCGATGGACGAGATCTACGAGTCCTTCGAGACCTTCGCGGGCCGGATCGTGCCCGGCGGCACGCTGGTGATCTCCGCCGACCACGAGGGCGCGCGCGAACTCACCCGGCGCCTGGACGGCGTCCGCGTGGTGACGTACGGCGAGTCCGAGGACGCCGACGTGCGGGTGCTGTCCGTGGTCGCGCAGGGCCTGAAGAGCGAGGTGACCGTGGACCTGGACGGTCAGCGGCTCACCTTCGCCGTCTCCGTGCCGGGCCGGCACTACGCCCACAACGCCGTGGCCGCGCTGGCGGCGGGCGTGGCGCTCGGGATCCCGGCCGCGGAACTCGCCGGGGCACTCGCCGCCTACACCGGCGTCAAGCGGCGCCTGCAGCTCAAGGGCGAGGCCGCCGGGGTGCAGGTCATCGACTCCTACGCGCACCACCCGACCGAGATGACCGCGGACCTGGAGGCCATGCGCGCCGCCGCGGGGGACGCCCGGATCCTCGTCGTCTTCCAGCCGCATCTGTTCTCGCGGACTCAGGAGCTGGGCAAGGAGATGGGGCAGTCGCTGGCCCTCGCGGACGCCTCGCTGGTGCTGGACATCTACCCGGCCCGCGAGGACCCGATCCCCGGAGTCACCAGCGAGCTGATCATCGAGGCGGCCCGGGTCGCCGGCGCCGACGTGACGCCCGTGCGCGACAAGGGCGAGGTCGCCTCCGTCGTGGCGGGAATGGCGAAGCCGGGTGATCTCGTTCTCACCATGGGCGCGGGCGACGTGACGGACCTCGGCCCGCAGATCCTGGACCGCCTGTCGAAGTGAAGGGCTGAGACCCATGTCGTACGACGTCGAGAAGCCGGACGAGCAGTGGCGCGCGGAATTGACCCCGGCCGAGTACGCCGTGCTGCGGCAGGCCGGTACCGAGCCCGCGTTCACCGGTGAGTACACCGACACCAAGACCGAGGGCGTGTACTCCTGTCGCGCCTGCGGTGCCGAACTGTTCACCTCGGACACCAAGTTCGAGTCCCACTGCGGCTGGCCGTCCTTCTTCGACCCTAAGGACTCCGACGCGGTGGAACTGCTGTCGGACACCTCGCACGGCATGGTGCGCACCGAGGTGCGGTGCGCGCGGTGCGGGTCCCACCTCGGCCATGTCTTCGAGGGCGAGGGCTATCCCACGCCGACCGACCAGCGGTACTGCATCAACAGCATCTCCCTGCGGCTGACGCCCGGCGCGGACTGACCGCGTCAGGGCGACAGCGGCCCGCGGAAGGCCGAAAGTCGGTCAACCCCCTTTCGCGGCGCGGGATACTCGGGTCCTCGCGTGACGTGGCGACCAGGGGAGCGGATCGTTGAACTCGGCCGGAGACAAGGGCCGCCCGGGCGGGCGGCATGCGGTGGTGGTGGGCGGCAGCCTCGCGGGGCTCCTCGCGGCGCACGTCCTGGCCCGGCACGCCGACCGGGTGACCGTCGTGGAGCGCGACCGCTTCCCGGACGGCGGTGACTCCCGGCCCGGTGTGCCGCAGGGCCGCCATCCGCACGTCCTGCTCCAAGGCGGGCAGACCGCCCTGGAGTCGCTGCTGCCGGGCTTCCTCGCGCAGTTGCGGGAGGCGGGGGCGCCGCGGGTGGGCATGCCGGCGGACATGGTGCTGTGGCAGAGCGGCCGCTGGCTGCGCCGGGTGCTTGCGACGACGCACATCTACACCGGTTCCCGCGCCCAGTTGGAGGCGCTGGTGCGGGCGCGGGTCCTCGCCGATCCGGTGATCAGCGTGGTGGAGGGGGCCGACGTCGTCGGGCTCCTCGGGGACGCCTCCCGGGTGCGGGGCGTCCTGCTGCGGGAGCGCTCCGGCGACGCCCGCGGGGAGCAGCGGCCGCTGGAGGCCGACCTGGTCGTCGACGCCACCGGCAGCGGCACGAAGGCGCCGCAGTGGCTGGAGGCGATCGGCGCCGAGCGCGCGCCGGAGGAGACGATCGACACCGGGCTCGCCTACGCCTCCCGCGTCTACCGCGGCCACAACGGCGCCCTCGGCGGCGAGACGCTCGGCTACTACGTCTATCCCGGCCCCCTGCAACCCCACGGCGGCGGCGCGCTGCCGCTGGAGGACGGCAGCCACCTGGTCATCGTCTCGGGGCTGCGCGGCGACGAACCGCCCACGGACGACGAGGAGTTCGTCGCCTACACCAAGCGGCTGGCGCATCCGCTCCTGGACCGCTGGCTGGAGGACGCCGAACCGCTGTCACCGCCGTTCGGCTACCGGCGGACCGCGAACATCCGCCGCCGCTACGACCTGCCCGGCCGCCGCCCGGCCGGATTCCTCGCCACCGGCGACGCCCTGTGCACCTTCAACCCGATCTACGGTCAGGGCATGGCCATCGCCGCGATGGGCGCGGTCGCCCTCGGGGACGCGCTGGCCGACCGGCGCCGGACGCCCACGACGCGGCGCGTGCAGCGGGCGCTCCTCGCGGCGTCCCGGCAGGCGTGGGACATCTCCGCCGGCGCGGACCGCTCGATGCCCGGAGCGGTCGGCACCGCGACCGAGGGCGGGCCCGCGGACCGGGTCGCCGGCTGGTACCTGCGGCGGGTCCAGGAGCGGGCCCCCGGCGACCCCGTGGTGGGGCGCGCCTTCCGCCAGGTCCTGAGCCTCGCCGCGCCCGTCACCGCCCTGTTCGCCCCGCCCGTGGCCCGGGCCGTCCTCTTCGGGCCGCCCGGACCGACGCCCGTCGATCCGCCGGCGGAACCGGAGCGAGCGGTCTAGATCCCTAGGGGCCCCGAGGAGTCCTCAGCCCTCGTGGGGCACGGGACCCGAGGGCGTCCGGCACCTCCCGCCGACGTACGGGCGTTCGAAACGTCGCCACCTGCGCGTTACCTGCTCCGGTTCGCCGTGCTCGTAGGGTGGTAGGTGTGGCGCGATCGTTCGAGTCGTTTCATAGCCCGGCGACGGCTGAGCCGGCCGATTCCGCCGACCCGCCCCCGTGGGGCGCCGGCGGCTCCCGGCTGAGCGCGCTGCGCTCGGCGGCCGCCCGCGTCGGCACGACCCTGGACGAGGACACCACCTGGGCCGAGCTGACCCGGGAAGTCGCCGGCCAGGTGGGAGGCGCGGTGGCGGTCCTGCGCGAGCGGGG
Source organism: Streptomyces sp. NPDC002776 (assembly GCF_053592195.1). Taxonomy (NCBI): domain Bacteria; kingdom Bacillati; phylum Actinomycetota; class Actinomycetes; order Kitasatosporales; family Streptomycetaceae; genus Streptomyces; species Streptomyces sp. NPDC002776. The sequence goes on along the minus strand of NZ_JBSFVG010000008.1, from coordinate 76,265 downwards.
CGAGGCCGGCGCGCGGTACGAGTTCGTCATCGGGAACCCGGCGGTGCTGCCCGACGCCCGCCGGGCCGCCGAGGTGGCCCGCGGGACGGGCGGGAACGGCGCCGTACGCCTGGCGTCCGGCGGCTCCCGGCCCGCCCTGCGCATCCCCCTCGCCGCCCATGGCCACCGTTACGGCACGCTGGTCTGCGCCCGGGAAGGGGCGCCCTTCGGCCCCGCGGAGGAGGAAGTGGCCGCGTTCCTGGCCGAGCGCGCCGCCTCGACCATCCGGCACGCCCGCGAGCACGACGCGGTGAGCGGCATCGTCGGCAGACTCCAGCGGGCCCTGCTCGCCGAACCGGGCCGCCCGCATCCCAACCTCGACGTCGCCATCCGCTACCTGCCCGTCGGGCATCGCGCGCTGGTCGGCGGCGACTGGTGCGAGACCGTACGGCTGCATTTCGGCCGTACGCTGCTGGTGGTCGGCGACGTCATGGGGCACGGTCTGGACGCCGCCGTCGACATGACGGCCTACCGCTCGGCCCTGCGCTACATAGCCTCCGCCGATCTGCCGCCCCACCGGATACTCCGCCAGCTCGACGACATCGCCTCCGCGGAGCCGGAACGCCGCCCCGCCACCTGCCTCATCGCGCGCGTGGACCCCGTACGCGGCCTGGTCACCCTGGCCGGCGCCGGGCATCTCCCGCCCGCCGTGATCGACGGATCCGGGCGGGTCTCCCTGCTCCCCGTGCCGGTTGGCCCGCCCCTGGGCACCGGGCTCGGCGGCTACGAACCGGCCACGTACCGCCTCGACCCCTCCCAGGCGCTCCTGCTCTTCACCGACGGCCTCGTCGAGCGCCGCGGCGAGGACATCGACCAGTCCCTGGACCGCCTGGCGGGGGTCAGCTTCTCGGCCGCCACCGGCGTCCAGGACGTCCTCGACACCGTCCTCGCCCGCCTCGACGCCCGGCACGCCGAGGACGACGTGGCAGTCCTCGCCGCCCGCCTCCACCACCGCTCCTGAGGCCCGGCGAAGCGGGGGCCGTGCGGCGCGGTGCCTCTCGACCGGCCTGCGGGTGGCCGAGGGCCGGGGGGTGCCGGGGGGGACCGGAACGGCAGGGCCCGGCGCCTTTCCTGATCTCGGTGACGCAGGGCTGTGCGGCGTGGTGTTGCGTGCGTGTGGCCGGGGGCCGCGGTGTCGGGGTGGCCCGAGTGGCAGGGCTCGGCGCCGTTCCTGATCTCGGTGACGCTGGGGCCGCGCAGTGAGGGGTCTCTCGACCCGCCTGCGCGGGGCCGGGGGCCGCGGTGCGCGGTGTTGGGATGAGCGGAATGGCAGGGCCTGGCGCCTTTCCTGATCTCGGCGAACGTCAGGGCTGTGCGGCGTGGTGTTGCGTGCGGGTGGCCGGGGGCCGCGGTGTCGGGGTGGCCCGAGTGGCAGGGCTCGGCGCCGTTCCTGATCTCGGTGACGCTGGGCCCTGCAGCGGGGTGTCTCTCGGTCGGTCGCCGCTGCGCGACCCGAGCGACAGGGTCCCTGTGTGCCCGTCAGAGCAGTTTTCGGTGGGTCAGGGCTGAGAGCGTGAGGAGGCCGGGTAGCAGTGGTAGCCATACCGTCAGCACGCGGTAGCCGAGTACGGTCGCCGTGGCGGGGGCCAGGGCGGTGCCGAGGGTGACCATGGTGAACACCAGCGCCGCGTCCACCGGACCGATCCCGCCCGGCGCGGGCACCGCCCCGACGGCCGTACTGGCGGCCAGGAACGCGAACACCAGCTGCGCCCACGACAGCGGCAGCCCGAGCGAGGCCCCCACCGAGGCGACCACACCGGCTTGGAGCAGCGGGATCGCGGCCGCCCCGCCCCACAGGGCCAGCACCCGGCAGGGCATGGTGTGCAGCAGCCGCGCGTCGGTCAGCGCGGTGCGCAGGAACCGCAGGATCCCGCGCCGCAGCGGCCGTACGGTCGCCAGGAGCAGGGCCAGTGCGGCGAGTACCGTCGTCGCGCCCACGCCGGCCGTCACCAGGATCCCGCGGTCCGGGACGAGCCCTTCGAGACGGATCAGCTCAGGGGCCGCCAGCAGCAAGGTGAGCAGTACGAACGTCTTCGCGACCGGTTTGACCAGGGAGTACAGGGCGAGCGAGGCCGCGGCCCGGGGCAGGGGTATGCCCTGGCCCTGGAGGAAGCGCAGGGTCACGGCGTGGGCGCCGATACTCGCCGGGAGTACATGGTTCGCGGCGCCCGCGGCGAACTGCGAGGCGAGCAGCGGCAGGGGCGGCAGCCGCTCGGGGATCGCGCCCTGCCGGACGCAGGCGGCGGCCACCCAGGTCAGGCAAGTGAAGCCCACGCCGGCCAGCAGCCACCACGGGTCGGCGGAACTCAGCCGGGAGACACCGGCGTACACGCCGCGCCAGTCGGCGGCCAGCCAGACGCCGATCAGCACGAGAGGGAGGGCGGTCAGCACATGGCGGGCGAGGGCGTTGGGCGAGGGGGAGTACCAGCGGGCCGGGGCGGGGAGCGGGAGAAGGGACATGGCGCACGTCGTCCTTCCGCGTCACGCCCACGCGGCGCAGGGCGGACGGATCACAAGGCGAAGCAGGGGGGACGAGCGAAAGGTGCCCGCTGGATGTGACGCCGCGGAGTCCGGAAACCGACGGCCCACCGAAGAAACGGGTCACGGCGTGCGCAGCGGGCCGTTCCGCGCCTGTGGAACGGCCCCCGCAGCAGTGAGCGTGCCTACGCCTTGCGGCCGACCCCGCAGTAGGCGTCCACGGCGTTGGCCGGAGCCTGCGGGCCGGTCTCGTCGCGGCGCCAGTCGGTGACCGGGACGACGCCCGGCTCCACCAGGTCCAGGCCGTCGAAGAAGGCGGCGATGTCCTCGACACTGCGGACGTAGTACGGCACCGCGCCGCTCGCGTTGTAGGCCTCGGACGCGGCGATCATGCCCTCGCTGGTGGCCGTGCTGTCGCTGACCACCAGGTAGCTGCCCGAGGCCAGGCCCGCCATCAGCCGCTGCACCAGGTCCACGGCCTGGGCGTGGTCGGCGACATGGCCCAGGGTGTTGAGGATCATCAGCGCGACCGGCTGTGAGAGGTCGAGGGTCTCCCCGGCGGCTTCGAGGACGGACTTCGGCTCGTACAGGTTGGCGTCCAGATAGGCCGTCTTGCCCTCGGGGGTGCTGGTGAGCAGGGCGTTGGCGTGGGCCAGGACGATGGGGTCGTTGTCGACGTAGACGATCCGGGCGTCCGGGGCCACGCGCTGGGCGACCTCATGGGTGTTGTCGGCGGTGGGCAGGCCGGTGCCGATGTCCAGGAACTGGCGGATGCCCTGCTCCCCGGCCAGATGGCGGACCGCGCGGCCCAGGAAATGGCGGCTGGAGACCGCGACGTCGACCAGACCGGGGAAGATCTGCTTGATCTCGTCGCCGATCTCCCGGTCGACCTCGTAGTTGTCCTTGCCGCCGACGAAGTAGTTCCAGAAGCGCGCGGAGTGCGGCTTCGTCGTGTCGATGCGGGCGCGTATGTCCATCGACGCGCGGATCTGGGGATCGACGTCCGACACGGTGCGGCCTCCTGCGGTGGCTTCGTTGATCAGGTGGTGCCCAACTTAAGCGAACTGACTTTCGCCGGATGCGGCTTGGAACGGGAGAGCCCCGGGAACAGTCGATTTTCGGCCAGGTTGATTGAACAGTTGATGAAGACGGGCGGGAGACCGGCCGGGCGCGGTACCCGCCGGACAGGCGCACACTGGGAGTGTGCTGTCGGTGCTCTCCAGGGGGTGTCGGCCGATGGCTGAGCCACGGTGCGAACGCATACGGATGTGGCGGTGGCGGCGCAGTCCGCTGAGGCGGCGCTGCGACCTCGTCGAGGCCTGGGTGGTGCTCGGCGGCTGGGTGCTGGCCCTGGTGGGCGGGGCGGTGGCGGGTCTGATGGCGGTCGGCGCGGTGGAGCGGGCCGCCGAGGAGCAGCGGGAGCGGAGCCGGCAGGTGTCGGCGGTGCTCGTGGAGAACGCGGACGACAAGGTGCCCGCCCGGATGCCGGCCGACTACCGGGTGTGGGCCGAGGTGAGCTGGACCGACCCCGACGGCACCACCCGGACCGACGACGCACGGGTGGCGCCCAGGACCAAGGCCGGGGCGCAGGTCCCCGTCTGGACCGACGGCCAGGGCCGGGTCACCGCCCCGCCGTTGAGCAGCGGTGAGATCGGACTGCACGCCGCCTCCGGCGGGACGCTGGCCGCGCTGTGCACGGCGGGCACGGTCCTCGGCACGGTGTGGGTCGTCCGGCAGCTGATGGAGCGCCGGCGCCTCGAACAGTGGGCCGTCGAGTGGGAGCGGATCGACACCCGCAACGGCTGGAAGACGGGCTGAGCCCGGGGGCCCGGGAACCCCCTGCCGTTCCGGGCGGCTCCTCGCGCTGGAAAGTCGCGGGAAAACGACGTAGAAAGCGATGTCGGAACGGCGGACGGCACACGACGACGTACGCACGACGAAACGCGACGACGTTCGACTACAGACGACTCACGACGACTCACGACGACGTACGACGACGTACGACGACGTACGACTACGACGACTCACGACACAGCGGAGAGCGGAGGAGCGCCGATGGCGGGGCCGGACGCGTACGCGGAATATCTGACCGGCTACCGCGACATCCTCGCCGACGCCTCGGCCACCGGCCGACGGCTCACCCGCGCGGAGCTCGAGTCCCGTCGTGACCTGGGGGAACGGGCCGCCGAGGCCGGGCTCGGGCTGCGTGCCATGGTCGCCGCCCACATGGCCGAGACCCGCGCCGCCCGGCCCGCCGGCGGCTCCGTGGACGCCGTCCTGGCCGCCGCCGCGCAGGCCCTGGACGCCTTCGCGGAGGGCTACGAACGCGCGCAGCGGGACGCGGTACGCCAGGAGGAGGCCGCGCGCCGGGAGTTCGTGGACGATCTGCTCTACGGCCGCAGCGACCTCGGCCTGCTGGCGCAGCGGGCGGAGCGCTACGGGCTGCGGCTGTCGCACGCGCACGCCGTCGCCGTGGCCCGGGGCCGGACCGGTTACGACGACGGTGACCCCGTGCCCCGGGAGGTGGAGCGCGGGCTCATCGGCCGGTTCGGGGACCGCAGCATCCTGCTCACCACCAAGGACGGCCGGATGGTCTGCATCGCCCCCGGCAACCACGACGACGTCCTCGTCCACTTCGCCAAGCACGCCCATGCCGCCACGGACGGCGGCCAGGTGGCGATCGGCCGCGCGCACCCGGGGCCGGCGGGCGTCGTCCAGTCGTACGAGGAGGCCCTGAACGCCCTCGATCTCGCCGAGCGCCTGGATCTCGGCGAGCCGGTGCTGCACGCTGCCGACCTGCTCGTCTACCCGGTCCTCACCCGGGACCGGCAGGCCATGGCCGACCTCGTGATCAGTGCTCTCGGCCCGCTGCGCCAGGCCCGCGGCGGCGCCCGGCCCCTGCTGGACACGCTGACCGCCTACTTCGACTCCGGCTGCGTGGCCGCGGAGGCGGCCCGCCGGCTGTCGCTCAGCGTGCGCGCGCTGACCTATCGCCTGGACCGCGTCCACCAGCTGACGGGCGCGAACCCGGCCGACCCGGTCCAGCGGTACACCCTCCAGACCGCGGTGATCGGAGCCCGCCTGCTGGACTGGCCGGCCAAGCCGCTGTGACCCTGAACCCGCCCTGCCCGCCTCCGCCCGACCGTCAGCCCACCGTCCCGCTGGGGCTCGGGTTCGGGTTCGGGGTGGGGGAGGCCGTGTTGACGTTCAGGTCCGGGCGGGGCTTGAGGACCAGGACCGGGGAGCCGGGCTGGGGCGGGGGCGGGGTGAGCTGTTCGTCGGGGAGTTTCGGGGGGGAGGTTTGCTGGAAGTTGACCTGTTCGTAGTTGACCAGGCCGGTCTTCTCCAGCACCGTGATGTGGTCCAGCACCGTGTCGTTGGTCAGGTCCGCCAGCTGCCGCACCAGCGTGTTCTGCGTGTTGGCCCGGATGCTGGCGACGGTCGGGAAGATCCGGCCGTGGGCCACCCGCATGATGGTGACCGCGGTGGAGTCGAACTCCTTGCCGGCCTTGGAGTCCGCGGTCGCCACGAACTGCTGCTGCTGCGGGCTCGGCTGGTTCGGCAGCGTGATGCCGAGATCGGGCGCGATCTTGCGGCACAGCGCGTCGAGCCCCGAGTGCCCGACGAGCAGATGCTTGCCCACTTCCTTCATCTCCGCGGTGGTGCCGCGCTCCAGCGCCATCTCCCCCAGCGGGTACTCCCACAGTCCGGCCGCCCGTACCTTCACCACGAAGTCCCGGTCCGCCTCCGTGAGCGGCCCCCATTGGGTATTGGCGATGATGCGGGACGTGTCGGACGAGGTGTTCTCCACCCCGAGCATCGCGGGGTACGCGAGGGCGGAGAGAGTGAGCACCAGGGCGCCGCCGACGAAGACGGTTCCCGCCGTGCTGCGCGAGATGCGCATCGGACCTCCTGAGGCGAACGGCTCGGACACCCGGAGATACGGACGGGCGGCCCGGAACAATCAGCGCCGCAGGCAAAAAATCCCGGAGACAAGGGGTGTCCTCGGTCACACCCCCGGGGCCCTTTCCGCTCCCTTCACGGATTGTTGTGAGGTGGGTCACATAGGGTCTAGGGTGAAATCGCCTGAGGGAAGTGAGTCATTTGTCCGTCGCCTGGGACGACATCGGCGGACTCGTCGATGCCCATGAACGCTTCCTCGCCGGAGCCCGTGTCGACTCGGAGGTCCGGGACTCCGTGCTGGCGTCCTGGAAGCGGTGCAGGTCGGCGGGGCTCGAACCGGACCGGCTGGACATCCCGTACGACCCCGACGTGGTCCTCGGCGAGCGGTTCCTGCGCGCCGCCGAACCCGTCCTCGGACAGCTCGCCGACTCCCTCGCCGAGCTCGGCACGACCATCGCCCTGTGCGACGGGCGGGGGCGGATCGTCCAGCGGCTCGGCGGCGGGCGGGCGCTGCTCGCCCGGCTCGACGCGGTGCGCTTCGCCCCCGGCTTCGACGCCTCCGAACAGGCGGCGGGCACCAACGGCGTCGGCACCGCGCTGGTCGAGCGCGGGCCCGTCCAGGTCGTCGGCCGGGAGCACTTCGCCGACTGTCTGCAGCCGTTCGCCTGCGTCGGCGCCCCCGTCCGCGACCCGCTCAGCGGGCGGATCGAGGCCGTGCTGGATCTGACCTGTCTGCGCGACGACGGCGACCCGATCATGCTCCGGCTGGTGTCCGAGGCCGCCCAGGCCATCGAGGGGCGGCTGCTGGAGCAGTCCACCCAGCGGGAGCGGGCGCTGCTTGCGGCCTATCGGCAGGCCGGCCGCGAGTCCGGCCCGGAGTCGGACGGCTCCGGACTCGGCCGGATCGACCTGGCCGTCCTGCGCGAGAAGGCCGAGGCGCTGCTGGCCTCGCCGCATCGCATCCTCGACGAGGTGAACCTGACCGGCGGCCGGACCGCCACCCTGATGCGCCGCAAGGTCGTGGGCGCGGCCGGGGAGACCGGCGTGGTCGTCGAGGCCCGCATCCTGGGGCACCCGCGCCCGGTCCCGCTCACCCCGCCGACACCCCCTCCCACGGCGGCCACCGCCGGTCTCGCCACCCCGGCCGACACCGGTGACGGGTCCGGCGGACGGCTGGTACTGGTCGGGGAGCCCGGGGTCGGGCGGCTGGCCCTCCTCGCGCGCAGACGGCTGGAACTGCTGCACGAGGCCGGGGCGCGGATCGGCGCCACCCTCGACGTCACCCGCACCGCGGAGGAGCTGGCCGAGGTGGCCGTGCCCCGGTTCGCCGACTTCACCGCCGTCGACCTGCCGGACGCCGTGCTGAACGGGGAGGAGCCCGCCGCGGTCGGCGCGGACGTCCCGCTGCGCCGGGTCGCCCTGCGCAGCCGCCACGACGAGCCGCGGCTCTACCACGTCGGCGACGGCTTCGCCTACGTCGGCTCCACCCCGCAGGCCCGCAGCCTGGAGAGCGGGCGGGCCGTGCTGGAACCGGTGCTGTCCGAGGCGGGCGGCTGGTACGCACAGGATCCGGTACGGCTGGACCGGGTGCTCGCGGCCGGGACGCACTCCCTGATCACCGTGCCGCTGCGGGCCCGCGGCGCCACCCTCGGCGTGGTCAGCTTCTACCGCTGCGCCAATCCCGCCCCCTTCGAGGACGACGACCTCTCCCTCGCCCAGGAGCTGGCCGGGCGGGCCGCCATGTGCATAGACAACGCCCGCCGCTTCACCCGAGAGCACAACACCGCGCTCGCGCTCCAGCGCAGCCTGCTGCCCCGGGGGCGGCCCGAGCAGAGCGCCGTCGAGGTCGCCTACCGGTATCTGCCCGCGCAGGCCGACGTGGGCGGCGACTGGTTCGACGTCATCCCGCTCTCCGGCGCCCGGGTGGCACTGGTGGTCGGCGACGTCGTGGGGCACGGGCTGCACGCCGCCGCGACGATGGGCCGGCTGCGTACCGCCGTGCACAACTTCTGCTCCCTCGACCTGCCCCCGGACGATCTCCTCACCCACCTCGACGACCTGGTCGGCCGGCTCGACCGGGGCGAGGGCTGGGCGGTGGAGGGCGCCCCCCAGGAGAACTGCGGCATCGGCGCCACCTGCCTGGTCGCGGTCTACGATCCGGTGTCCCGGCGCTGCGCCCTCACCCGCGCCGGGCACCCCCTGCCCGCGGTGGTCTCCCCCGACGGCTCGGTGGACTTCGTCGACCTGCCGTCCGGGCCGCCGCTCGGTCTGGGCGGGATGCCCTTCGAGACCGCCGAGCTGGAACTCGCCGAGGGCAGCCAGCTGGTGCTCTACACCGACGGTCTGGTCGAGGACCGCCACCGCGACATCGACGCCGGCCTGGACCGGCTGCGCTCCGTCCTCCGGTGTGCCGGGCGGCCTCCCGAGGACACCTGCGAGGCCGTCCTCGACGCCATGCTCCCGGCCCGGCCGAGCGACGACGTGGCCCTGCTGGTCGCCCGCACCCACGTCCTCGGGCCCGACCGGGTCGCCCAGTGGGACCTGCCGAGCGACCCGGCGGTCGTCTCCCGGTCCCGCGCCGCGGTCACCGGACAGCTCGCCGCCTGGGGCCTGGACGACCTCGCCTTCACGACCGAACTCGTCGCCAGCGAACTGGTCACCAACGCCATCCGTCACGCCACCGGCCCCGTCCAGCTCCGTCTGCTCCGCGACCGTGCGCTGATCTGCGAGGTGTCCGACGGCAGCGGCACCTCACCGCGGTTGCGCCGGGCGCGGAGCGAGGACGAGGGCGGACGCGGGCTCTTCCTGGTGGCCCAGCTCACCGAGCGCTGGGGCACGCGCTACACCCCGCACGGAAAGGTCATCTGGACCGAGCAGCCCCTGCCCTGACCGGGAGCGAACCGGTCACCGGCCCGTCCACAGCAGGTGGTTCACGAGGGCCGGATCCGTTCCGTCTCCGCCTTGCTCATCGTCGGTTTCTTACGAAACAAGGACGTCGGCAGGCGGGTGGCGCACCCGGGCACGCCTGATGCGAGGCTGGCGGCATGGAACAGCAGCAACCCCGGGTGCTCGTCGTCGACGACGACCCGACCGTCGCCGAGGTCGTCTCCGGCTACCTCGACCGCGCCGGATACCTCGTCGACCGCGCCGGCGACGGCCCGGACGCCCTCGCCCGCGCCGCCGAGCACTGGCCGGACCTCGTCGTCCTGGACCTGATGCTGCCCGGCATGGACGGCCTGGAGGTGTGCCGCCGGATGCGCGGGCAGGGCCCGGTGCCGGTCATCATGCTCACCGCGCGCGGCGACGAGGACGACCGGATCCTCGGCCTTGAGGTCGGCGCCGACGACTACGTCACCAAGCCGTTCAGCCCCCGTGAACTCGTCCTGCGCGTCGAGTCCGTACTGCGCCGGGTCCGCCCCGCGCAGCCGGCGGGGCTGCTGCGCGCCGGGGGCCTCTCGATCGACCCGGAGGCCCGCCGCGCGGCCAAGGAGGGCGCCGAACTCTCCCTCACCATCCGCGAGTTCGACCTCCTCACCTTCCTCCTGCGGCACCCGGGACGGGTGTTCAGCCGCGAAGACCTGATGCGGGAGGTGTGGGGCTGGGACTTCGGCGACCTGTCGACGGTCACCGTCCATGTGCGGCGCCTGCGCGGCAAGGTCGAGGACGACCCGGCCCGACCCCGGCTGATACAGACGGTGTGGGGCGTCGGCTACCGGTTCGAGGGGGTCTGACCGTGCGGGACACGCTCCTCATCGCCCTGTTCGCCTTCCTCGGCGCCGCCGCGGCCGGCGTGCTCGGCGCCGGCGTCCTGCGGCTGATCCGGCGCCGTTCGCTCGCCGTGCACCTCACGGTGGTGGCCGCCGTCGCCGTCACCGCGATGCTCGCGGGCACCCTCGCCGTCGCCCAGGCGATGTTCCTGTCCGAGCACGACCTGAAGGTCGTCACCCTGGTCGTCGCCATGGCCGCCGTGGTCTCCCTGGCCACCGCCCTGCTGCTGGGCCGCTGGGTCGTCGCCGGCAGCCGCGCCCTCGCCCTCGCCGCCCGCTCCTTCGGCGACGGCGGCGCCTTCACCTCCCCCGACCGCCCGGCGAGCGCCGAACTCGCCGCACTGAGCCGCGAGTTGGAGACCACCAGCGCCCGCCTCGCCGAGTCCCGGGAACGGGAACGCGCCCTGGAGTCCTCCCGCCGGGAACTCGTCGCCTGGATCTCCCACGACCTGCGCACCCCGCTGGCCGGACTGCGCGCGATGTCCGAGGCCCTGGAGGACGGCGTCGCCGCCGACCCCGACCGCTACCTCCGGCAGATCCGCACCGAGGTCGAACGCCTCAACGCCATGGTCGGCGACCTCTTCGAGCTCTCCCGCATCCACGCCGGCGCCCTCGCCCTCAGCCCCACCCGGGTCTCCCTGTACGACCTCGTCGGCGACGCCCTCGCGGGCGCGGACCCCCTCGCCCGCGAGCACGGCGTCCGGCTCGTCGGCGACGGCGTGGAGCCGCTGCCGGTCGAGGTCGACGGCAAGGAGATGAGCCGCGTCCTCGGCAACCTCCTGGTCAACGCGATCCGCCGGACCCCGTCCGACGGCACGGTCGCGATCGCCGCCGAACGCGTCCCCGACGGGGTGCTGCTGTCCGTGACCGACGGCTGCGGAGGCATCCCCGAGGAGGATCTGCCGCGCGTCTTCGACACCGGCTGGCGCGGCACCGACGCCCGTACCCCGCCGGCCGGCGCGGGCCTCGGCCTCGCGATCGTGCGCGGCATCGTCGAAGCCCACCGCGGCCGGGCCACCGTACGGAACATCCCCGGCGGCTGCCGCTTCGAGGTGACCCTTCCGGCAGCCCGGGGCTGAGACTCAGCGGACCGGATTCAGGGTGACCGTGAACACCGTCTCCCCGGGCTCGCTGCTCAGCTCGATCGTGCCGCCGTGCGCCCGGATCAGGGAGCCGGCCACGGCCAGGCCCAGGCCGCTGCCGCCGCGGTCGCGGCTGCGGGCCTTGTCGACCCGGTAGAACCGGTCGAAGACCCGGTCGCGATCGGCGGGCGGGATGCCGGGGCCCGCGTCGGCGACCCGGATCCGGGCGGTGCCGGCGGAGACCGACAGGCCCACCCGCACCCGCGTGCCGGGCGGGGTGTGCACCGCCGCGTTGGTGAGGAGGTTGTCCAGGACCTGCCGGATCCGCTGCGCGTCCACCCGGGCGGGCAGGGCCGCGGGGCCGGGCGCGACGGTCAGGGGATGGCCCGGGTGGCTGGCGCGGAAGGCGTCCGCGGCCTCCTGGACCAGCTCCACCAGATCCGTCTCGCGGACACGCAGCGGGGTCTCCGCCTCCGCCGCGTCCAGCCGCGCGAGCAGCAGCAGGTCGTCCAGCAGGAAACCCATCCGGGCCGCCTCGGCGCGCAGCCGCGCCAGGTGCTTGTCGCGCTCCTCGGGGGCGTTGGCCGCCGCGTACTGGAAGAGGTCCGCGTACCCCCGTACCGACATCAACGGCGTACGCAGCTCGTGCGAGGCGTCCGCGACGAAGCGGCGCAGCCGCTGCTCGGCCTCCGTGCGCACCGCGAGGGACTCGTCGATGTGCTCCAGCATCGTGTTGAACGCCGTCCGCAGCTCCTCCACCTCGGGTCCGCCGCTGCGCCCGTCGTGCCGCACCGGCAGCCGGGCCGAGTCCGTCAGATCGTGCGAGGTGATGCCCCGCGCGGTGTGCGCCATGTCGCTCAGCGGCCGCAGCCCGCGCCGCAGCAGCGACCGCCCGGCCACCACCAGGGCCAGCAGGGCGAGACCGAAGGTGACCGCCTGGATGGTGATCAGCTGGCCCATGGTGTCGTCGATCTCGTCCATGGGCGCGGCGCTGACCAGCACCACGCCCGGCTCCACCTCGCAGGCCCGCAGCCGGTACCGCCCCTCGCCCTTGAGATGCCCGGTGCGCAGCACCTCCGTGTCGGAGACGGACTGCGCCCGGGCCACCACGGTGAACTCCTCGACGTCCGCGGGCAGATCGCCGGCCGTCTCGGGCGTGCGCAACCGCGGGGTGCCGTCCGTCACGTCGTACACGGCGTAGTACCAGCGCCAGTACTTCTTGCCCGACAGCGTGCCGTAGTGCGCGATGCTCTTGGACTGGGCGCCCTGGGCCTGCGCGAGCTGGGTGTCGAGCTGCGCCGACAGATAGTCGCGCATGTACGTCGTCAGCGCGGTGCCGACGACCGCGAACACCACCAGGGCCAGCGCCCCCACCCCCAGCGCCAGCCGGGTGCCGAGGCGCGTCCTGCCGTACGCCCGCCGCAGCCGCCCGATCACCGGGCGGCCTGCCGGATGACGTACCCGAAGCCCCGCACGGTGTGGATCATCGGCTCGCCGGTGTCGTCCAGCTTGCGGCGCAGCCTGCTGACGACCAGCTCGACCACGTTGGAACGGCCGCCGAAGCCGTACTCCCACACATGGTCCAGGATCTGCGCCTTGGTCTGCACGGTCGGCGACTTGCGCATCAGGTAGCGCAGCACCTCGTACTCGGTCGGCGTGAGCGTGAGCAGCCGTTCGCCGTGGCGCACCTCGCGGGTGTCCTCGTCCATCGTCAGATCGCCCACCCGCAGCACCGAGCGCTGGAAGCCGGGCCCGGCGCTGCGCCGCAGCACGGTCCGCAGCCGGGCCATCAGCTCCTCCACCGCGAACGGCTTGACCAGGTAGTCGTCACCGCCCCGGGTCAGCCCCGCCACCCGGTCGGCGACGCCGTCGCGGGCGGTGAGGAACACCACCGGCACCATCGTCCCCGAGCGGCGCAGCCGGTCCAGCACACCGAAGCCGTCCACGTCCGGCAGCATCAGATCGAGCACGACGATGTCGGGACGGAACTCGGCGGCGCGCCGCAGCGCCTCCTCGCCGGAGTTCGCGGTGACCGCCTCCCAGCCCTCGTACCGGGCGACCGTCGCCACGAGGTCGGCGATCGGCGGGTCGTCGTCCACGACGAGGAGTCGTACTTTTTCCACTTGTTCATAGTGCGTCACCCGGTGCCCCGCGCCACAGCCCGGCGGGCCGCCCCCGGTACATCGATAACCACTTGAAAGATCTACGACAGCTGATCGACAGCTTCGGGAGGCCAAGCTCGGTACCCCGGCCCCGGACCCCCATGAGGAGCTGCCACCCGTGACGACCGTCCAATCGCCCCCTGCGCCCGCCACGGCGATACGCCCCAGGGTGGTGGCCCGCACCGGCCTGTACGCCCTGCTGGCCGCGAACGCGGCCGTGGTGACCTGGTTCTTCGTCGACGCGGGCGTCGGCGCCTCCAACGCGCTGCTCGTCCTCGGCCGCCTCGCCGGGCTCTACGGCGCCCTGTTCATGGCGTTCCAGCTGCTGCTGGTGGCCCGCCTGCCGTGGCTGGACCGCCGGATCGGCATGGACCGGCTGACGTCCTGGCACCGCTGGACCGGCTTCGGCATCCTGTGGACGCTGCTGGCGCACGCCGTCTTCATCACCTTCGGCTACGCCGACTCCTCCGGCCTCGACCCGGTCAACCAGCTGGTCGACCTCGCCGAGACCGTCGAGGGCGTGCTGCGGGCCGTCGCCGCGCTGGTGATCGTCCTCGTGGTCGGCGCGGTCTCCGGCCGGTTCGCCCGCCGCCGGCTCGCCTACGAGACCTGGCACTTCATCCACCTGTACACCTACCTCGCCGTGGTGCTGGCCTTCACCCACCAGGTCGCGGTCGGTCCGACCTTCACCGCCTCGCCGGCCGCCACGGCGTACTGGTACGCCTTGTGGGGCGTCGCGATCGGCTCGGTGTTCACGGGCCGCGTGGTCCTGCCGCTGTGGCGGAACGCGCGCCACCGGCTGCGCGTCTCCGCGGTCGTCCCGGAGTCCGACACCGTGGTCTCCGTCCACATCACCGGCCGCGACCTCGACCGGCTGCCCGCCCGCGCGGGACAGTTCTTCCTGTGGCGGTTCCTGACGAAGGACCGCTGGTGGCAGGCGAACCCCTTCTCCCTGTCCGCCGCCCCCGACGGCCGCGGGCTCCGGCTCACCGTCAAGGCGGCCGGCGCCGGCAGCGCGGGGCTGCGCCACCTCCGGCCCGGCACCCGCGTCTTCGCCGAGGGCCCCTACGGCGCCTTCACCGCCCTGCACCGCACCCGCCCCGAGGCTGTGCTGATCGCCGGCGGCGTCGGCGTCACGCCCATCCGGGCGCTGCTGGAGGAGATCCAGGGGCATGCCGTGGTCGTGTACCGCGTCGCCACGGACCGGGACGCGGTCCTCTACGACGAGCTGCGCGAGCTGGCCCTCGCCAAGGGCGCCGACCTGCACCTGGTGACCGGCCCGGCCAGCCCCGACCGGCTGGCGCCCGCCGAACTGACCCGGATGGTCCCGGACATCGCCGACCGGGACGTCTTCCTGTGCGGGCCGCCGCCGATGATGAACGCGGTCCTGGGCAGCCTGCGCGAGCTGGGCGTGCCCAAGCCGCAGATCCACTTCGAGCGTTTCAGCCTGGCGGGATGAGAGGGACACCGTGAAGCGAGCCATACCCGTCCTGGTCCTGACCGCCGTCGGTCTGGTCCCGCTGTGGCGCTACGAGCCGTCGACGGACCCGGCGCCCACGACGCGGGCGGTCGCACCGGCCCCCTCCGCGTCCGCCTCGTCGGGCAGCTCCGCCCTGGTCATCGAGGGCTCGGTGGTCACCACCGAGAAGGGTCCCGTGCAGGTGGAGGTGACCTTCGACGGGGACACGATCGCGTCGGTGCGGATGCTGCAGCAGCCGGATCATCCGCAGACGACGGCGGCGGTGCCGAAGCTGATCGAGGGGACGCTGGAGGCGCAGAGCGCGGACGTGGACACGGTGTCGGGGGCGACGATCACGAGCGAGGGCTACCGGGAGTCCTTGCAGGCCGCCCTCGACGCGAAGGGTGCCTGAGGTGCGGCGCGTCGAGCATGTGATGGGGTTTCCGGTCTCGCTCCGGGTGGACGACGCGCACGTGCCCGGTGCGGCCGTGGACGCCGTCTTCGCCTGGCTGCGGGAGGTCGACGAGCGGTTCAGCCCGTTCCGGGACGGCAGCGAGGTGTCCCGGCTCGACCGGGGCGAGATCGGCCCCGGTGAGGTCAGCGCCGACCTCGCCGAGGTCCTCGGCCTGTGCGAGGCGTACCGGACCGCCACCGGCGGTGCCTTCGACGCCCGGCTGCCCGGCCGTGGCCTCGACCCGTGCGCGGTGGTCAAGGGCTGGTCGGTGCAGCGGGGCGCGGAGCTGTTGCGGGCGGCCGGCGTGCAGCGGTTCTGTCTGAACGCCGGGGGTGACGTGGTCGCTGCGGGCGGGCCCTGGCGGGTGGGCGTACGGCATCCGGAACGGGCCGACCGGCTCTGCACGGTGCTGGAGATCACCGACCGGGCGGTCGCGACCTCGGCGTTGTACGAGCGGGGGGCACACATCCTCGACGGCCGTACCGGCCGTCCGGCGACGGGCCTGCTCTCCGTCACGGTCATCGCGGACACCCTCACGGAAGCGGACAGCACAGCCACGGCGGCCTTCGCGATGGGCCCGGAGGGCATCGCGTGGGCGTCCTCCCGACCTGGCTGCGAGGTGTTCGCGGTGGACGCGGAGCGCCGGGCGGTGCGGACGGAGGGGGCGCCGGTGGTGGTGAGGACGGGGGTTTGATGCCGGTCGTCCGTTCGGCTGGAGGGTCGCTGGTGGTGGTCGATCAGCGGCGACTCCGGCTCTGGGCAGCCCCGGTCGGCAGCGCCGGACAGTGACGACACCGGCCACACCCTCCCGGCCCAACCGGTGAGCAGTTCCCCGCGCTGCCGATGCCCGGGACGAGCCTGACACCGACCATGCAGTTACCGCTTGATACCGCTCACCGACCACGCCCGGGCCGACAGTTCGATGGAGCCGTCCGGATCGCGCGGGAGGGATTCGGCGAGGGTGTCACGGAGGCGGTCCCGGTCGTCCGGAGAGAGGTCGGCCACGTAGGCGCCGGCCGGGCCCTGGCCCGCGAGGAACGGGGACCACAGATCGGCGAGGTCGGTGAAGACGGTCCGGATGACGATCGGGGTGACCCACACGTCCGCCAGCCCGGCGCCCGTCCACAGCGCGTGCAGGGGATCGGGGCCGCACACCGGGAACCGGCGCCCCTCGTCCAGCTCGGCCGCCGCCGGATCCAGCGCCGTGGCCGCGTCCCAGAACCGGCGCAGCAGGACCATGCCCTCCGCGTAGTCCCAGACGTACGCGGCGACCCGGCCCCCGGCCCGGACCGCCCGGGCCATCTCGGCGACGCCCTCGGCGGGTTCGGGCAGGAAGTTCAGCGCCAGCCCGCTGACCGCGGCGTCGCACGCACCGTCCCGCACGGGCAGCGCCCCCGCGTCGGCCACCACGAACCGCACCGGACCGTACGCCGCGTCCCGGGCCGTCGCCACCAGCTCCGCGGACCGGTCGCAGCCCAGCACCAGCGCCGGCCGGCACCGCGCCGCCAGCACCGCCGACAACGCCCCGGTCCCGCACCCCACGTCCAGCCAGCGCAGCCCGTCCGGGTGGCCGGCCAGGGCGGTGAAGCGCTCGGCGACCTTCCGGCTCCACCGGCCCATGAACCGCTCGTAGGCGGGTCCGGCCTGCCACACGTCGAACCGTTGCTGCTCGCTCATGACTCCACCTTGAGGGACGCGGACGGCTTCGGCCGACATCCGGGGCACCCCGCGGAAAACGGGTCGTTGCGGCGGCGCCCACCATGGTGAACTGCGGCCATGAGTCTGACGGTGGAGATCTTCCTGGTCCGGGCGGACGGGGAGGTCGAGGTCCAGGCAACGCCCGAGGGGGTGCCGGACCTCGCGGGCCCCGAGAGCTGGCGCACCCTGGTGTGGGGCTCCCGGGCCATCCGCTCCCTCGGCGCCCGGTTCTTCCCCGACTTGGCCGGGGGCGGCCTCGTCGCGCCCGACGAGACACCCGCCTTCCTGGCCGAATGCGCCCTCGTGCGCGAGCATCTGGAGCGGCTCGCGGAGCTCACCTGCCGACCGGACCGGACGGTCGCCCAACACGCCGACCACATCGGGTCGCGGCTGGGAATCATCGAGGAGACCGCCCTGCGCGCACGGGAGATGGGAGGCGGCGTCCTGATCTGGTGAGCGGTCTAGACTCTCAGCGCAACGGCATGCTCAACCCCGGCCGGAAGCGGGCGACTTCTGCCAGACCCGAAGGGTATTCGGCGTTTTGATACGGATAGATTCAGTCACCAAGCGATACCCGGACGGCACGGTGGCGGTCGACCGGCTGTCGCTGGAGATACCCGACCGCTCGGTCACCGTCCTCGTCGGCCCGTCGGGCTGCGGGAAGACGACCACCCTGCGCATGATCAACCGGATGGTCGAGCCGACCGAGGGCACCATCCTCCTCGACGGCAAGGACATCCAGCAGCAGCCGGTCAACACCCTGCGCCGCTCGATGGGTTACGTCATCCAGAACGCCGGCCTCTTCCAGCACCGCACGATCCTGGACAACATCGCGACCGTGCCCCGCATGCTCGGCTGGGGCAAGGAGAAGTCCCGGGCCAGGGCCCGCGAGCTGATGGAGCGGGTCGGCCTCGACACCGCCCTCGCCAAGCGCTACCCCTACCAGCTCTCCGGCGGACAGCAGCAGCGCGTCGGCGTGGCCCGGGCGCTCGCCGCCGATCCGCCGGTGCTGCTGATGGACGAGCCGTTCTCCGCGGTCGACCCGGTCGTCCGCAAGGGCCTTCAGGACGAACTGCTGCGCATCCAGGCCGAGTTGGGCAAGACGATCGTCTTCGTCACCCACGACATCGACGAGGCCGTCAAGCTCGGCACGATGGTCGCCGTGATGCGCACCGGCGGCCGGCTCGCCCAGTTCGCCCCGCCCGCCGACCTGCTGACGAGCCCCGCCGACTCCTTCGTCGAGGACTTCCTCGGCACCGACCGGGGCATCAGGCGGCTGTCCTTCTTCCCCTCCGCGGGCCTGGAGCTGCGCACGGACCCGATCGTCGCGATCGACGCCACCGCCGAGCAGATCGCCGCCCGCGACACCGCCGACGCCCCCTATCTCCTCGTCACGGACCTGAACGGCAAGCCGCTCGGCTGGGCCGAACCCCGGGACGTGACCGCCGGACGGATCGACAGGGACCGACTCCTGCCGTACGGCCGCCCGTTCGTACCCCGCACCGACTCCCTGCGGGCCGCCCTCGACGGCGCGGTGCTCTCGCCGACCGGCTGGGCCGTCGCCGTGGACGCGGAGGGCCGGGCGACCGGAGTGGTCTCGCAGCAGACCATCGGCGAGGCGATCCGGGGCGCCCACGCCAAGAGCGCGACGGCGACGGAGAAGGTCGCGCGATGAGCGAGTTCTTCGACATGCCGAGCGACCTGCAGAACAGCTACCTCGGCCTGGTCGTCCTCCACCTCCGCGAGGCCCTGCTGCCGGTGCTGGCCGGACTGCTGATCGCCCTGCCCATCGCCCAACTGTGCATACGGCTGCGCTGGTTGTACGCGCCGGTGCTCTGGGTGACGACGGTGCTGTACGCGATCCCGTCGCTGGCCTTCTTCGTGATCCTCATCGACTACACGGGCCTGTCCGAGCTGACCGTGATGATCCCGCTGGCCGTGTACAGCCTGGTGGTCCTGGTCCCGGCGATCGTCGACGGCGTCCGCTCGGTCCCGCAGGAAACGCTGGCGGCCGCCACCGCGATGGGCTTCGGCCCCGTACGCCGCTATCTCCAGGTCCAGTTGCCGATCGCCACCCCCGCGATCATCGCCGGGCTGCGGGTGGCGGCGGTGTCGAGCATCTCCCTGGTCAGCGTCGGCATGCTGATCGGCAACCAGGGCGCGCTCGGCAACCTCCTCAACAGCGGCATGATCTACAACCAGCCCCGCCTGGTGTGGCTCTCGGTGCTGGGCACGGCCGTCCTCGCGATCCTGGTGGACGCGGCCCTGATCGTCGTACGGATGCTGCTGACCCCCTGGATGCCCCGCGAGGCCACGCGATGAACCTCCTCCACCACATCGACGCCTTCTTCAGCGACGGCGCGCACTGGACGGGCTACGACGGCATCCCCACCCGGCTGGCCGAACACCTCGGCTACACCCTGATGGCCCTCGGCATCGCCGCCGGCATCGGCCTCCCGGCCGGCCTGCTCACCGGGCACACCGGCCGCGGCGGCCACACCGTGTCGCTGATCGCCACGGCCGGCCGGGCCCTGCCCAGCTTCGGTCTGATGGTGCTGATGTTCGTGCTGCTGGGCCTGGGCATGGCACCGGTGATGATCCCGCTGGTGGTCCTGGCGATCCCGCCGATCCTGGTCACCACCTACGAGGCGATGCGCTCGGTCGACCCGGCCCCGGTGGACGCCGCGCGCGGCATGGGGATGGCGGAGACCGGGGTCCTGTTCCGGGTCGAACTCCCGGTCGCGCTCCCGCTGATCCTCAGCGGCCTGCGCTCGGCGGCGATCCAGATCGTGTCCACGGCGACGATCGCGGCGTACGTCAGCTTCGGCGGCCTGGGCCGCTACATCGTGGACGGTCTCTACCAGCGGGACTACGAGAAGGTGGTGGGCGGCGCGACGCTGGTGGCGGCGCTGGCGCTGGCGACGCTGGGGCTGTTCTGGGCGGCAGGACGCCTCACGGTGTCCCCGGGAGTGCGGCGCGGGAGTACCGGCTAGGGCCGCGCGCCGGCCTTTCGGGCCCGCCGCCCCCGGCTCACCCCTCGCTGCGGGCCAGCGCCAGCTCCAGCACCACCAGCAGCGAGTCCCGCACGGACCCCCGCTCCCGCGCGTCGAACACCACCACGGGCACCCCGTCACTCACGTCGAGCGCCCACCGCACCTCGTCCAGCGCGTGCTCGACGCGACCGTCGAACGCGTTCACCGCCACCGCGAACGGGATCTGCCGGTGCTCGAAGTAGTCGACGGCCGCATAGCAGTCGTCGAGCCGCCGCGTGTCCACGATGACCAGCCCGCCCACCGCCCCCTCGACGATGTCGTCCCACATGAACCCGAACCGCTCCTGCCCGGGCGTACCGAACAGATAGAGCTTCAGCGTCGGGTCGATGGTGATGCACCCGAAGTCCATGGCGACCGTGGTCGTCGTCTTGAGCGGGGTGTGCGTGAGGTCGTCGACGCCCGCGGCGACCTCGGTGATCGCGGCCTCGGTCGTCAGCGGCTCGATCTCGGAGATGGAGCCGACGGCGGTCGTCTTGCCCACGCCGAAGCCCCCCGCGATCACCATCTTGACCGGCAGCGGCGGTCGTACGGCGGCGGCCGGTTCAGTCGGTGTCACGGAGAACCCCCCGGGAGTCGGGGATGGCGCGCAGGCCATCGATCACTCTTCGCAGGACGGATGAATCGTGGACGGCGTCGGAGTTCGGCACATGCACCGTCAGCCGTCCCTCGGCCCGCAGGTCCTCGGCGAGGACCCGCACCACATTGAGGTGCAGCCGCAGCCGGGCCGCGATCTCCGCGATGGACTGCGGCTGCCGGCACGCGGCCACGATGTCGTGCTGCTCGAAGGAGAGCAGCGACAGCGCGGCGAGCCCCGAGGCGGTGGCCACCACCTGGGTCTCGACGGGCATCGTCCGGCCGGCGACGCTGGGCGCCACCCGGCCGGCGGTGACCAGGAACGGCCGTACGGCGGAAGCGGGGCCGACCGGGTCGTCGCCCGGGGGAGGAATGCCGTCCGCCATGGGGTGTGTACCGTCCTTCTCGAACCGTCAGCGGGCCGACGCGGCGCCGACGCTGTTCTTCAGTTCGAGCACGAGCTGCGGGCTGAGCGCGGCACCGGCACGGTTGGCGAACAGCGTCATCTCGTAGGCGATGTTGCCCAGCTTGGCCTCCTTGTCGGTGACCACGCCGAGCACGGCGCCGCTGCCGATCGCGGAGACCAGCACATGGCCGCCCTCCAGATCGATGATCACCTTGTTGAGTCCGCCCAGGCCGTAGTTGCCGGACGCCCCGGCGGCCAGGCTGGTGATGCCCGAGACGATCGCGGCGAGCCGCTCGGAGTCGGCGTGCTCCCGCAGTTCGGAGACCGCGATCAGCAGTCCGTCGGAGGAGACGGCGATGGCGTCGACGACACCCGCGGTCTCCGTCGCGAAGCGATTCAGCAGCCAGGTGAAGTCGGCTGCGGCGGCCTGGAGTTCGGCCGGCGTGGTGCCTCCTGTGGATGTGCTCACTGCTCCGCTCCTTCCGGGAGGTGGTTCGGGTCCTGCTGGCCGGGAATCGGCTGCTCGGTGGTGTCGCTGTCGCGGTGCGCCCGCTCCACGGCCGCCTCGAACTCCTCCAGCGCGGACCGTACGGCGTCCGCGTCGGCGGGCTGGGCGGGCCGGCGCAGGATCTGGTGGGCGCCGGTGTCCTCGCCGCCGCCGCGCAGGGTGGCCCCGCGGACGCGGCGGCGCAGCGGGCGGGCGCCGGGGGTGTCGGCATGGGCCCGGGGGGAGGCTTCGGGACGGTCGGCCCGGGCGTGATCGACGGGGGGTACGTCCGGGGCGGCGCCCTCGCGCCGGGGGACCCGGCGGGGGAGGGGGCCGGAGTCGTCCGCGGCGGCCGAGGGGAGCGGCCCGGCCGCCGGAGCCGCCGTGGGCACCTCGGCCGGGACGGGCACCTCGGCCGCCGCGGGCACCGGCTCCGGTTCCGCGGGCGCCGCAAGAAGCAGCGACGTCGGCACGCTCACCTCGGCGGTGACACCGCCGCCCGGCGTCCGGGTCAGCGTCACGCCGATCTCCCAGCGGCGGGCCAGGGTACCGACCACGAACAGGCCCAGCACCTTCGTCGGCACCAGGTCCAGGCGCTCGCGGCGGATCAGCCGGGCGTTCTCCTCGGCGAGCCGCTCGGCGCTCATGCCGAGACCGTGGTCGGCGATCACGATCGACGCGGTGTCGTCCTCGGCGGTCGCCACCGTCACCTCGACGGGGCTGCCCGCGGGGGAGAACGACACGGCGTTCTCCAGGAGTTCGGCCACCATCAGGGTCAGGTCGCCGATGACGTCCGGTTCCACCGCGGCCTCGGAGCGCGCGGTCAGTCGTACCCGCTGGAAGCCCTCGATCTGGCCGAGTGCGGCACGGACGACGTTGGTCAGCGCGAGCGGACCGGAGCCGAGGCCCGCCTCGCGGATGCCGGCGAGCAGCATCAGGCTGTCGGCGTTGCGGCGCAGCCGGACCGCGATGTGGTCGATGCTGTACAGCCGTTCCAGCAGTTCGGGGTCGGTCTCGCCGCGCTCCACGGCGTCGATCAGGGCGAGCTGGCGGGTGGTGAGGTTGCTGACGCGGCGGCCGACGTTGCCGAACATCTCGGCGACGTTGCGGCGGCTGAGCACCTGGCGTTCCAGCAGCGCGGCCGCGGTGGACTGGACGCGGTTGAACGCGGCGGCGAGGTCGCCGATCTCGTCGCGCGCGGTGACCGGCATCGGGCGCAGCCGGGGCGGGCCGTCGTCCTCGGCGTCGTCGTCGGCGACCCGGGCCAGCTCGCGGTCCGCGACCTCGGCGACCTCGCGGGCGGCGCCGGTGAGGGCCTGCACCGGCCGGACCACCGAGCGGCGGACCGCGACCGAGAGGCCGAGCCACAGGGCGAAGCCGAACAGGGCGAGCGCGAGGAGCAGCCCCGCGCGCCAGGCGGCGTCGCTGGAGGCGTCGTCGGCCCGGTCGGCGATCTGGTCGATGAGGGAGGCGGTGATCCCGAGCCGGATCTCGGCCTGCTCGCGGTAGGCCGGGTAGGACTCCAGCGCCGCCCGGAACGCCTCGCGGATCTCGGCGGGCGAGTCGGCCTGGAGCGAGCTGGGGTCGATCTGCAGCTCGGCGTACTGGCGGCGGATGGTGGCCTGCGGGGAGCTGTGCTCGATGCCGCTGAGCTCCTCGGCCTGCTCGGCGGTGGCGAACCGGGCGAACCGGTCGGCCTGGTAGGTGTACACCTCGTAGGAGCCGACCGCGCCGATGAACTCGATGAGCGCGTTGGAGTCCCCGGTCGCCGCGGAGAACACGCCGGTCTCGAAGGCGCTGTGGGCGGCGTCGGCGCGCAGCAGGGAGTCCAGGAGGTTGCCGGTGAAGGTGCCGGCGAGGTCGGCGTTGCGGTCCAGGCCGAGGCCGTCGATGACGCCCTTGGCGGCGCCCGCGTACGCCGGGTCGATGTTGTCCGCGGGCAGGTAGCCCTGCTCGATGGTGTCGCGGAGGCTGCCCAGGGCGCCGATCTCCCTCAGCGCCCGCGCCTCGGTGTCCGGGAGGCGGTCCCCGAAGGTCTCGCGGACCTTGACGACCTGGGCGTCCACCGCGGCCTGCGCCTGGTCGTAGGCGGCCGTGGAGGGCCGGGCCTCGCTGCCGGCTGCGGCCTCGTGCCGTACGGAGAGCAGGATCGCCTGCTGGTGCTCGGCCGCCACCCGGTCCACCAGCGTGGCCACCTCGGCGCTGTCCCGGACCAGCCGGGCCGCGTCGGAGGCGGAGGAGGACTGGCCGAGCTGATCGGTGATCAGGTAGGCCAGCAGCACGGCGACGACGGCGAGCGGCACGCCGACCAGCACATTGAGCTTGCGCCGGAAGGGCCAGCGGTCGGTGAGCCGCCGTGCGCCGGGAGGGGAGCCGTGTGTCGCGGTGGACGCGTCCACCTCTGTCGCGGACACCTTTCCTCCTCGAGTGATCGCACACCGGGTGTCAACTGCGGGGAGACTATCGCCTCTTGAGGTGAATCTCTTCACATACGATCACAACCGAGCACTCATTGAGGCCAATCGGTGACCAGGATTCCCTTGACTGATCAAGAAGCCGCTGGATTGGATCAGTTCAAGAAACTGGAGAACCACCGTCCTTCATCTCTGAGTCCGGAACGGGAATCGTGACTTCTACCGCCTCACGCAGTAGGTCCATCGTCGTGCTCGCCGCCACCGCGGCCCTGCTCGCGGGATGTGGCTCCTCCGACGACGAGTCCGACAACCCCCTGGCGGAGGACAAGGCGAGCGGTGACACCGTCGTCGTCGGCTCCAACAACTTCGCCGAGTCCATCCTGCTCGCCGACATCTACGGCGAGGCCCTGAAGGCCAAGGGCATCAAGGTCACCTACAAGCCCAACATCGGCAGCCGCGAGACCACGTACGGCCTGCTGAAGAACGGCTCCATCACCGTGCTGCCGGAGTACAACGGCTCGCTGCTGGCGTACCTGGACCCGAAGGCGGAGCAGAAGAGCACCGAGGCCGTCAACGCGGCGGTGAAGACCAAGCTGGACAAGAAGCTGACGCTGCTGGAGTCCTCGCCCGCCGAGGACAAGGACTCCGTCAGCATCAACGCGGAGACCGCCAAGAAGTACAACCTCACCGCCGAGTCCACCCTCGCGGACCTCAAGGACATCGCGCCCGAGCTGGTCATCGGCGGCTCCCCGGAGTTCCAGACCCGGCAGCAGGGCCTGGTGGGCCTCAAGGACGTCTACGGCCTGGAGTTCAAGTCCTTCAAGGCGCTCGACGCCGGCGGTCCGCTCACCCAGGCGGCGCTGACGAAGAACACCGTGCAGGCCGCGGACATCTTCACCACGGACCCGACGATCACCAAGGAGAAGTTCGTCGTCCTCAAGGACCCGGAGAACCTCTTCGGCTTCGCCAACGTGACCCCGCTGGTCTACAAGTCGGGCCTGCCGCAGGAGGGCGTCGACGCCCTCAACGAGGTCTCCGCCAAGCTCGACACCAAGACCCTGCTCGACCTGGACTCCCAGGTGCAGCTGGAGAACAAGGACCCGCTCGACGTCGCCAAGGACTGGCTGAAGTCGGTCGGCCTGGACGGCTGACGCCCCTCCCGGCGGGGCCGTGCCCGCACGACCCCGCCCGGGCTCCTAGTAGCCCACCCTGAACGTCGCGTCCTGCCGCTCGGTCGCCGTGGAGACCGGGTCGACGCGCAGGGCGTAGCCGTAGTGCCGCAGATAGCGCGTCGGGTTGTTGTACGACCGGAACGACGACCAGGACGCGTCGGCCAGCCCCGCCGTACGGTGGAAGGTCGCGTCCCCCGCGAAGACGGACGTGCCGTCGTTCACGTCCAGCCGCACCGCGTGGTCGGCGTGCCGCAGGTAGCGGGTCGGGTGGCTGACGGACTGGAAGGACACCCCCGAGGCGTCCGCGAGACCCGGGACGAGCTTCCACAGCGAGTCCCTGTACGGCTCGACCGGGTAGGGGTCGATCCGCCCGGCGAAGCCGGAGTGCCGGACGTAACGGGCGGGGAAGTTGTAGGACTTCAGCCGGTTCCAGGCGGGCGCGCCCCAGTGGGCGAGCAGGTTGCCGTACTGCGCCGCGGTGATCGGCGTGATGCCGCAGTGCTTGGAGTTGACCGGCTGGGTGTAGGTCCGCTGGTCGACGGCCGTCCACGTGCCCGCCGACAGATCGGCGGACTGCCAGGCGTAGAAGACGCCGTTGGGCGTGTAGGTGTCCCCCCACAGCCACCAGGTGCCGGAGGCCAGGGACTTCACCAGGGTCGGCGCCTCCGTGCCGCCCTGCGCCACGCCCGAGGTGAAGGGGGTGAAGCTGCCCGGGTCCAGGGAGGTGGAGCGGGCGCCCACCAGGGTGCCGTTGCGCTTGAAGTAGAGGTAGTTGACCCCGTTCACCCCCACCGCCATGTCACCGTCGATGACGTCGTAGCCGGGGTCGAAGAAGACCTGGGGCGCCGAGGCCGTGACGAAGTCGCTGGTGTAGTTGACCATGATCACGTTGTGGCCACTGGAGTCGACCGACGAGTAGATGACCGCGTACCGGCCGCGGCTCGCGTCCCAGAACGCCTCGGGGGCCCAGCTGTGGGTCACCATGTCGTGCAGCTTCAGCCGGTGGTAGCCCGTGAAGGTGCGCAGGTCGGCGGAGTTCCAGACGTGGATGTACTGGCTGTTGTAGCTCCAGTCGGTGCCCTTGAGGTCGGTGGCCAGCACGACGAACGTGCCGTCCTGCTTGCGCAGGACGAACGGGTCGCGCAGTCCGCCGGCCCCCTGGGTGGGGGTGACCACCGGGTTGTTCTGGTTCAGCGGCGTCCAGTTCAGCCCGTCCGTGCTGACGGCGAGATGCAGGCCGTAGTCGGTGCCGTCGCCGAGGTTGGTCGATTCCGTGAAGTACGCCATCACGTACGCCGCGTCGGCGGCGTGGGCCGGACCGGCGCCGAGGGCCAGCACGCCCGTCGCGGCCAGGGGCGTGGCCGCCGCCAGACCGAGGACTGCTCTGCGGGTCGGGTGCGGGAGGGAGGTCATCCGGACTCCTGGGGGAGGGCCGATGCGAGTCGACGATTGCCGGTATATCGAACGTGGTTCGGCAAGTCGGTCAGACCGTAGGGGGGTGACGGGTGCGCGTCAATGAGGGCGGCGGTGGTGGCCGATTTCCGCTCGGTGGCTGACGCCGCTTTCGTCACCGGCGCCCAAGTCGTACGGCGACAGCGGCGCCCCCGATGAGCAGCAGCACCGCGGCGGCGCCGCCCGCGAGCAACGGGGCCGACGGGCCCGGGTCCGGGGCGGGGACCGCCGCCGCCTTGGCGGTCTCCTCCGCCCTGTCCTGCACAGGGAGATCCTTCTCCTTCGTCACGAACTCCACGTCCGAGCAGGAGTAGTACGTGTCCGGCGTACTGCTGTTCTGCCACACCGTGTACAGCACGTGCCGCCCCGTCCGGTCGGTCGGCAGGGTCGCCCGGATCCGGTACGCGCCGTCCGTCAGCGCGGGGTCCCGTACCTCGGCGAAGGGCCGTTCCGGCAGATCGGACCAGGTGAGCGGCCGGATGGGGTCGTAGCCCCGCCGGGTGAGGTAGAGCCGGAAGGTGCCGGTGTGCGGGATCGTCGAGACGTACCGCAGAGTCAGCCCGGAACCCGGCCGCAGCCGGGTCGACGGCCAGTCGGAGCGGGGCAGGTCCAGGCCCCGGTAGGCGGGCAGACCGCCGCTGCACAGCTGTCCGTCGGGGACGATCCGCCGGTCCTGGCCGTTCACGTTCGCGATGCGCAGGTTGTCCCAGGCCAGGAAGGGTGTGCCGTTCGCGGCGACGGCGGCCCGGCACGCCGCCGACCCGGCGGCGCTGCCGCCCTCGGGGGAGCAGGCCACCACCCGGCTGACCGGATCGGTGGGCGCGCCATGCGCGGCGGCCGGGGTCGCGGCTCCCAGGGCGAGCAGCGGCGGGACCGCCACCGCGAGGGCGCGCCGGGCGCGGGTCCGGGTCATATGAAGGATCTCCTCGGCCGGGGCGGGACGGACTGCCGCTGTCCAGTACGGAACGCGGACCCGGCGCGTTCAGCGGGCACGTGCCCGTGCAAAAGGGGACACAGGCGGTCAACTCCTGGACGGCGAGGGTTCGTTTCCGGCCGGATCGAGGGTTTCCCCTGTATCCCTATGACCTTCCGTTTGCCTATCGTTCCTGCACAGCCGACCCACAGGTAACCCCGGACGGATCGGCCCCCCACCGCGCCTGGCCGGCCACTGCGCACGCTGTTCGGTTTTCGGTTCACCCCCCTCCGCTTCGAGGACGAAGCGCATCGACCGCCGCTCCGCGCTGCCCGGAGTCCGGCCACGAAAGGCCAAGCCCTTGCGTACCTCCCCCTCCGTGCGACGGAAGCTGATATCCGTCGCCGCGGTCTCCGCCGCGCTGTTCACGGCCGCTACCGCCACGGCCGCCGTCGCCCAGCAGTCCGCCGCTCCCCAGGATGTCCCCGCCGCGAGCACCGAGGCCGCCCCCGGCGCCCCGGCCGAACGGCTCATCGTCGGCTACAAGTCCGGCGCCGCCGAGGCCAAGTCGAACAAGGCCGCCGACGCGGACGCCGCCGCCAAGGGCAAGGAGGCCGGCGAACAGCTGGACTTCCAGCGCCGGCTCGGCACCGGTGCCGCCCTCGTCGACCTCGGTGAGGACGTCACCAAGGCGGACGTCTCCGACGTCATCGCCGAGTACGAGGCCGACCCGCAGGTCGCCTACGTCGTACCGGACCGCCTGAACAAGCCGCTGGCCACGCCGAACGACACCGAGTACGCCAAGCAGTGGGACCTGTTCGAGACCACCGCGGGCATGAACGTGCCGGGTGCCTGGGATGTCAGCACCGGCACCGGGGTGACCGTCGCCGTGATCGACACCGGCTATGTCGCCCACTCCGACCTCGCGGCGAACATCGTCGGCGGCTACGACTTCATCGCGGACGCGACCGTCGCCAACGACGGCGGCGGCCGGGACAGCAACCCGGCCGACCCGGGCGACTGGACCGCCGCCGGCGAGTGCCAGTCCGGCGACCCGGCCTACGACTCCTCCTGGCACGGCACCCACGTCGCCGGCACCATCGCCGCGGCGACCGGCAACGGCAAGGGCGTCGCCGGTATCGCCTACGGCGCCAAGGTCTCCCCGCTGCGGGTCCTCGGCAAGTGCGGCGGCTACGACTCCGACATCATCGACGCCATCACCTGGGCGTCCGGCGGCACGGTCTCCGGTGTCCCCGCCAACACCAACGTCGCCAAGGTCATCAACATGAGCCTCGGTGGCGGCGGCGCCTGCACCACCGCCACCCAGAACGCGATCAACGCGGCCGTGAACCGCGGCACCACGGTCGT
Organism: Streptomyces sp. NPDC002776; assembly: GCF_053592195.1. Taxonomy (NCBI): domain Bacteria; kingdom Bacillati; phylum Actinomycetota; class Actinomycetes; order Kitasatosporales; family Streptomycetaceae; genus Streptomyces; species Streptomyces sp. NPDC002776. The sequence goes on along the minus strand of NZ_JBSFVG010000008.1, from coordinate 47,385 downwards.
CGTCGCGGCGGGCAACAGCAACGCCAACGCGGCCAACTACTCGCCGGCCAGCTGCTCCAACGTCATCAGCGTCGCCGCCGCCGACCGCCAGGGCAACCGCTCCTACTACTCCAACTACGGCACGGTCGTCGACATCGCCGCCCCCGGTGGCGAGACCAACTCCGTCACCACCAACGGCATCCTGTCCACGCTGAACGCCGGCGCGCAGGGCCCGGGGGCCGAGAGCTACGAGTACTACCAGGGCACCAGCATGGCCGCCCCGCACATCGCGGGTCTCGCCGCGCTGCTGAAGTCGAAGAACTCCGCGCTGACCCCGGCCCAGATCGAGTCCGCGATCAAGACCAACGCGCGTGCGCTGCCCGGCACCTGCTCCGGCGGCTGCGGCGCCGGCCTGGCGGACGCGGCCAGGACGGTGCAGGCGGTGAGCGGTTCCGGCGGCGGCTCCACGGGGGGCACCACCTTCTCCAGCACCTCGGCCGTCGCGGTCCCGGACAACGGCACGATCGAGTCCCCGATCACCGTCTCCGGCCGCACCGGCAACGCGCCCTCGGCGCTCCAGGTCGGGGTGAACATCACCCACACCTACCGCGGTGACCTGGTGCTTGACCTGGTCGCGCCGGACGGTACGAGTTACCGCCTGAAGTCCGCCAGCTCCTCGGACTCCGCGGACAACGTCGTGGCCACCTACACGGTGAACGCCTCCAGCGAGGTCGCCAACGGCACCTGGAAGCTGCGGGTGCAGGACACGGCGACGCAGGACACGGGCACGCTCAACAGCTGGAAGCTGACCTTCTGAACGAGCCGTTCCACTGAAGCGGACGGGTCGGCCGGTGCGGATGGGGCATCGGCCGGCCCGTCGTCATGTCCCGACCCGGAAGGCGCCCAGATGATCCCGCGCCCACTCCCGGTAGCTCCCCGCGGACCGCCCCAGCAGCTTCGCGACCGTAGGGTCCACCTGCGACTTGGCCCCGGCCCGCCCGCGCGCCGCGCTCTCGGCGAGCGCCTCGGCGATCGGTGCCGGATAGCGGCCGCGCAACCGGCGCAGCGCCTCGGCCTCGGTCAACTCCTCGAAGTTCACCGTCCGTTCCAGCAGCTCACCGAGGATCCGGGTCTGGTCCACGGCGCTGATGGCCTCGGGTCCGGTGAGGGCGTAGGCCCGGCCGGCGTGCGCGACGGGCTCCAGCAGTGTCAGCGCGGCCACATCGGCGATGTCCCGCGGATCGACGGTGGCGTTGGCCGCGCTCCCGCCCGCCGCCCGTACGACGCCCTCGGCGCGGACGGAGATGGCCCAGCCGAGGGTGTTGGACATGAACGCACGCGGCCGCAGCAGGGTCCACGACAGACCCGAGTCGGTGAGGAGTTGCTCATTGCCGCGCTGCCAGGCCGTGATCAGGTCGGTGGCGTCGGGGTCGGTGACCGCGAGCGCGGACAGCTTCACCACCTGCCGTACCCCGCACGCGTGCGCCGCCGCCAGGAAGTGCTCGTCATGGGTGTGCGTCAGCGGGTTCGCGGAGACCAGCAGGGCGGAGGTCACCCCGGTCAGGGCGCGCCGCAGACTCGCCAGGTCGTCGAAGTCGCCGCCGCAGACCTCCGATCGGGGCCCGGAGAGGTGCGCTGCCCGGTCCGGCCGTCGGGTCAGCAGGCGCAGCGCGGTGGTGCCGCGCAGTCGGCGCGCGACCAGTCCGCCGACGGTTCCGGTCGCTCCGGTCAGCAGGATCACGGCTCGGCCCCCTGCAACAACTGCGCGTCCTCGTCGAGCGAGGCCAGGATCCGCGCGCCCCGGTCCGGTGCGGTGTCGATCCGGACCAGCAGCGCCGGCACCGCGATGCTCGGCAGGACGTGCGCCCACAGCACCGAGATGCGGTGCGCGAGATCCTCCCGCCCGGTCAGCGCCCGGGACATCAGCTGGATTCCGGCGAAGGAGCCGACCAGCAGTTCCACCGTGTCCCTCGGCACGACCGTGGGCAGCAACTCACCCTGCTTGTCGGCCTCTTCCAGCAGGTCGATCAGATGGTCCGCCCACTGCCGGAACGGCCCGCTGTGGTCGACTCCGGGCGGTGTGCACTGGTCCACGGTCAGGCGCACACTGCCCTGCAGCAGCGGGTTGCGCAGCAGTCTCCGGCCGAGGACATAGCTCATGTCCACCATTTCCTGGAGCTTGCACGGCTGCGGCGGCACCGCACCGAACGGCACCTGCTCGTCCAGGACGGCCTGGGCGAGCGACTCCTTGGAGGGGAAGTGGAAGTACAGGGCGCCCTTGGTGACTTCGGCTCGCTCCAGCACCATGGAGATCGTCGTCGAGGCGTAGCCGTGCTCGTCGAACACCGCGCCCGCGGCTTCCAGGATCGCTCTGCGCGTCCTGATGGCGCGCTCCTGCTTCGCCATAAGCGCCCCTTCGATGCGCCGAGTTGACCGGATGGCCCACGGTACGACGGCCCGGACGCGGACCGATCCCGGTCATCCCTGGTCTCATTGAAAACAAACCGGTCGGCTCGTACTGTAGCGCTCACGGCACGGGCACCTCGCCGTCTGTCAATACTGTCGGGGGAGCCAGGGAGAGACATGCCTGAATTGCCGCAACCCGCCGTTGTCCCGACGGTGTCCGAGCCCCTCACGGCCACGGTGCCGCGTCAGCTGGTGCATCGCGCGGCCGTCGCCGAGACCCTGCTCACCGGCTGGCGCCGGACCGGAACCGACCAGTTCAGGGTAGCCGCGCAGTGGCCGCGGGCGCACCCGTTGCACGTGTCGAGCGACCGTACCGCATACGAGCCGCTGCTCGTCACCGAAACCGTCCGGCAGAGCGGGACACTCCTCGCCCACACCGAGTACGAGGTGCCGCTGGGATACCGGTTCGTGCTCCAGGAGTTGCGTGTCACCACCCGCCCCGAGTGCCTCAGGGTGGGCCGCATGCCCGCCGAACCGGACGTGGACGTGCAGATCTTCGACGTTCGCCAACGGGCCGGGCGCCCGGCCGCGTTCCGTCTCTCCGCGGCCGTGACCATCGACGACACGCAGGTCGCGAGCGCGTACTTCGCCGCGTCCTGGACCAGCGAGCCGGTCTACCGCAGGCTGCGGGGCGGCCGCGGCGCCGCCGATGTCACCGCGCTGACCCCGCCGCCCGGGCTGTCGCCCGCCGAGGTGGACCGCACCGTGCCCGGCGATGTCGTGCTGGCGGCGACGGACCGGCCGGGGCGGTGGCAGCTGCGGGTAGATACCGCGCATCCCGTTTTCTTCGACCATCCGCTCGACCATGTCCCCGGGATGCTGCTGCTGGAGGCGGCCCGCCAGGCCGTTCAGGTGGTGAGTGGCGGCAAGAGCGTGCCGGTGTCCTACCGGGCGACCTTCGACCGGTACGCCGAACTGGACCGGCCCACGTGGATCGAGGCGGAGTGCGGTGCCGACGGCGAGCTCCAAGTCCTCGGCGTCCAAGGGGATTCGGCAGTCTTCGCATGCCGGGTAGGCATCGTGGAGTGTTGAGCTATTGTGTACGGGGAGTAAAAAACAAACGGCATGACCCGTTCTTTTCCGCCCCAGGAGTGTCCAGCCGATGGCGAGGCAGTTACGCGCTGAACAGACCCGCGCGACGATCATCACCGCTGCCGCCGACCTGTTCGACCGGCGCGGCTACGAGTCGACCAGTCTGAGCGACATCGTCGAGCACGCCCAAGTCACCAAGGGCGCGCTGTACTTCCACTTCGCCGCGAAGGAGGACTTGGCCCACGCCATCATGGAGCTGCAGTCCCAGGCCTCCCGCCAGATCGCCGACGAGATGGACGCCCGCGGCTACTCCTGCCTGGAGGCGCTGATGCGCACCACCTTCGGCATCACCCGGCTCTCCGTCGAGGGCCCGATCCCCCGGGCCGGGCTCCGGCTCGCCACCGGAGGTGTGGCCGTGAAGGCGCCCCTGCGGCACCCCTTCACGGAGTGGCTGGACATCTCCACCCGCAAACTCCTGGGCGCGGTCAAGGAGTCGGACGTCCATCCGGACGTCGACGTCGACGCCGCGGCCCACTCCCTCGCCTGCTTCTTCGTCGGCACCCGGGTCGTCGGCCGCGCCCTCGAACCCGTGGCCCGCCAGCCCCGCCGCGTCGCCGAGATGTGGCACCTACTGATCCGCGGCATGGTCCCGGTACCCCGCCGCCCCCGCTACCTCGCCCTCACGGGCCAACTGGAACGCGAGACCCGAGCCTGCTGAGCCCGGGTTCCCGGACCTCCGGGCTCCCCGGCCCTGTCGGCCCCCGGCCGCCGGGGCGTGGCGCCTGCTGATCCGCGGCGCGACGGCAGTGCCCCGCCGCCCGACGGCGCGCGGGGCCGCCCCCGGCTTCCCGGCCCCCGGGGCCTCCCGGGCCCGTCCGCCCGTCGGCCCCGGCCTGCCGAGGCGTGGCATCTGCTGATCCGCGGCGCGGCGGCAGTGTCCCGCCACCCGACGGCGCGCGGGGTCGCCCCCCCGGCTTCCCGGCCCCCGGCCCTCGGCCGCCGGGGCCTCCCGGGCCCGCCAGCCCGTCGGCCCCGGCCCGCCGAGACGTGACATCTGCTGATCCGAGCTGTGGTGGCAGTGTCCCGCCGCCCGACGGCGCGCGGGGTCGCCCCCCCGGCTTCCCGGCCCCCGGCCCTCGGCCGCCGGGGCCTCCCGGGCCCGCCAGCCCGTCGGCCCCGGCCTGCCGAGGCGTGGCATCTGCTGATCTGCGGTGTGGTGGCAGTGTCCCGTCGAGCGGCGGCGCGCGGGGTCGCCCCCCCCCGGCTTCCCGGCCCCCGGCCCTCGGCCGCCGGGGCCTCCCGGGCCCGCCAGCCCGTCGGCCCCGGCCCGTCCGCCCGTCGGCCCCGGCCTGCCGAGGCGTGGCATCTGCTGATCTGCGGTGTGGTGGCAGTGTCCCGTCGAGCGGCGGCGCGCGGGGCCGCCCCCGGTTTCCCGGCCCGCTGCCCCTCGGGCCCGCCGGCCCGCTGAGCCCCGGCTCGCCGGCTGGCAGGTGGTTGAGGTGCGCTCCTGCTGATCCGCGGCGTGGTGTTGGCGACCCGTCGTCTCACCGGCCGGCCAGCCGGAGTGCGAGAGGGACGCTGCTGAGAGCGGGCCTGCGCGCGATACGGTCGCCATCAATCCCCGTACCCTCCGCGCCCTCCGACGCCCGGCCCTCCCGGCCCATGCCCTTGCCCCAAGCCCAGGCCCAAGCCCTGGCCACCAGCCGCCCGGCCCCGCCTACCCGCCGAGATGTGCCCCTGCTGATCCGCAGCATGGTGCCGGTGCCCCGTCGCACCCGCTCCTCGCCCTCACCGGTCGGCCGGGGCCCGAGACGTGACGCGCTGCGGGCCATCCCGCGCGCGGTACCGTCGGGCGTATGCGCGCGATCCCTGCCGTGATTCTCGGCGATGAACCCGGTTCCTTCCCGCACCGTGTGCTCACCGAGCGGCACCCCGCGATCATCCGTCAGGTCCGCGAGGCCGTTCCGTACGGGCCCGAGCATCAGGACGCGCTCGACGTGCTGCTCGACAACTGCACCAAGGGTGTGATCGAACCCCTTCCCCACGACGCCCACGACCGGGACCGATGGCGGGAATGGGGCACCACCGCCTACGCGGGCCGGCCCTGGACCGACGTGCCGTGGCTGTGGGCGGAGAGTTACTTCTACCGCCGGCTCCTCGGTGCCGTCGGCTACTTCACCCCCGGCCCCTGGCAGGGCATCGACCCCTTCCGGCCCGCCAAGCTCGCCGAACTGGACTCCGCGGAGACGGACGAGGAACTGGCCGCGCTGGACGACCTCGCCCCGCTGTCCCCGGACGAGCAGGACCGGGCCCTGCTGCACGGCTCCCTGTGGGGCAACCGCGCGGACCTCGGCTTCCGGCTCTCCGCCGCCGACGGGACGGCGCCGGGCGGCACCCCGCCCCTGGTCGCCGACGACAGCGCGGCCCTGTGGTCGCTGCTGACGCCCGGCCCGGCGGCCCCGCTGCTCTGCCTGATCGCCGACAACGCCGGCCGCGAACTCATCCCCGACCTGCTCCTGATCGCCCACCTCCTGACCGGCGGGCGCGTCCGGCGGGCCGTCCTGCACGTCAAGCCGTACCCGTACTTCGTCTCCGACGCCACGCCCGCCGACGTCCTCGACGCCCTGCACCGGCTCAGGTCCGCGCAGGGCGCGGCCCGGGCGTACGGCGAGACACTGTGGGCCGCGCTGACCGACGGCCGGCTCACCATCCGCACCCACCCGTTCTCCTGCGCGCCCCTGCCCTACGAGCGGATGCCCACCGACTTCCGCGACGAACTCGCCGCCGCCACACTGACCGTGCTCAAGGGCGACCTCAACTACCGTCGCCTGGTGGGCGACCGGAGATGGCCGCCGACCACCCCCTTCGCCGACGTCACCGCCGGCTTCCCCGGCCCGGTCGCCGCCCTGCGCACCCTGAAGTCGGAGGTGATCACCGGCCTGGACGCCGGTACGGAGGCCGCCCTGACCGCCGCCGAGGACCAGCGCTGGCGCACCGGCGGCACCCACGCCCTGATCCAGGTGCGCCGCTGACTCATGTCACCCGCACCGGCAGCGACGTGATCCCGTTGATGAAGTTCGACACCAGCCGCCCGCCCGGACCCGCGGTGCGTAGCACCGGCAGCGTCCGCGTCGCCTCCCGGTACAGCACCCGCAGTTGCAGCCGGGCGAAGTGCGCGCCGAGACAGACGTGCGGGCCGTCCCCGAAGGAGACGTGCGGGTTCGGGGCCCGGGTCAGGTCCAGCCGGTCCGGCTCCGCGAAGACCCGCTCGTCCCGGTTGGCGGAGGCATGGAAGACGACGACCTTGTCCCCGGCACGGATCCGCCGCCCGGCGAGCTCGGTGTCGTGGTCGGCCGTACGGCGGAACGTCAGCACGGGCGGATGCCAGCGCAGCAACTCGTCCACTGCGGGTTCGATTTCGATGTCCCCGGCGCGCAGTCTCTCGTACGCCTGCGGGTGCTCGGCCAGTGCCAGCAGGCCGCCCGGCGCCGCGCCGCGCACGGTGTCGTTCCCGGCGACGGTGAGCAGGAAGAAGAACATCTCCAGCTCCGCCGCGGTGAGTTCGGCGTCGTGCGCCAGGATGGTCAGCACGTCGTCGGCCGGGTACCGCCGCTTGTACGCGGCCAGTTGACGGGCGTACGCGAACATGTCCCGCAGCATCGCCGGGGAGCGGGGGTTGACCGGCTTGCCCGCGTCGTCCAGGACCGGCGGACCCGCCTCGTCGGGGTCCTGGTAGCCGATGACCCGCTGGGTCCAGTGCAGCAGCAGCCCGCGGTCCGGCTCCGGGACGCCGAGCAGGTCGGCCAGGTTGAGCAGGGCGTAGTCGTCGGTGACGGCGGCGACGAGATCGACGGTGCCGTCCGCCTCGCGGGCCGTCTCCACCGCCCGCGCGAACAGGTCCTGCGCGCGCTTCTCGGCGACCGCGGTGAACCGGTCGACGCGGCCCGGGGTGAACGCCCGGCTCACCAGCCGCCGTAACCTGCCGTGCCCCGGCGGGTCCTGATTGAGCATCATGCGCCGGATGAACGGCAGGTCCTCCGGGTCGGGGTCGCGGATCTGGGTGGCGCCCAGCTGGGAGGAGTACGTCAGCGGATCCTTGAGCACCCGGACCACGTCCGCGTGCCGGGTCACCGCCCAGAACCCGGGACCGGCCGGCCAGCCCAGCACCTCGGGCTCGTCCTGCCAGGCCACGGCGTGATGGTCGCGCAGGACGCGGTAGGCGGCGTAGGGCACGCCGGTGGCGTACTGGCGGGGGTCGAAGACGTCGGGGACGGGCGGGGACGGGCGGAAGGTCACGCCTCCTCGCCCTCGGCCGCCGCGCCGGACCGCTCCGCCCCGCCCTCGGGGCCGGTGTCGTCCTCGTCGCCCGCGTCGAGGAAGGCCTCCACCACCTGGATCAGCTCCAGCGGGGTCTCGTCCATGGCGTAGTGCCCGGCGCCGGACAGCTCCCGCACCTCGCCGTACGGGTACCAGCGCCGCCAGGTGTCGCGCAGCAGCGACGCCGACAGCGCCGGGTCGAGACGGCCCGCGACGGCCAGCGCGGGCACCCGGGCGCCCGCCACCTCGGCGTGGAAGTCCTCCCGGGCCCAGGAGTCCAGCCAGGCCCGGTACGCCTTCGCGTCGCTCACCGCGAGCGAACGGCTGACCATCCGGTCCAGCCAGGCCGCGGGCCGGACGCCCCCGGTGGTGAAGTCGATGATCGTACGGCGGTTCTCCGGCCGGTGCGCCGAGTCCGCGAAGAGCTCCCACTGCTCGGCCGGGAGCGGCAGCCCCGACGCGGGCACCGGGGAGACACCCACGATCCGGCGCAGCCGCCCGGGCGCCAGCGCCAGCAGCCGCTGGGCCACCGACCCGCCCATCGAGTGCCCCACCACCGAGAACCGCTCCCAGCCGAGCCGGTCGGCCAGGTCCAGCAGGTCCTGTGCCGCCTCGGCCGTCGAGTAGCGGCCGGCGGCGTCCTTCGCCTCGCCGTAGCCGCGCAGATCGACCAGCGCGTAGGTGAAGGACGTACCGTCGAGGTCGGGCCGGACGCTCGCGTACGCGGACCGGTCGGCGAACCAGCCGTGCACCGCGAACACCTTGTGCGGCCCGTCGCCGTGCAGCTCATGAGGGAGCGTGAAGGAGGTCATGCGCTTACGGTGGCGTCCCGGCCCGGCCTCGGCAAGAGCGCGCGTTTCAGCGGACGTACACGTCCTGCCACACCAGCCGGTGGTCCGAGGTGGGAACGTTCGCGCCGCCACCGACCAGCCGGTACAGGGGATCGTCGGACGTCGGCCAGAACACGCCGTTCGCGCCGGGTGCCAGACCGCGGGAGGGCAGCACGTAGTCGACGCGCAGATTGCCCGGGGCGGTGTCGTTGAAGTCCGCGGTGTCGTACGCCGGATCACCGGTGTGCGAGGCGTTGGCGCCGCCCTGCAGCCGCGCCGCCTCCACGGCTCCCGCGCTGGACGGCGCGGTGGCGGGCGGGCGGACCGCCGGGTGGTCCAGCAGCAGCCGGATGGCGCCGGCGTAACTGTCGCCGTCGTACGGGTCGGCGTTCTGGTCGCCGGCCAGCACGAACCGCGCACCCGGCCGCAGTCCGCCGCGCACACCCCGGTCGTCGTACAGATGGGCGCCGCGCCCGCGCCCGCCGATGTAGTCGGCCCACAGCCGTATCTCGTCGTGGTTGCGGCGGCCGTTGCGGTCCTCGGGGCCGTCGAAGGTGGGCGGCGTGGGGTGCGACACCAGGAAGTGCACGGTGTCCCGGCCGATCCGCACCGGCACGTCCCAGTGGCTCTTGGAGGACAGCCGGAGGACCGCCGTCGCCTCTGCGCTGTAGTAGCCCGGCGGCATCAGGTGGCCGGGCATGTCCTTCCACAGGAAGCGCTGGAAGGTGCGCACCGCGCGCGTGGCGATCGGATACTTGGAGAGCACCACCATGCCGTACTGCCCCGGGAACCAGCCGTACCCGAAGGCGTCCTGCCCGTACGCGTCCGAACCGGGCGTCGTCACCGCGCCGTTGCGGCCGTCCAGATCGACCCCGGAGGCGACACCGGTGTTGACCGGCGCGGTGAAGGCGTACGGGTAGCGGACCGGCCCGGCGCCGCGCTGCCCCACGGCGAGGTAGTTGTCCCGGAAGAGGCGGACCGCGGCGCCACCGGCCACGTAGTCGAACTCGTTGATCAACAGCACATCGGGGTCGACCCGTTGGATCGTCTCCGCGACATTGCGCGCCTGGACGTTGTCCGGCGTGGACAGGTCCGTGACGAGCGCCCCTTCGGCGGAGCGGTTGAGGGAGGCGTTGAAGGTGGCGAACCGGACCGCGCGGCCGTGGCGTTCGCCTGCCGAGGCGGGCCACGCGGCGGTGCCGGCCAGCGCCGCCCCGGCGAGCGAGGCGAGGGCGGTACGGCGGGACAGGGCTCGGGGCTGGTCCATCGGGACTCCGGAGGGGAGGAGGGACGCGAGAACCTCCGTAGTCTGCGCGCGTAGAGGTGAACGCCACAAGGGCCCTTGGGAATGCGGAGGTTCATCCCGGATTCACGCGATGGTGTGATCATGTCCCGGCCCGAGGATGGTCGCCGGTGGCGCCGGGTAGTGCCCGGCCATGACGCAGCCCTTCGAACTCCCGCACTTCTACATGCCGTATCCCGCGCGGCTCAATCCCCATGTCGACGAGGCCCGGGCCCACTCGACCGCGTGGGCCCGCGAGATGGGCATGCTGGAGGGATCCGGGATCTGGGAGCAGTCCGATCTCGAAGCACACGACTACGGACTGCTCTGCGCCTACACCCACCCCGAGTGCGACGGCCCCGCCCTCTCCCTGATCACCGACTGGTACGTGTGGGTCTTCTTCTTCGACGACCACTTCCTCGACATGTACAAGCGCACCCAGGACCGTGCCGCCGGCAAGGCCCACCTCGACCGGCTCGCCCTGTTCATGCCGCTGGACCTCACCACGCCGACGCCCGAGCCGGAGAACCCGGTGGAGGCCGGTCTCGCCGACCTCTGGACGCGCACGGTCCCCGCGATGTCCGCCGACTGGCGCCGCCGCTTCGCCGTCGCCACCGAGCATCTGCTGAACGAGTCGATGTGGGAGCTGTCCAACATCAACGAGGGGCGGATCTCCAACCCCGTCGAGTACATCGAGATGCGCCGCAAGGTGGGCGGCGCCCCCTGGTCCGCGGGCCTGGTGGAGTACGCGCGGGCCGAGGTGCCCGCCGCGGTCGCCGACGCCCGGCCCCTGCGGGTGCTGATGGAGACCTTCTCCGACGCCGTGCACCTGCGCAACGACCTGTTCTCCTACCAGCGCGAGGTCGAGGACGAGGGAGAGCTCAGCAACGGCGTCCTGGTGCTGGAGACCTTCTTCGGCTGTACGACCCAGGAGGCCGCCGACACCGTCAACGACGTCCTCACCTCCCGCCTCCACCAGTTCGAGCACACCGCCCTCACCGAGGTCCCGGCGCTGGCCGTGGAACGGGGCCTGACCCCGGACGAGGTCGCCGCCGTCGCCGCCTACACCCAGGGACTGCAGGACTGGCAGTCCGGCGGCCACGAATGGCACATGCGCTCCAGCCGGTACATGAACGAGCGCGCCCGCTCCACCAGCCCCTGGCACGGCCTCACCGGCCCCGGCACCTCCGCCGCCGACGTCGGCGCCCTCCTCGCCTCGGCCGGCGCCGAACGCCTGCGCGCCTACACCCATGTCCCGTACCAGAAGGTCGGACCGTCCCTGATCCCCGACCTCTACATGCCCTTCCAGGTGCAGCTCTGCCCCCATCTGCCCGGCGCCCGACGGCGGCTCGTCGACTGGACGCACCGCATGGGCATGCTGGAGGAGGGCGTCTGGGACGAGGACAAGCTCGCCGCCGCCGACCTGGCCCTGTGCTCGGCGGGCCTGGACCCGGACGCGACCGAGGAGGCCCTCGATCTGAGCGCCGACTGGCTCGCCTGGGGCACCTACGGCGACGACTACTACCCCCTCGTCTTCGGCCACCGCCGCGACCTGGCCGCCGCCCGCCTCACCACCCAGCGCCTGGCGGCCTGCATGCCCGTCGCCGGCGAGGAGACCCCGGCCCCTGCCAACGCCATGGAACGCGCGCTCGCAGACCTGTGGGCCCGCACCACCGCCGGGATGACGCCCGCGCAGCGGCGCACCCTCAAGGACGCGGTCAACGTCATGACCGAGAGCTGGGTGTGGGAGCTGTCCAACCAGATGCAGAACCGCATCCCCGACCCGGTCGACTACCTGGAGATGCGCCGCGCCACCTTCGGCTCCGACCTCACCATGGCCCTGTGCCGCATGGGCCACGGCCCCTCCGTACCGCCGGAGGTCTACCGCAGCGGTCCGGTGCGCTCGCTGGAGAACGCCGCCGTCGACTATGCCGCCCTCCTCAATGACGTCTTCTCGTACCAGAAGGAGATCGAGTACGAGGGCGAGATCCACAACGCGATCCTCGTCGTGCAGAACTTCTTCGGCTGCGACTACCCGACCGCGCTCGGCGTGGTGCACGACCTGACGACCCAGCGCATGCAGCAGTTCGAGCACGTCGTCGCGCATGAACTACCGGTCCTGTACGACGACTTCGACCTCTCTCAGGAGGCGCGCGACGCCATGCGGACCTATGTGGCCGACTTGCGGAACTGGATGGCGGGCATCCTGAACTGGCACCGCGAGGTCGACCGCTACAAGCCCGCCTACCTCGCCCGCCGGGCCCACGGCTTCCTGCCGGACCGGCCGCCCGCGCTGCCCGTCAGCTGAGGCCCCCGACGTCACCCACCCGCTCGGCGGTCTTCCCGGCGAGCTCCCGGAGGCCCTCGGCGGGGTTCTCCGAGAGCTCGCCGAGTATCGCGTCGGCCGCGGTGAGCAGGGCGCGGGCCTCCCGCGGGAGGCCGGCGTCGGCGAGGGCCCGGGTGAGGGCGTAGTGCTCCTCGGCGATGAAGCGGCCGAAGTTCACCCGGGTCCAGTGGCGCAGCGAGTCGTCGCCGGGGTCGGCCAGGAGCGCGCGCACCGACGCCAAGGTGGTTCTCGCCAAGGGGAGTTGTCCGCAGGCGCGTTCCAGCCGGGCCTGGTCCAGCAGCGCCGAGATCCGGTCCCACGCCGTGTCCTGGAGCGTGGCGTACAGGCGCTGGGCGCGCAGGGACTGGGGGAGGTCGCCGGCCCGCTCCAGGTCATGGGCGAGCCAGTTGATCCGTGACGTCTCCAGCCGGGTCGGATCGTCGGGCCGTCGCAGGGTGCTCTGATCCAGGAAGATCTCGTCGAGTGCGCGGATCAGCGCCACCCGGGCGAGTTCGGTCAGGCCCTGGTCCAGGGCGAGTTCGGTCCAGGTGGCGAGCGGTTCGTCGGCCGGATCGGTGCCGAACATCGCGTCGTCCAGCTCCTCGGCCCAGTGCGACAACTCCGCGGAGCCCGCTCCCGGTTCGGGGATTTCGCTGAGCCCGCAGTGCGTGTCGAAGTCCGTCTCGCGGACCTCGTGCAGCAGGGGCAGATCGGTCACGTCCCCGTGCCGCCCCACGAGGACCGCGGCGAGCCGCAGTTCGTCCGTCATCGACGACTCCGTCTCGCGCCGCAGCAACTGCCGGAGCAGCTCCAGGTCGCCGTCCCGGCGGTCGAACTGCGCGGCGCGCAGCGCGAGTCGACGCCGTACGGGATCCCCGGCCACCGCGTCCCACGCGGTGCGGTCGCCCGCCCACAGCAGGGCCAGATCCGTCCGGCCGCGGGCGAGCACCGGCTCCCACAGCGGTGGACGGGGGTGCTCGTCGAGCAGTCGGTAGGCGCCGCCCTCCTCCTCGGTGAGCAGCAGGAAGTCGGGTTCCGTGCGCAGGAGCGCGGTGTGCAGCAGGGTGACCAGTTCGAGCGGGGAACGCTCGGCAAGGCCGAGGGTGGCGCGGAGTTCGGTCCGGGCCGCGTCGAAGCCGGCGTCGTCCGCGCGGAGTTCCGCCTCCAGCTCCGCGACACGCGCGAGGACCGCCTGCTCGCCGTCGCGCGGGGACAGGTTCACGCAGTCGAACCAGCAGGGCAGGCCGATCACCACCTCGAGCGCCTCGTCGACGGTGGAGCCGATGATCCCGGCCCCGCCCTCCGAATCGGCGTAGAGCATCGAGCCGTCCGCGCACACGAAGTACGTACCGCCCGCGCCGCTGCCCGCGACGACCTCGATCGGGCCGCCCGAGGCGAGGCGGACCGGCTCGACATGGCCGTGGACGGCACGGCTCAGGTCGAAGTCGAAGTGCAGGGCGGCCAGTTCGGCCGGCCGCGGATCCTGGCGGAGCCTCTGCAGTGCGTGATCGGTCATGTCACAGAACGTAACAGCCCCCACTGACAACGGGACCGGCCCGCCCGCCTCAAACGCGCTGACCTGCGTGTTCGACGGCCGCCCTGGCCCAGGCCGTGACCACCGGGTGTGGTCGGGAGCCGTCCCCGGACAGCTCCGGCTGGAAGAGGGAGGCCAGGAAGAAGGGGTGGCCGGGCAGTTCGGCGATCCGGACCTGGCCGTCCTCGTCGCGCCCGGAGAAGCGCAGGCCGTGAGCGGTCAGCGTGTCGATGTGACGCGAGGGGCCGTAGGCGCAGAAGTAACGCTCGACGGTCCGCTCCGAGCCGATCACGGAGTGCGCGAGCGAGCCCGGTTCGACGGCGACCGCCGCCTCGTGGCCCACCAGCGAGCAGGCCAGCGGCCGATGATCGGGTCCTCGGCGGACGGGTCGTTCTCCGCGTGCGCCACGCCGGTGAGCCCGCAGACATGGCGGGCGTACTCCAGCACCGCGTGCTGGAACCCGGCGCACGTCCCCAGGAACGGGATGCCCCGCTCGCGCGCCGTCCGGATCGCCGCGATCACCCCGGCCTCGCTGCGGTACGGGCTGCCCGGCACCACCCACAGCGCGTCGAACCCGTCCACGGCACCCGGCTCGCCGGCCTCCTCGGTGGGGATCCAGTACGCGTCGAGGACCAGCCGCTCACGGGCGGCGAGGGCGTCCAGCAGCAGCGGGATCCGGGTGTGCGACACGACATTGGGGGAGCGGTCGCCGACCAGGGCGATCCGCGCGAAGGTCTCGGTCATGCCCGCCATCCTGGGCGCGCCCTCGAGTTCACGTCCAACGATGATTCCTGCATGCTCGATAAGCGCTGCTGATGCCATCCTCAAGGGCATGGACCCGCATCTGCTGCGCACCTACGTCACGGTCGCCCGTCTCGCCTCCTTCTCCGAGGCCGCCCGCGACCTCGGGTACACCCAGTCGGCCGTGTCCCAGCACATCGCGGCCCTCGAACAGGACCTCGGCACCCCCCTGCTCACCCGCAGGCCCGTCGCCCCCACGGCGGCCGGCGCACGGCTGCTGGAACACGCGGCCCCGCTGCTGCTGCGCCTGGACGCGGCCCGTGCGGACGTGGTCCGGATGGCCGCCGCGCCCGCCCACGGACTGACCCTCGCCGCCGCGCCCACCGCGCTCGGACCCCGCGTCCTCGCCGCGCTCCCGGCCGCCGGGGTGACCCTCAAGGCGCTGCCCCGGGACGAGATCCCGGCGGCCGTCGCCACCGGCTCCGCCGATCTGGGCCTCGTCGACGGCCTGGCCGCCCCCAGCGACCCGCTGCGGCTGCCCGACGTGGCACCGCTGACCACACGCGGCGCGGGCGAGGAACCGGTGTGCGTGCTGCTGCCGCATGCGCACCCCCTGGCCCGGCGCCCCGGGCTGCGCCTCGCCGATCTCGCCGACGCCCGCTGGCTCGACGCCCCCGACGCGGGATTGCCGCTCACCCAGCTCCGCGCGGCCGACGGCGGCCAGGGCTTCCGCCCGTCCCTGCGCTACGAGGGCACCGACGTACGGGGCCTCAGCGCGCTGGCCGTCGCCGGGCACGGCCTGACCCTGCTCCCGCGCTCGGCGGCCACGGACGTGCCGGGCGGCGTGGCCGTGCCGGTCACCGCACCCCGGCTCGTGCATCGCACGGAACTGGTGCACACCGGTCCGCTCCAGGGGGCGGCGCGTCAGCTGGTGGCCGCACTCGCCTCCCGTGACCAGGGAGACTTCCGCTCCTGACCAGCGGTCAGTCTCACTCGTTCGTGGCACGTCGTGCGCCGGCGCCCCGGGTAGTCCTCCAGCCGGAGGCGATCCGTAACCTCCGGCGGGAGGCGAGCCATGGAACACACCGCGTTGCGTCCCAAGCCGATGCCCGGCCAGGAGCCCGGCGGCGGCACGAGGCCCCCGGCCCCCCGGCGCCCGCATGCCGCGCGCCGGCGCGGACGCCGGCTCAGGACCGTGCTGTTCGCGCTGTTCGTCGGCACGGTCCTGGTCCTGTCCGGCGTCGGACTGGGCACGGTCGCCGCCACGGTGATCGGCATGAGCAAGCTCGCCGAGCTGCGGCAGGCGGGCCCCGGCCCCATGAGCGCCCCGGCAGCCCCGGCCGACCCGCGCCCCGCCCCGCCCGCCACCCCGAGCCCCGCCCCCGCGCCGGCCACCGCCACCCTCGGGGTGGAGGCCGTGGACGCCGACAAGGCGGGCGCCGAGGTGATCGGCGTCCATGTGCCCGGCCCCGGCTACTCGGCCGGCCTGGTCCGCGGCGATGTCCTCCTGGTCCTCGGCACGACCCGCATCGACGACGCCGCCGACCTCGCCCGCGCGGTGGCCCGGATCAGCCCCGGCACCGAGGTCGCCCTGACGGTGCGTCATCGCAGCGGCGGCTACCAGCAGCTGACCGTCACCCCGGGCGTCGTCACCTGAGCGCTGCCGGAAAACCACTGTCCCCACGGCGGCCTCCCCGCCACCATGACCCCATGCTGACCACTCTCGTCGCCTTCCTGGGGGCCTGCACCCTGGTGGCCGCCTCGCCGGGACCCAGCACCGTCCTGATCATCCGGCAGTCGCTGCACAGCCGCCGCTCCGGCTTCCTGACCGTGCTCGGCAACGAGACCGGCGTCTTCGTCTGGGGCGTCGTCGCCGCCTTCGGCCTCACCGCCCTGCTGACCGTCTCGGAAGTGGCGTACGACGTGATGCGCGTCGTCGGCGCGGTCGTCCTGGTCGGCTTCGGCGTGCAGACGCTGCGGGCGGCCCGCCGCACGCGGGACGAACCGGCGAGCGAGGCCGGGGAGGCCGGTGGCCGCAGCGGCTGGGTGTCCTACCGCGCGGGCCTGCTGCTCAACCTCGCCAACCCCAAGGCAGCCGTCTTCGCCCTCTCCTTCCTGCCGCAGTTCGTGCCCCACGGCGCCCCGCACCTGCCCGCCATGGTGGGCCTCACCGCGCTCTGGGCGGTCTACGAGATCGGCTACTACGGCCTGTACGTGTGGTTCGTCGGCCGGCTGAGGAGCCTGCTGTCCCGCGCGGGAGTGCGCCGCCGGCTCGAACAGGTCTCCGGAGGGGTGCTGCTGCTCCTCGGCGCCCGGATGGCCCTGGAGGGATGAGCCCGGGTCCGCCGACCGGCTCGCGCCGCCCCCGCCGTCCGGGCAGGATGCTGCCCGTAGTCACCTTCACCCGCCCAGGGAGGCCCGGATGACCGCCCCTACGCCCGCTCCCTTCACCGCCGACGACTACCGCGCCCGTATGGAGCGCGCCGCGCGGGCGGCCGCCGACGCCGGACTCGCCGGGCTGCTCGTGGCGCCCGGACCCGACCTGGTGTGGCTCACCGGATACGCGCCCACCGCCGTCACCGAACGGCTCACCCTGCTCGTCCTCGTCCCCGGCCGGGACCCCGGCCTGATCGTCCCCGCGCTGGAGGCCCCCGACGCCGCCAAGGCGACCGGCGCGCCCGCGCTGACCCTGCTCGACTGGACCGACGGCAAGGACCCCTACGCCGTCACGGCGGCCCTGCTGCAGCGGGACGGCCGGTTCGGCATCAGCGACAACGCCTGGGCCATGCACCTGCTGGGCCTGGCGAAGACCCTGCCCGACTCCTCCTACGCCTCCCTCACCGAGGCGCTGCCGATGCTCCGGGCCGTCAAGGACGCGGCGGAACTGGAGCGGCTGACAGCCGCGGGCGCGGCCGCGGACGCCACGTACGAGGAGATCCGGCAGGTTCCCTTCGCGGGCCGCAAGGAGACCGAGGTCGCCGCGGACCTGGCCCGGCTGCTGCGGGAACACGGACACGAGACGGTCGACTTCACGATCGTCGCCTCGGGCCCCAACGGCGCCAACCCGCACCACGAACCCGGGAACCGCGTCATCGAGCGCGGCGACATGGTCGTCCTCGACTTCGGCGGCCTCCTCGGCGGCTACGGCTCCGACACCTCCCGCACGGTCCACGTCGGCGAGCCCACCGACGAGGAGCGCCGGATCCACGACCTCGTGCGCGCGGCCCAGGAGGCCGGATTCCAGGCCGTCCGGCCCGGTGTCGCCTGCCAGGAGGTGGACCGGGCCGCCCGCGCGGTCATCACGGACGCCGGGTACGGCGCGTACTTCATCCACCGCACCGGGCACGGCATCGGCGTCACCACGCACGAGCCGCCGTACATGATCGACGGCGAGGACCAGCCCCTGGTGCCCGGGATGTGCTTCTCCGTGGAGCCGGGCATCTACCTGCCGGGCCGGTTCGGGGTGCGCATCGAGGACATCGTCACGGTCACCGAGGACGGCGGCCGCCGCCTCAACGACACGACCCGCGAGATGGTCATAGTGGACTGAGACGGCCCCAGGAGCCCCGGCACCCTCCCCCGACCTACGGCGCGACCCATGACCCAGGCACCGACACCCACCGCGGACACCGTCCGCCGACTGGTCCGTTCCCTGCTCAAGGACGGTGCGGACGACACCGCGGGACCCGAGGTCCGGCCCGTCGCCGAGGGCGGCGGGTCCGCCACCTGGTGGGTCGGCCCCCGCCATGTGCTGCGCCTCGCGCCCGACCGGGAGGCCGCCGCCCGGCAGCGCCGCGAGCTGCGGCTGCGCGACCTGGTCCGGCCGTACGTCCCGGTCGCCGTGCCGACGAGCGTCGCGCACGGCGAGTGGGCGACCGGGCTGACCTACACGCTGGACACCAGGGTGCCCGGTGGCTCGGCCGAGGTGCACGACGTGTCCGCCCTCGGCGAGGCCGACCTGGCCGGGCTGCTCACCGGGCTGCGCGAGGTGCCCCTGCGGCAGGCCGAGGCGCTCGGCGTGCCGCGCACCGGACCGCGCTCCCTGGAAGGGCTGCGCCGGGCCGCCGAACGCGCCGCCCGGCGCCTCGACCCCGCCGACGACTTCGATCCCGCCCGGCTGCACCAGCTCACCCAGCCGGCCGCGGTGCAGCTCGCCGCCCAGCCCGGCAGCGCCGTCCTCGTCCACCACGGTCTGACCGGCGAGCACCTGGTGGTCAGCGCGGACGGCCGGGTGCGGGGCGTCCTCGGCTGGACCGACACCGTCGCCGGGGACCCCGCCGAGGACATCGCGGGACTCGCCCGCGCCGTCGGCTCCCCGGCCGCCGTCCGCGCCGCCACCCTCGCCGGCTACGGCGCCCGCCCCTGTCTGCGCGGCCTGTGGCTGGCCCGCTGCGACACCGTCCTGCACCTCGCCGAGGCCCTCGCCGGCACCCGCCCCGCCCCCCTGCCGCAGCTGCGCCGGCAACTGGACCTGGCCTGGGAGGCGATCCTGCTGGAGCGGGTCACCGAACTGCGGGACGACGAGGAGTCGTAGGCCCTGTCCGAGCGGAAGGGGCTGGCGCTCACTCCTGGAGCAGCACCACGCACGACTCCCCGGGCAGCTGCAGCACCCCGTCCGCGCCGGGTGCCTCCACGGGCTCCCACGCGGCCAGGACGCGCGCCTGACGGGGCCCCAGCGGGATCCGCGCCGGTTCCCCGGCGAGGTTGACGGCCACCCGGACGTCCCCGCGCCGGAAGGCCAGCCAGCGCTGCCGCTCGTCGTAGGCCACCTTGGTGTCGGCGAGGTCCGGGTCGGTCAGGTCCGGCTGCTCGTGCCGCAGGGCGATGAGCCGGCGGTACCAGGCCAGCACGCGCGCGTGGGGCTCACGCTCGGGCTCGGACCAGTCCAGGCAGGAGCGGTCCCGGGTCGCCGGGTCCTGCGGGTCGGGCACGTCCTCCTCGGCCCAGCCGTGCGCGGCGAACTCCCGGCGCCTGCCCCGCCGTACCGCCTCGGCCAGTTCGGGGTCGGTGTGGTCGGTGAAGAACTGCCAGGGCGTGCCGGCCGCCCACTCCTCGCCCATGAACAGCATCGGCGTGAACGGCGCGGTCAGGGTGAGCGTGGCCGCGCAGGCCAGCAGGCCGGGGGAGAGGGAGGCGGCGAGCCGGTCGCCCTGGGCGCGGTTGCCGATCTGGTCGTGGGTCTGGGTGTAGCCCAGCAGGCGGTGTCCGGCCGTCCGCGCGCGGTCCAGGGGCCGTCCGTGCCGGCGTCCGCGGAAGCTGGAGTAGGTGCCGTCGTGGAAGTACCCGCCGGTGAGCGTCTTGGCGACGGACGCCAGGGGGGAGCGCCCGAAGTCGGCGTAGTAGCCCTGGGCCTCGCCGGTCAGCGCGGTGTGCAGGGCGTGGTGGAAGTCGTCGTTCCATTGCGCCTGGAGTCCCAGTCCGCCGTTCTCGCGCGCGGTGATGATCCGCGGGTCGTTCAGGTCGGACTCGGCGATCAGGAACAGCGGCCGCCCCACTTCGGCCGACAGCGCGTCCACCGCCGTCGACAGCTCCTCCAGGAAGTGGCACGCGCGCGTGTCCCGCAACGCGTGCACCGCGTCCAGGCGCAGTCCGTCGACCCGGTAGTCGCGCAGCCAGGCCAGGGCGCTGCCCACGAAGTAGTCGCGCACCTCGTCGGAGCCGGGAGCGTCGAGATTGACGGCGGCGCCCCAGGGCGTGTGGTGGGTCTCGGTGAAGTAGGGCCCGAAGAGGGGCAGGTAGTTGCCCGAGGGGCCGAGGTGGTTGTGCACCACGTCGAGCACCACCCCGAGTCCGAGGTCGTGCGCCCGGTCGACGAACCGTTTCAGCGCCTCGGGTCCGCCGTACGGCTCGTGCACCGCCCACAGCGACACCCCCTCGTACCCCCAGCCGTGCCGGCCGGGGAAGGGGCACAGGGGCATCAACTCGACGTGGGTGACACCCAGTTCCACGAGGTGCCCGAGCCGCTCGGCGGCGGCGTCCAGGGTGCCCTCGGGGGTGTACGTGCCCACGTGCAGCTCGTAGAGGACCGCGCCCGGCAGCGGGCGTCCGGCCCATGCGGCGCGCCAGGTGTGGCGCCCGTGGTCCACGACGGCGCTGCGTCCGTCCGGCCCGTCGGGCTGGCGGCGCGAGCGCGGGTCGGGCAGGACGGGGCCGTCGTCCAGCGCGTAGCCGTACCGGGTGCCGTCCTCGGCGTCCGCCTCCCCCTGCCACCAGCCCTCTCGCTCCGGATCGCGCTCCAACGCGCGCGTGGCGTCCCCGCAATGGAGCGTCACACGGCCGGCCTGCGGTGCCCACACCTCGAACTGCACGGACGGTTCCCCTTCGTCTGCTCACCGTGATGTAGCCCGTCCATGGTGCTTCAAACGAGATCGATCCGCTTTTGAATCTTCCCTTTTGCGGCGGGTGTCGTCGGATACGCACGCGTGGCGGGTGTTTTCTCGTCTTCTGGACACCCCGGGCCCGGCTGACCGACAATCACGACGTGACGTCGTCCTTCGAGTTCCCCACGTACCCCGCGCGGCTCTCCGACGCGGAGCGCGACAAGGCGCTGAAGGTGCTCCGTGACGGCGTCGCCCTGGGACGGCTCTCGCACGACACGTTCATCCGGCGCATGGAGCTGGCCCTGGCCGCCCGCCGCGCCGACGAACTGCTCGCCCTCACCGCCGACCTGCCCCAGGAGAACCGGTTCTCCAAGATGGTGCTCGGCAGCGTCGAGGCGGTCTCCGGGTTCGGGGTACGGCTGCGCAGGGCCTGGCAGGCCGAGCGGCTGCCCAAGCTGCTGCTGCCCCACCCCGGCGGCGGCCACCCCCTGCGCATCGGGCGCGACCCCGCCAGCGGACTGCGCCTCACCCACGAGACGGTCTCGCGGGTGCACGCCGAGCTGACCCGCCAGGGCGGCATGTGGGTGCTGCGGGACCTCGGCTCGACCAACGGCACCACGGTGAACGGACGGCGCGTCATCGGGGCGGCCGTGGTCCGCGAGGGCGACCAGGTCGGCTTTGGACAGCTGGCCTTCCGGCTCACCGTGAACTGAGCCGAACCTTAGCTCTGGCCTTGGCTTTACGGGGTGCGGTGGGGGAAATCCCTTTGCTTGCGCGGGCGTTGACGTACCCGCCGCAGCCGTGACTGACTGGACGTACCTCAGGCACAACAGGTGAACCGACGGCACCGGCTCGCGGAGGTGCGCCCTGCTGCCACTCCTCCGCTACCCGACCGCCGACGAGCTGGGCGTCCGGGCGGCCGCGCTCGTCACCCGCCACCCCGCCGACGCCCGGCTGCGCCGCGTCGGGACCTCCCGCGGAGGCAGCCCGCTGTGGCTGCTCTCCGTCGGCCACGGCAGCCGCCAGGCCCTCGTCGTCGCCGGACCGCACGCCAACGAACCCGTGGGCGGCGCCACCGCCCTCCGGCTCGCCGAACGCGCCCTCGCCGACCCCCGCCGGCACCAGGACGCCGACGCCACCTGGAACCTCCTGCTGTGCCTCGACCCCGACGGTCTGCGCCGCAACGAGGGCTGGCTCCAGGGCCCGTACACCCTCGGCCGCTACTTCCGGAACTTCTTCCGCCCCGGCTTCCTGGAACAGCCCGAGTGGCTGCCCGACGGGGCGGACCGCGTCACGCTGCCCGAGACCCGCGCCCTGCTCGACCTCCAGGACGAACTGCGCCCCTTCCTGCAGTGCTCGCTGCACGGCGTTGACGTCGGCGGCGGCTTCGCCGAGCTCACCCACGACCTGCCCGGCTTCCCGCGTCGCCTCGCGCACACCGCGGCCCGCCTGCGCATCCCCCGCGAACTCGGCCCGTACGACACCCTGTACTGGCCGCGCCTGGGGCCGGCCGTCTACCTGATCCCGCCGCCGCGCCGGGGCGACCTCGCCGCGGCCATCACCGAGGCCGCCGTGGAGTCGACCTGGTTCCACCCCTACCGCTACGGCACGGTGACCGCGGTGGTCGAGGCACCCATGTGGGGCGTGGCCGCGGTGGAGGACGACACCGCACCCGCCGACGCGGTGGCCGTCCTGCGCACGGTCAGCCGCGCCCTGCGGCACGACTCCCGGCTGCTGGCCCGGCTCCTCGTCCGCCTGCGCCACCACCTGCCCGCCACCCAGGACACCGCCCGCCTGCTCGCCCCGGTCGACGACTACGTCCTGGTCTGCCCAGGGCTCGCCGACGCGTGGGACCCCGACATCGTCACCGCCGACGCCCATCCCCTGCCCCCGCTCAGCACCGCCCACCTGGCCACCCTGCGCATCGCCGGGCGGCGGCTGGCGCTGCGCACCGCGGGACTGCTGCACCGGCTGGTGGCCGGCTCCGGCCGCGACCCGGCCGGTGTGCTGCCTGAGCTGGACCGGCTCATCGACCTGTGGTGCGCCGACTACCGCGACGGCTGCGGCGCGCGGTGGATACCGGTCGCACGCCAGGTCGAATACCAGTCCCGGGTGGTGCTCGCCGCGTTCGACCTGGCCTCCCGCCACGCCCGCGGGGGTTCCCGTTCGGGTGAGCAGGGGTGGGGTTCCGAGGCCGCGGTGCCGATGCACCGGGAATGACACACTCCACCACGGTGAAGGCGGGACGGGCCGGTGTCCGGGGCGTTCTGCTCGCGGCCGCCTCCCTCCTCGTCCTCGCGACGGTTCCGGCGCAGGCCGGCGAGCGGGAGACCCTCCCGGGCAACTGGCTCTACCTCACGCTCACCACGGGCGACGCCCACTCCAGCCACACCCGCGGCACGCTGCTGATGTGCGGCCCGCCCCAGGGCCACGCCCGCGCCGCCGAGGCCTGCGCGGCCCTCGCGGCGGTCGACGGCACCCTCGACCGCCTGTCCCAGCGGGACGCGATCTGCCCGATGATCTACGCCCCGGTCTCCGCCCGGGCGAGCGGCCAGTGGAACGGCCGTCCGGTCGAGTACCGGCGGGAGTTCAGCAACGCGTGCGAGCTGGCGGCGCGGACGGGGGCGGTGTTCGCCCTGGACCACTGAGCGGTGCGCGCCCCCGGCACGCGCGCGTGGCGGCTCTCAGGCCACCCGGTCGCGCGCGTGCCGGGCCGCCGCGACGACCGTGCGGGACTGGTGCTCGACCTGGTGCTCCAAGGGCACCCAGCGGGCCCGGAACCGTCGCTCGAAGGAGCTGCTCCAGGACGCCACGAGCCGTTCCAGACCCGGCGCCGCCCGGTCGTCCGTCTCCTGCAGCACCCGTAGCAGCATGGCCGCCGCCCGCAGCGGCAGCCGGCGAGCGAAGGCGTCCACACTGCCGATGTACGCGCGCGTGTCGTCCACCGGCGCCCCGCGCGTCCAGTCCGCCGCCAGCCCCGGCACCAGCTCCAGCGCCCACCGGGTGGCCCGCAGCAGCGGTCCGTCGGCGCCGTCCAGCCGGGGCAGCACCTCGGTGAGCACCCGCTCCACCTCCCGCGTGTCCCGCAGCAGCCGGCCCGCGAGCCGCCGCATCGCCGCCGTCGGCGCCGGATGCGGTACCGGGTCGTCCACCAGGTCGCTCGCCCACATCGGCACCTCCACGACCGCCGTCATCCCCCCGTACCGGTGCACGTGGTGCCAGGTACTCTGCCGCGCGTCGTCCGGCATGCTCGGGTACGCCGCTCCCGCCCCCGCGGCCGGCATCACATGCACGCCCGGCCCGGACGCGGGCCAGCCCGCGGCGTCCGAGGCGCCCGTCTCCACCGGGATGTTCAGCTCCGCCGCCGACTTGGCGAACGGCTCGGCGAGCCCGGGCAGGTCCTTCGTCAGCTGCACCCAGCTGCCGCCCAGCTCGGTCCCGTGCAGGGTCGCCTGGAGGTAGGGGCGCAGTTCGTCGATGACCCCGGTCAGGGCGCGGGTCGCCGGCGGCAGCCGGTCGGGCGGCAGGACCGCGGGCGACCACTCCGGCTGCTCGGGGCCCGCCGACCGGAAGAAGCCGAGGTGGTAGTCGAACAGGCTGCGCGGCGCCGGAGTGACATGCAGGCTCGCCCCGTCGGGATCGGCGCACAGCAGGAAGTGCCAGGAGGTGCCGGACCGCAGCGCCCGCTCGTCCAGGACCCGTTCGGCCAGCGCGAGCAGGGTCGGGCCGCCGGTCGGCTCGTTGGCGTGGGCGCCCGCGACGACCAGCACGGCACGCCGCCCACGGCCCACGGACAGCAGCTGCAGGGGGCGGCCCGCGCGGGAGAGGCCCACCTCCCGCAGCGTGCACAGGCCCGGCCGTTGGGCTGCCAACGCCCGGGCCGCCGAGACGACTTCGGTCACCGAGGGGTAGCGCAGCTCCGGCAGGAGACTCACCCCCGTCACATCCGCCCGGCCTCGCAATCCGCAGTACCCCACGGCCGCCGAGCACTGTCAAGGAGACCCAGGGGGAGGCTCCAGGGGGCGCCCAGGGGCATGCCACGCCGACCGGCGGGGCGGCCGGTGCCGACGGGAGCCGTGGGGGAGGGGACGGGCACCGGCGGCCCCCGACATGCCGGGAACGGAGGGAGCGGCGCCGCACACCACGACGCGCCGCCCGCACGCGGCGGACGCGGGGAGCGCGCGCGGCGGCGAGCCGGTCGTACGGCCCGCCCAGCAGCGCGCGCCACCGTGGCGCGCGCCCGCCCGCCGTGCCCTCAGACCCGCTCCAGCAGCACCACCGGAAGCGGCCCGAAAAGCTCCTCCACGCGCACGTGCCCCGTGAACTCCCGTCCCGGTGTCACCACGTCGGCCCACCGCCCCGGCGGCAGCTCCAGCGCCGTCTCCCGCCAGCCACCCGCCTCCGCCAGCCGCAGCGACAGCCGGGTCACCGCGGTGACCACCTCCTGCGAGCGCGCGAACGCCACACAGTGCGCCGCCGCCGGACCCTGCGCGGACAGCGGGGTGTACGTCGCCGCCGCACCGAAAGCGGCCGGTCGGCGTGCGCGCAGCCGCAGCGCCGCCGCGGTCAGCGTGTTCTTCTCCCCCGTCTCCAGGGGCGGGAAGCGCACCGGCCGCCGGTTGTCCGGGTCGACCAGGGCCCGGTACTCACCCTCCGTGCCCTGGTACACGTCCGGCACGCCCGGCATCGTCAGGTGGACCAGGGCGGTGCCCAGCAGGTTCGCCCGGATGTGCGGGCCGAGGCGGTCGCGCAGGGCGGCCACGTGGGCGCCGGGCGGACCGCAGGGCCCCGCCTCGACGTAGGCCGCCACCGCCTCCTCGTACGGCGGTTCCTGCTCCGTCCAGCTCGTGTACAGGCCGGCCTCCCGCACATGCTTCAGCAGCGCCTCCCGCACCCGCTCCGGGTCCGCGGGGCCGAGCCCGAACACCGTCTGCCAGGCGGCCCACGCCAGCTGCGCGTCGGGCACGTTCTCACCGGCGCGGGTCACCTCGGACAGCACGTCCGCCCACCGCTGGGGGCACTCGGTGAGCACCGCGAGCGCGGCCCGGACGTCGGCGCTGCGCTTGGTGTCGTGCGTCGACACGACGATCCCCGTCGTCGGCCAGTCGCGCTGCACGCGCGCGCAGTAGGCGTGGAAGTCCTCCGGGGACATCGCGGGACCGCCCGGGTTGCCGCCCACCTCGGTCGCCGACAGCAGCGGCACATAGCGGTAGAACGCGGTGTCCTCCACGGACTTGGCCCGCAGCGCCGACGCCGTCTGCGCGAAGCGGGTACGGAACTCCGTCCGGTCGGGCCCGTCCCCGTCCCGGCCGAGCACCAGGTCCCGTACGACGTCGACCGCGTCGGCCTCCTCCGGGACCACGAAGGCGTGCCGTGCCTCGGCCGCCGCCTCCTCGGTGACGACGGCGGCCGGGTCGCCGGAGGCGTAGGGCCGGTAGACCTCCAGCCGGACCAGGAGCTCCTGGAGCGCGGTGCGCAGCGCCCAGGGCGCGCGGTCGCGCAGCGCGGGATCCGCCGAGGTGGTGCAGACCCGGTCGGCGACCCGGGTCAGGCGCTCGGTCTCCGCGGCCAGCTCGTGCGTGAGGACCTTGTACGCGGCCCGCCGCACGGTCGTCTCCCACTGTCCGCCCCGGTCCGTCTGCGGGGCCGCGAACCGCCGGTACTCGCCGAGGAGTTCCTCGTGCCCCGCCGGGTCCGTGAAGAGGCCGTCGATGTGCCGCAGCGCGTCGTAGCCGGTGGTCCCGGCGACGGGCCAGGCGGCGGGCAGGTGCTCCCCGTCCGAGAGGATCTTCTCCACGACCGTCCAGCGGCCCCCGGTCGCCTCGTGCAGCCGCCGCAGATACCCGTCGGGGTCGGCGAGCCCGTCGGGATGGTCGACGCGCAGCCCGTCGATCACGCCCTCGTGGAGCAGCGCGAGGATCTTGTCGTGCGTGGCCTCGAAGACCTCCGGGTCCTCCACCCGCACCCCGATCAGCTCCGAGATGCTGAAGAACCGGCGGTAGTTCAGCTCGGTGCGGGCCAGCCGCCACCAGCCGAGGCGGTACCACTGGGCGTCCAGGAGCTGGGGCAGCGGCAGGTCCTCGGTGCCCTGGCGCAGCGGGAACGCCTGGTCGTAGTAGCGCAGCACGTCGCCGTCGGTCTCCAGGCGGCCGAGCTCCTGGCCGAGCGGTCCGCCGAGCACCGGCAGCAGCACCTGCCCGCCCTGTGCCTCCCAGTCGATGTCGAACCAGCGCGCGTACGGGGACTTGGGGCCCTCGCGCAGCACCTCCCACAGGGCCCGGTTGTGGCGCGGCGCCATCGCCATGTGGTTGGGCACGATGTCCACGATCAGGCCGAGGCCGTGCTCCCGGGCGGTACGGGCCAGCGCGCGCAGCCCGTCCTCGCCGCCCAGTTCCTCCCGCACGCGCCCGTGATCGACGACGTCGTACCCGTGCGCCGAGCCGGGCACCGCCTCCAGCACCGGGGACAGATGCAGATGCGAGACGCCGAGCGAGGCCAGGTACGGCACCGCCTCGGCCGCGGCGGCGAAGGGGAACTCGGGCTGCACTTGCAGCCGGTACGTGGCCGTGGGCGCCACCGTGTCAGGTCGCTCAGGTGTCATGGAAACGTACGTACCCGCCCAGCCGCCCTTCGTGTCATCGTCCCCTCCACGTGGCCCCGCGCGCGTGGCTAGTTTCGAGCGATGGGATCCGTGGGGCGGGGCCGGGCGCTGGACACATACCGTGAGGTGATCGGCCTGACCGGGCCGCTTCTGCCGGGGGTGTCGTTCCTCGGCAGACTGCCCACGGCCACCATCCAGTTCGGCAGTGTTCTCCTCGTCGCCCGCACGAGTGGCTCCCTCGCCGCCGCCGGTCTGACCGGTGGGGCGCTGGCCGTCGGGCAGGTGGTCTGCGGACCGCTCGTGGGCCGGCTCGCGGACCGGCACGGGCAGCGCACGGTCGTGCTCGCCTTCTCGCTCGCCAACGCCCTCGCGATCACCGCGCTGGTGGCCGGGGCGCTCGCCGGGCTCGCCACGCCCTGGCTCGCGCTCCTCGGCGCGTGCGTGGGCGCGAGCGTGCCGCTGGTCGGCCCCCTGGCCCGCGCCCGCCTGGTCGCCCTCGCCCGGCGGCACCGGGCACCCGAGCCGGTGGTCGGCGCCGCGCTCTCCTTCGAGAGCACCCTGGACGAGGTCTCCTTCGTGCTGGGCCCCGCCCTGGTGGGCCTCGCCGCGGTCCTGGCCCACCCCGCCCACGCCCTGCTCGGCGCGGCGTTCCTGGTGGCCCTGTGCGGCGGCGCCTTCGCCCTCCACCCGACGGCCACGGTGACCGGTCCGGCCGCCGCGCGCCGCACCGAGCGGCTCGGGCGCATGCCCCGCGCCGTCCACTCGCTGCGCGCCGCGCTCGCCCTCCAGGGAGCCATGTTCGGCGCCTGCCAGGCGGGCATCACCGCGCTCACCGAGCGGCTCGGGCGGCCGGAGCAGGCCGGACTCGTGTACGCGGCCATGGGGGTCATGAGCGCCGTCGCGGGGCTCGCCATGGCCGCCGTACCCGCGCGCGTGGGGCTCCCGGCGCGGTGGCGGGCGGCGACCGCGGCGGCGTTCGCGCTGTCGCTGCCCCTGCTGTGGACGAACGGCCTGGCCGGTCTGTACGCCGTGGTCACCGTCCTCGGGGTGGCCTACGCGCCGCACCTGATCACGGTGTTCGGGCTCACCGAGCGGGTGGTGCCGCCGGTCCGGCTGGCCGAGGCGATGGCCGTCGCGACCAGCGCCCTGGTGGGCGGCCAGGCCCTGGCGGTCGCCGTGACCGGCCGCCTCGCCGAGACGTACGGCCCCGCCGCGGCCTTCGGGGCGGCGAGCCTGGCCGCCGCCCTCGCCTGCGCCCTCGCGCTGACCGCGCGGGCGGGGTCGTACCCCTCACATGACGCGCCCGGCCACGCGCGCGTGGCCGGGCGTCCGCACACCCGCTCCTAGACCGGCCGCTGGAGCACCACCAGGCTGCGGTCCACCAGGGTCAGCCGGTCCCCGTCCTGCACCTTGGGCCCGGTGCCGGGCGGAACGCCGTCCACGCGCGCGGTGTCCACGACCACCTGCCACTGCCGGCCGTGGTCGACCGGTACGACGAAGTCGAGGGTCTTCGGCGACGCGTTGAACATCAGCAGGAAGGAGTCGTCGCTGATGCGCTCCCCGCGCGGGCCCGGCTCGGAGATCGCGTTGCCGTTGAGGAACACCGTCAGCGCCGACGCCTGCGCCGAGTTCCAGTCCCGCTGGGTCATCTCCTTGCCCTGCGGGGTGAACCAGGCGATGTCCGACAGGTCGTCGTGCGTGCCCTCCACCTGACGCCCGTGGAAGAAGCGGCGCCGGCGCAGGACCGGATGGTCCCGGCGCAGCCACACCATCGCGCGGGTGAACTCCAGCAGCCGGTTGCCGTCCTCGTCGTCGGGGTCCGGCCAGCGCAGCCAGGCCAGCTCGCTGTCCTGGCAGTAGGCGTTGTTGTTGCCGTGCTGGGTGCGCGCGAACTCGTCACCGTGGCTGATCATCGGCACGCCCTGGGAGAGCATCAGGGTGGCGAGGAAGTTGCGGATCTGGCGGGCCCGCAGCTCCAGCACGGCCGGATCGTCGGTCTCGCCCTCCGCTCCGCAGTTCCACGACCGGTTGTGGCTCTCCCCGTCGCGGTTGTCCTCCCCGTTGGCCTCGTTGTGCTTGTCGTTGTACGCGACGAGGTCGTGCAGGGTGAAGCCGTCGTGGCAGGTGACGAAGTTGATGGAGGCCAGCGGCCGCCGCCCGTCGTGCTGGTACAGGTCGGAGGAGCCGGTCAGCCGGGAGGCGAACTCCGCGAGCGTGCGCGGCTCGCCCCGCCACAGGTCCCGTACGGTGTCGCGGTACTTGCCGTTCCACTCGGTCCACAGCGGCGGGAAGTTGCCCACCTGGTAGCCGCCCTCGCCGACGTCCCACGGCTCCGCGATCAGCTTCACCTGGGAGACCACCGGGTCCTGCTGCACCAGGTCGAAGAACGACGACAGCCGGTCCACCTCGTGGAACTGCCGGGCCAGGGTGGCCGCGAGGTCGAAGCGGAAGCCGTCGACGTGCATCTCGGTGACCCAGTACCGCAGCGAGTCCATGATCATCTGGAGGACGTGCGGGGACCGCATGAGCAGGGAGTTCCCGGTGCCCGTGGTGTCCATGTAGTAGCGGGGGTCGTCGGTGAGCCGGTAGTAGGAGAGGTTGTCCAGGCCCCGGAAGGACAGGGTCGGGCCCAGATGGTTGCCCTCGGCGGTGTGGTTGTAGACGACATCCAGGATGACCTCGATGCCGGCCTCGTGCAGCGCCTTCACCGCCGACTTGAACTCCAGCACCTGCTGGCCGCGGTCGCCCCAGGACGCGTAGGCGTTGTGCGGGGCGAAGAAGCCGATGGTGTTGTAGCCCCAGTAGTTGTTCAGCCCCATGTCGACCAGCCGGTGGTCGTTCACGAACTGGTGTACGGGCATCAGTTCCAGCGCGGTGACGCCCAGTTCGGTGAGGTGTTCGATCAGTGCGGGGTGCGCCAGGCCCGCGTAGGTGCCGCGCAGCTCCTCCGGGAGCCCCGGGTGCCGCATGGTGAGGCCCTTGACATGGGCCTCGTAGATCACGGTGTGGTGGTACTCGGTGCGCGGGCGCCGGTCGTCGCCCCAGTCGAAGTAGGGGTTGACCACGACCGACGACATGGTGTGCGGCGCCGAGTCCAGGTCGTTGCGCTTGTCGGGCGCGCCGAAGTGGTAGCCGTACACCTCCTCACCCCAGCTGATCGAGCCGCTCACCGCCTTGGCGTACGGATCGAGGAGCAGCTTCGCCGAGTTGCAGCGCATGCCGTGCTCGGGGGCGTACGGCCCGTGCACCCGGAATCCGTACCGCTGTCCCGGCATGATGCCCGGCACGTACGCGTGCCGGACGAACGCGTCGCTCTCGCGCAGTTCCACCGCCGTCTCCGAGCCGTCGTCATGCAGCAGACACAGCTCTACTCTGTCCGCGGCCTCCGTGAAGACCGCGAAGTTGGTGCCGGCGCCGTCATACGTGGCACCGAGTGGATATGCCTCTCCAGGCCAGACCTGCATGCACACGACTCTTTCAGGTGGAGTGCCCCCGTCGGGGCGCCTTGGCTTCGAGTCTCCCCGAAAGTGAGGGAACCACCCCCGACTTATGTCCCTCTTATCGATCGACCAGGCATACCCAGGTATGCCGAACCAGTGGGGCACATCACATACTCCCGGGGACCCAGGGGGAGTAGGGGGAAAAACGTGCGCAAGACAGTGCACCGCCATCTGGGCAAGGTGGTGGCCGGCGCGGCGATAGCGCTGGCCGGAACCGCGGCCATGGTCGCGGTCACCCTGCCGGGCACGGCCGGAGCCGACGACACCGGCGACCGGAACACGGGGACCGGGCAGAGCGCCCCGGGACAGGCGCAGGGAGCGGGCCAGGACCAGGCCGTCGAGCCCGGCGTCGTCCAGGAGGCGCCCGCCGAGGGCGAGCGGGGGACCGGCCGCGACCCGCTCACCGAGGACGAGCTGGCCAGGGTCGAGCGGATCGCCCTGAACCGCCAGCTGCAGCGGTCCAGCGAGGACGTCGACGGCGACCGCGGCCCGCAGACCCTCGGCATCGACCTCGCCGAGCCGGAGACCGACGAACTCGACGATCCGGCCGCGCCGCGGCGCGCCGACGTGACGTTCTACGACTACAAGGACGACACGCTGGTCATCAAGACGGTCAACCTCGACACCGGCAAGGTCGAGCACACCGGCACCGAGCAAGGCGTCCAGCCGCCGCTGGGCCGCTCCGAGAACACCGAGGCCATGAAGATCCTGCTGGCCAGCCCGCTGAGCGCGGGTCTGAAGGCGGACTACAAGGACGCCACCGGCAAGGAACTGACCTCCCCGGACCAGCTGGAGGTCGACAGCATGGTCTTCCGGGCCGCTCCGGGCGCCCAGCCCGCCGCACTGGACCGGTGCGGCGAACACCGCTGTGCCCGGCTGTTCCCCAAGGCCCTCAACGGGCCGTGGATCGACATGCGGCACCTGGTGATCGACCTGAGCGCCCGCACGGTCGCCGAACTCGACCGCTGATCACTTCACTTCTCCGCCTTCACTCCTTCTCGCCTTCACTCCTTCTCGCCTTCACTCCATTTCCGCCTTCGCTCCTTATGCAAGGGAGTCCATTCCTCATGCGCGTCAACAGAGTGAGCCGTGCCCGCACGCGGACGGCCCTGGCCGCCTTCGCCGTGGCCGGGCTGACGGCGGGCGCGGCCACGGGCGCCGGACCGGCCACCGCCCAGCCCGTGGCGGCGCCCGCCGCCGCCCCCGACTGCAGCGCGGCCTACCGCATCGAGCAGAAGCTCTCCAACGGCACGACCTGGCGCATGTGCTGGCGCCACGAGGCCATGGCCGGAATGATCCTGGAGGACATCACCTACCAGCCGCCCGGCGAGAGCAAGCCGATCAAGGTCCTCAACAGCTCCAAGCTCGCCCAGATCCACGTGCCCTACGACGACGGCTCGGAGGAGTACGACGACATCACGAGCTACTACTTCGGGGACGGTCTGGAGAACCTGGCCGCGGGCGAGTGCCCGGGCGGCACCATCCGCACCGTCAAGGTCCGGGCGCCCGAGTCGACCGAGACCCGCAACGTCAAGGGCCTGTGCACCACGACACGCGCGCGGGGGCACGCGTACCGGATGCTGAACCAGCCGATCAGCGGCGGCCAGAAGCTCTACCAGAAGCAGGGCAAGGACCTGCTCGTCTACGCCGTCAACAAGGTCAGCTGGTACGAGTACATCACCGAGTGGCGCTTCTCGGACGACGGCACCATCCACCTGAACGTCGGCGCCACCGGCAGCCTCGCACCGCAGGACTACGACGCCGGCGACGGCCAGGGCTGGCCGATAGGCAAGGGCCCGAAGGCCAGGCCCCTCAGCCACAGCCACAACGTCTTCTGGCGGCTCAACTTCGGGCTGGACGGCTCCTCCAAGGGCCGTGTCGAGCAGTACGACTCGAAGGTCACCGCGCAGGCACCCGGCGACCGCGCGCCCACCAACAAGACCACCCGCACCAAGATCACCAAGGAGACCGCGGGCGACGCCAAGAACATGCGCTGGTGGCGCGTGGTCAGCGCGACCGGCAAGAACAAGGACGGCCACCCGCGCTCCTACGAGCTCGTCGCCGGCCCCAACGCCAAGTACAGCGGCCGCGGGTTCACCAAGCACGACGTGTACTTCACGCAGTACAACAAGTGCGAGCAGTACGCCAGCAACAACAAGGGCAACTGCCCCACCGGGCACCCCAAGTCGGTCGACAAGTGGGTCGACGGCCAGACCCTGACCAACCCCATCATGTGGGTGAACGTCGGCTTCCACCACATAGCCCGGGACGAGGACCAGCAGCCCATGCCGGTCCACTGGCAGGGCTTCTCGCTCGCGCCGCGTGACGTCACCGCTATGAATCCGCTCACTCCGGCCGAGCTCGCTGGCGCGAACGGGCGTCTCGACTGAGCCAGTTGGGAAACGACCCTGTCCATCGGGCTGCACCGCCCACCGGTCCCGGAGTACCCTTCCTTGATCGTTGACACGGGGAGTGCTCGGGGGAACGGAAGGCGGTGCGCGGGTGGGCTCGGGAGGGCGGGAGCTGCCCCCTGGTGACGAGGGTCACGAGGGGAACTCCACAGACGTCCCGCCCGGCACGGTGTCCCTGGCGCGCCCCATGGACGCCGGCGCCATCGGACCGGAACTGGACTGGGACGCCGACGCCTGGCAGGAAGTGCGGACCCGCGCGCAGCGGGCCGGCCGGGCCTACATCTGGCTGAACCTCGTCGAACAGCGGCTGCGCGCGGTGGTGGCCGCTGTTCTGCGTCCCGTCTACGAGCCCGTCCACGGCGACGACTGGGTGGTGGCCGCGGCCGGCCCCGCCGGGCAGGAGTGGGTGCAGCGCGCGGTCGCCGTCCGCGAAGTCAGCCGCCGCAAGGGCTACTTGCTCGACCCCGCCGACGACAACGTCCTCAGCTTCCTGACGCTGCCGCAGCTGCGCGAGCTGATGGTGCAGCACTGGCCGTGCTTCGCGCCCTATGTCGACGAGCGCCGGGACGTCGAACTCGCCCTGGACGAGCTGGAGGTGACCCGGAACGTCGTCTCCCGCAACCGGGCGCTGTCCGAGGCGGTGCTCGGCCAGGCCGAACGGGCCTCGGCGCGGCTGCTGGAGGTGCTCGGCGCGGGTGGCGACGTACCGTCCGCGCGCCGACTGCCGGTGGACGCGGTCGAGGACCTGGTCGGCGACCGGTACGGCGATGTGGTGGCCGTGCACTCCGACCGGGTGCGGCTGCTGCGGCAGTTCCCGGCCGAGGACATCTTCGGCGAGGCCCGCCGGCTCGACGCCATCGGCATCGGCCTGAACCTGCTGGTGCAGAACTTCTCCGGCCGCCGTCTGGTGCGCCTGGCCGAGTCGGGCTGCCGGGTGCGGCTGCTGTTCCTGAACCCGGCGTCCAGCGCGGTCAAGCGGCGCGAGCGGGAACTGGGCATCAAGCGCGGCGAATTGAGCCGCTCGGTGGAGATGAACATCCTGCACATGCGCCGGGTCCGCGCCCGGCTGCGCGACCCCGGGGCCTTCGAGATCCAGGTCTACGACGAGACGCCGCGCTTCACCGCCTACCTGGTCGACGGCGACGGCTCGGACGGCATCGCGGTCCTGCAGTCCTATCTGCGCCGCACCCGGGGCATGGAGGCGCCGGTGCTGGTGCTGCGCGGCGGGAGCCGGGTGGTCAAGTCGGGCGACCGGCATGACAGTGGGCTCTTTCCGACATACCGCGAGGAGTTCGAGGTGGCGTGGGCGGATTCGAGGCCGGTGTCCTGAATCCATGCGGGCGTTTCGGGCGGTCTGCCCGAAGTGCCCGAAGGGGTAAGCGGAACGCGCTCCTCTGATTGTCAGTGGCCCGTGGGAGGGTGGAGACCACTGGGGGAGAGCACCACCAAGGAGGGGGACCGCCCATGGGCTGGCACCGTGAGCTGCTGATCGGATTCGACCTGGAGACGACCGGGACGGATCCGGGCCAGGCGCGTATCGTCACCGGGGCCGTGATCGAGGTCAGGGGCGGGCAGCAGCTCGGGCGCCGGGAGTGGCTGGCCGACCCGGGCGTGGTGATCCCGGCGGACGCGGTGGCGGTGCACGGCATCAGCAACGAACGCGCGGCCGGCGAGGGCCGGCCCGCGGACCGGGTGGCGGACGCCATTGCCGATGTCCTGACGGGTTACTGGAAGACAGGCGTGCCGGTCGTCGCCTACAACGCCGCGTTCGACCTGAGCCTGCTCTCCGCCGAACTGCGGCGCTACGGCCTGCCGTCGCTGCGGGAGCGCCTCGGCGGGACGGCCCCCGCGCCCGTCGTCGACCCGTACACGATCGACCGCTGGGTCGACCGCTATCGCCGCGGCAAGCGCAATCTGGAGGCGGTCTGCGCGGAGTACGGCGTCCGGCTGGACGCCGCCCACGACGCCTCGGCGGACGCCCTGGCCGCGGCCCGGCTCGCCTGCGCGATAGCCGACCGCCACCCCAAGATCGCGTCCCTCGGTCCGGCGGAGCTCCACCGCCGCCAGATCGCGTGGTACGCCGAGTGGGCGGCGGACTTCCAGGACTTCCTGCGCCGCAAGGGCGACGAGCAGGCAGTGGTGGACGGCACCTGGCCGCTGCGGGTGCCGGCGGACGAGACCGTGTGAGCCCTCCGGTCACTCGGGGGCGGGCCCCGCGATCCGCTCGATCCGCGGCTCGGCCAGCCGTGCGTAGTCGGCGCCCGAGATCCGCATCGACCGGTCCAGCCGGGCCGCGTTGAAGTACAGCTTCGGCTGCGCGACCACCTCCGGATCGGCGACGAGGTCGAGCTCGGGATCGAAGCTGAACGGCAGGACCGTGCCCGGCACCGAGCGGGCCAGCCGCTCGGCCGTCTCCGGGTCGCTGAAGCCGGCGTAGCGCGCCGCGTACAGCGAGCGGACGGCGTCCAGGTCGACGCGGCGGTCGCCGGGGACCACAGCGAGGACGTGCCGGGTGGTCCGGCGGTCGGTCTTGACGCGCAGCACGATGCACTTCGCCGCCTGGGACGCGGGGTGGCCGCGCAGCGCGCAGACGGCCTCGGTGGCGCCCTCGGGTGCGTGGTCGAGGAGCTCATAACCGATGCCGGCGGCGTCCAGCAGGGAGATCAGGTGCTGGTAAGTGGCGTGCTCGGACATGCGGGGTCCTGTTCGGTGCGAGGGGCGGGCAGATCGGGCGGGGCAGGAGGGGTGCGGTGGGTGCGTTCCACGGCCTGGCCCCAGTAGGTGCCGGTGAGCATCAGGGCGGCGCCCAGACCGGTCAGCGCGGTCAGGTGCTCGCCGCCCAGGGCGATGCCCACCGCCACCGCCCACAGCGGCTCGGTGCCCAGGAGCAGGCTGGCCCGGCTCGCGGACGTCCGCTGCACGGCCCAGGTCTGCGCCAGGAAGGCGAACACACTGCAGAACAGGGCCAGATAGACCAGCTGGGTCCAGGTCGCCGCGTCGGCGCGGGCCAGCGTCGGCAGCCCCGAGCCGGCGAGGGCCGGCAGGAACAGCACCGTGCCGACCAGGGTCTGCACCGTCGTCAGCTGCAGCGGACGGATCGCCCGCCCGACGGTCAGCCGTCCGACCAGGACGACATGGCCGGCCCGGATCAGCGCGGCGCCCAGCATCAGCAGGTCGCCGAGGCGGGGCGCGTGGAAGCCGTTGCCGGACATCAGCAGGGCGACGGCGAGGACACACACGCCGGTCGCGGCGTAGAAGGCGGCCGGCATGCCGCCGGAGCGCCCGGCGCGGTCGAGGAGGGGGGTGAGCACGATGGTCAGGCTGATGATGAGCCCGGCGTTGGCGGCGGTGGTGTGAGCGACGCCGTACGTCTCCACGATGAGCACCGCGGCCTGCGTCAGACCGAGCGGCACCCCGGCGCGCAGCTCGTCCCGGGTCCACCGGCGGGCGCCGCGCCGGGAGAGGACGACGCCGAGACAGGCGAGCGCGGAGAGGGCGTAGCGGGCGAACAGCACCAGCAGGACGGGCAGGGCGGCGGTGGCCGTCTGGGCGGAGAGATAACTGGATCCCCAGACGATCGCGACAAGGAGGAGTACCGCATCGGTACGTCGGACGTCGGACACGCCCCTACGGTGCCCCGGATCGTCTCTGTAGCCCAGGGCCAGTTTCTAAAAGGATCTTTTAGCGCCGCTACATCGGGTCCCTACACTGAGGGCGTGGACGAACGACAGCTGCGGATCCTGCGGGAGCTGGGCGAACTGGGCAGTGTCACGGCGGTCGCCGAGGCGCTGCTGGTGACACCCTCGGCGATCTCCCAGCAGCTCAGGCTGCTCCAGCGGGCGATCCCGGTCCCGCTCACCGAGCGGCAGGGCAGACGGCTGGTGCTGACCGACGCCGGGCAGGCGCTGGCCGGCGCGGCCGTGGAGGTGGAGACGGCGCTGGCGCGGGCCCGGGGCAGTGTCGAGGAGTTCGTGGGGCGGCCGGACGGGGAGGTGTCGGTGGCGGCGTTCCACAGCGCGGGCGGCGCGTTCTTCCCGCTCCTGCTGCGCGCCCTCGCCGGTCCCGGCAAGCCGGAGGTGAGGCTGGCCGACGAGGACGTACCGCAGGAGGACTTCCCCCGGCTGACCCGGGAGTACGACATCGTCCTCGCCCACCGGCTGGAGCACGCCCCGCCCTGGCCGGACACGGTCACGGTGACCACGCTGCTGCGCGAGCCGCTGGACGTGGCCATGCCCAAGGAGCATCCGCTGGCCGCGAAGCGCCGCGTCACCCCGCGCGATGTGGCCGACGAGCCCTGGATCACGGTGCACGACGGCTTCCCGGTGATGGCCACCATCGACGCCATCGCGGCGGCGGCCGGCCGGCGGCTCCGCATTGCCCACCGCATCAACGAGTTCGCGGTGGTGGCCGAGGCGGTGGCCGCCGGAGGAGGCATCGCGCTGATGCCCCGCTGGACGATGCGCCCCCACCCGGCACTGACGCTGAGACCCCTCAGCGGAGTCCGGGCGAGGCGCACCATCGACGCCCTCTACCGCCCGGAGCGGACGGCGAGAAAGGCGGTCCGCACCGTACTGAAGGAACTGCGCGAAGCGGCCGGCTCGATCCAAGCCCCCTAGGGGCGCGGGGAACTGCGCGCTCAGCCGCAGGATGCCCGCAGCCGCCCGACGACATACGGCCCCATCAAAAGGCGCTCAGAACGGATACCACCGCACCGTCGGATCCCCGTCCCGCAGCGAAGCCACTCGGCGCCGGAACTCCTCCAGCGCCTTCGGATTGCCCGGCGCATGCTGAGCCACCCAGGCACAACTGGCCGTCTCCCGGGCCCCCCGCAGCACCGAGCACCCCTCCCACTCCCGCACATCCCAGCCGTACCCGGCGACGAACGACTCATAGGCCGCCGCGGGCAGCCCGTACCGGTCACGGGACAGCGCCATCACGACCAGATCGTGCTCGCGGAGGTCGGCGGAGAAGGTCTCCAGGTCGACCAGCACCGGCCCATCGGCGCCCACGTGGACATTGCGCGGCAGCGCGTCGCCGTGGATCGGGCCCACCGGCAGACGCGGCGTCAGCCGGGCCGCCGCCGCGGCGAAACCGTCCCGCCGCGCCCGCAGATACGCCGCGTCCGCCGGGTCGACCGCGTCGCCCGCGAGCCGCAGCCAGCGTTCCACGCCGCCCAGCAGGTCGCGTGGCGGAAGGGCGAAGGAGGGCGCGGGCAGGGCGTGGACGACCCGTAGGAGTTCGGCCAAATCGTGCGGCTCCGCGGGGCGTACTGGATCGGGCAGCCGGTGCCACACCGTCACCGGGTGTCCCTCGACCAGCAGCGGCTCGGGCCCGGCCGCCCGGACCGCCGGGACGCCCGCCTCGGCCAGCCACCCCGCGATGTCCAGTTCGCGCCGGGCCCGCTCCAGGAGTGAGGCGTCGCGGCCCACCTTGACGACCAGGTCACCGGCGGCGAACACGGCGTTCTCGCCCAGGGCGAGGAGAGCCGCGTCCCGCGCCGGACCGGGCAGCACGCCCGCCGCGGCCAGGACCTCCCGGGCCCGCATCTCGTCCATCGTCCGCCTCCATGTCGCCCTCGGTGAGTGGTCATCCGTTGGCCAGTCTCGCATTCGCACAGGTCGGAACGTGTGCGCGGTGTCTTGACGACGCCCGCCCCGGTCACGACCATGACCAGGCCCAGTCCGAGATCGTCACGAGCCCCACGAGGAGCCGCTCACGTGACCTTGGTGACCGCGACGAGGCGGTCCGCGCGGAAGGCGCCGCTGGACCGCGGGGCCTGGTTCCTGGTGCTGCCCGCGCTGATCCCCATCCTGCTGCTCAGCGTCGGACCGCTGCTGTACGGGATCCTGCTGGCCTTCACCGACTCGCAGTCCGGGCGCACCGAGCCCACCCAGTGGATCGGCGGCCTCAACTTCCGGGACCTGTGGCAGGACACCCTGTTCTGGGAGTCGTTCCGGATCGGTCTGGTGTGGGCCGTCGGGGTCACCGTGCCGCAGTTCCTGCTGGCGCTCGGTCTCGCCCTGCTGCTCAGCCAGGACCTCAGACTGCGCTGGCTGGCCCGGGCCCTGGCGATCGTCCCGTGGGCCATGCCGGAGGTCGTGGTCGGGGTGATGTGGCGGCTGGTCTACAACGCGGACGCGGGCATCCTCAACGAAACCCTGCGCGACCTGCACCTCGGTGACGGACGCGACTGGCTCAGCGGCCTGGCCACGGCCCTGCCCGCCGTCATCGTGGTCGGTGTCTGGGCGGGCATGCCCACCACCACCGTCGCCCTGCTCGCCGGCCTGCAGAACACCCCGCGCGAACTGCACGAGGCCGCCGCCGTGGACGGCGCCGGGGCCTGGCGGCGCTTCAGGACCGTCACCTGGCCCGCGCTGCGGCCGGTCGCCCTCGCCATCACGGCCCTCAACCTGATCTGGAACTTCAACTCCTTCGCCCTGGTGTACGTCCTGACCAGCGGCGGCCCCGGCGGCCGCACCCGGCTGCCGATGCTCTTCGCCTACGAAGAGGCCTTCCGCTACGGGCAGTTCGGCTACGCCGCGGCGATGGGATGTGTGATGGTGGCCCTGGTCTCGGTCCTGCTCGCCCTGTTCCTCGTGGGCCGGCTCAGGGGAGGGGACGAGTCATGAGGACGCGCCCCGCGGCCCGCGCCGGCCAGTACGCCGCCCTGTTCGGCTATCTGGTCTTCCTCGCCTTCCCCTTCCTCTGGCTGATCTCCACCGCCTTCAAGCCGCCCCGCGAACTCGGCAGCCTCCACCCCACCTGGATCCCCGAGAACCCCACGCTGGACAACTTCCGCCAGGCCTTCGACGAACAGCCGCTGCTGCGGGCCGCGGGCAATTCCCTGATCGCCGCGGTCTCGGCCGCCCTGATCGCCGTAGTGATCGCGACTCCGATGGCGTACGTCATGGCCCGGCACCGCACCCGGCTCGCGCGCGCCGCGACCGGCTGGGTCGTCGTCAGCCAGGCGTTCCCGCTGGTCCTGGTGATCATCCCGCTGTTCCTGGTGCTGAAGAACCTGCGGCTGATCGACTCCCTGGCCGGGCTGATCCTGGTGTACGTGGTGTGGGCGCTGCCGTTCGCGCTGTGGATGCTGGTCGGTTACGTCCGGGCCGTGCCCACCGAGCTGGAGGAGGCGGCCGCCGTCGACGGGGCCGGCAAGCTGCGCACCCTGGTCTCGGTGACCGCACCGCTGCTCGCCCCGGGCATCGTGGCCACGGGGCTGTTCGCCTTCGTCACCGCGTGGAACGAGTTCTTCTTCGCGCTGGTCCTGCTGAAGACCCCGGAGAAGCAGACCCTGCCGGTGACCCTCACCCATTTCATCGGCGCTGAGGGCGTCGCCGACCTCGGCCCGCTGGCCGCGGCCGCGTTCCTCGCGACCCTGCCCTCCCTGGTGGTCTTCGCGATCGTCCAGCGCCGGATCACGGGCGGCATGCTCGCCGGGGCGGTGAAGAACTGATGCGCGCACGCTGGATCCTCGTCCTCCTGCTCCTCCTCGCGGGCTGCTCCGGCGACGGTGAGCCCGACGACGGCC
Source organism: Streptomyces sp. NPDC002776 (assembly GCF_053592195.1). Taxonomy (NCBI): domain Bacteria; kingdom Bacillati; phylum Actinomycetota; class Actinomycetes; order Kitasatosporales; family Streptomycetaceae; genus Streptomyces; species Streptomyces sp. NPDC002776. Next base: position 6,512 of record NZ_JBSFVG010000008.1, on the reverse strand, counting down.
GGATCACCCTCCGCTTCCAGTCCCTGGCCTGGCAGGAGGAGTCCGTCGCGGTCAACAAGGAACTCGTCGAGGAGTGGAACGCGCGCCATCCGGACGTCCAGGTCGAGTACGTACAGGGCAGTTGGGACAGCGTCCACGACCAGCTGCTCACCTCCTTCGAGGGCGGCGAGGCACCCGACATCGTGCACGACGCCTCCGACGACCTCGCCGACTTCGCCTACGGCGGCCACCTCGCCGATCTGACCGGCCTGCTCTCCGGCCGTCTCAAGGCGGACATCCCCGAGCGCAGTTGGCAGACGGTGACCTTCGGGGACGGCATCTACGGCGTGCCGTTCCTCCAGGAGCCGCGCGTGCTCATCGCCAACGCCACCTGGCTGAAGAAGTCCGGTGTCCGCATCCCCACCCCCGAACGGCCCTGGACCTGGCCGGAGTTCCGGCAGATCACCGAGGAGCTGAGCGGCGACGGCACCTACGGCGTGGCCTGGCCGCTGAAGGAACCCGTCTCCGCCACCCTCAACCTCTCCCTGTCGGCGGGCGGGCAGCTCTTCCACCGGGACTTTGACGGCAAGGTCGAGATCCGCTTCGGGACCGCCGACGAGGTGGTCCCGAGGACGATCCACGACCAGGTCAACTCCGACGGCAGCGCCTCCGGTTCGACCCTGGGCAGCGGCGGTTCGGACACCCTGCCCGGCTTCTTCGGCGGCCGGTACGCGATGGTCCCGCTCGGCTTCTCCTACCGCCAGCAGATCGTGCAGCAGGCCCCGGAGGGCTTCGACTGGCAGGTGCTGCCCGCCCCCGCGGGCGCGGACGGACTCACTCAGGGCGTCAGCCCGCAGACGCTCTCCATCGCCGCGGACAGCCCGCACCAGGAGGAGGCGGCCGAGTTCATCGACTTCCTGCTCCAGCCGCGGAACATGGTCCGGCTCGCCCTCGGCGACTGGATGCTGCCCACCGGCACCGAGGCGCTGAAGGACCCGGCGCTGCGCACCGCCGAGCACGACTGGGCGACCGGCACCGCCCTCGCCGAGCACCTGCGCTCGGCGCCCGCCCAGTCGGTCCGCGGCTACCCAGAGTGGAAGGACAAGGTCGCCACCCCCGCCCTCCAGGAGTACTACAGCGGAGCGATCGGACTCGACGACCTGCGCGAGCGCCTGGAGAAGGACGGAAACCTGGTCCTCGCCCGCTACCAGAGGTGACAGCCCGACAACCAGAGGTGCCGGCGCCGCCCCGCACTCTATATAAGTTGCACGAGACGTATCGTCTCGCTTAGTCTCCGGGACATGACCTCACCCGCGCACATCGCCATGTTCTCCATCGCCGCCCACGGCCACGTGAACCCGAGCCTCGAAGTGATCCGTGAGCTCGTCGCGCGCGGACACCGGGTCACCTACGCGATCCCGCCCGCGTTCGCCGGGAAGGTCGCCGAGACCGGCGCCGAGCCGAAGCTGTGGCACTCCACCCTGCCCGGCCCGGACGCCGACCCGGCGGCCTGGGGAAGCACCCTGCTGGACAACGTCGAGCCGTTCCTGGCCGACGCGATCCAGGCGCTGCCCCAGCTCGTCGAGGCCTACCGGGGCGACGAGCCGGACCTCGTCCTGCACGACATCACCGCCTACCCCGCCCGCGTCCTCGCCCACCGCTGGGGCGTCCCCGCCATCTCGCTCTCACCGAACCTCGTCGCCTGGGAGGGCTACGAGGAGGAGGTCGCCGAGCCGATGTGGGCGGAGCCGAAGAGCACCGAGCGCGGCCGGGCCTACTACGCCCGCTTCCGGTCCTGGCTGGAGGAGAACGGCATCACCCTGCACCCGGACCGGTTCGCGGGCCGCCCCGACCGCTCCCTCGTGCTGATCCCGAAGGCGCTGCAGCCGAACGCCGACCGGGTCGACGAGTCGGTGTACTCCTTCGTGGGCGCCTGCCAGGGCGACCGGGGAGCCGAGGGGGAGTGGCAGCGGCCCGCCGGGGCCGAGAAGGTCGTCCTCGTCTCGCTCGGCTCGTCCTTCACCAAGCAGCCCGGCTTCTACCGGGAGTGCGTCAAGGCCTTCGGGGAACTGCCCGGCTGGCACCTGGTGCTCCAGATCGGCCGGCATGTCGACCCCGCCGAGCTGGGAGACGTACCGGCCGACGTCGAAGTGCGGTCCTGGGTGCCGCAGTTGGCCGTGCTCAAGCAGGCCGACCTGTTCGTCACCCACGCCGGCGCGGGCGGCAGCCAGGAGGGGATGGCCACGGCCACCCCGATGATCGCCGTACCGCAGGCCGTGGATCAGTTCGGCAACGCGGAGATGCTCCAGGCGCTCGGTGTGGCCCGGCAGCTGTCCACCGAGGAGGCGACCGCCGAGGCGCTGCGGGAGACCGCGCTCACCCTCGTCGACGACCCGGAGGTGGCCGGGCGGCTGAAGGACATCGCGGCGCGGACGGCCGAGGAGGGCGGCACCCGGCGGGCGGCCGACCTCATCGAGGCTGAACTCCCCGGCCGGTGAGCACAGCCGAGGGCCCGTCGGTTCCCCCGTGACCGACGGGCCCTCGTGTCATGCGGTCCGGATCAGACCGGGACGCGCTCCCCCTCGTCGTCCCGCGCCGGCTGGGCGACCGCCTCCGGCGCCTCGTCGTGCGTCAGGTCGGGCAGGCGCTCCAGCCACTTCGGCAGGTACCAGTTGCGCTCGCCCAGCAGTGCCATGACCGCCGGGAGCAGCACACCCCGGATGATTGTCGCGTCGATGAGCACCGCGGCCGCGAGGCCCACGCCCATCTGCTTCATGGACTGCATGGACAGCGTGCCGAAGATCCCGAACACGGCGACCATGATGACCGCGGCGCTGGTGACGACACCCGCCGTGGTGACCACCCCGTGCTTGATCGCCTCGTTCGTCGTACGGCCCTTCAGCCGCGCCTCGCGGATCCGGGAGACCACGAACACGTGGTAGTCCATCGACAGGCCGAACAGGATCACGAAGAGGAACAGCGGCAGCCAGCTGATGATGGCGCCGACCCCCTCCGCGCCCACCAGGGACGCCCCCCAGCCGTGCTGGAAGACGCCGACCAGGATGCCGTAGGCCGCGCCCACCGACAGCAGGTTGAGCGCGATCGAGGTGATCGCGATCGTCAGCGAGCGGAAGGACAGCAGCATCAGCAGGAAGGCGAAGACCACCACGAACGCGAAGACCGGGACGACCGCTCCGGCCAGCTGGTTGTTGAAGTCGTGGCTGCCCGCCACCTGTCCGGTGATCGGCGCCTCCAGGCCGTCGACCTTGCCGAGCGTGGCCGGACGGACCTCGTCGCGCAGTTTCTCCAGGCTCTCGCCCGCCTTGTCGAGGTCGGAGCCGCCGACCAGCGGGACGTAGACGAAGGCGAGGTTCTGCTCGTCGTGCAGCTTGATCTCGACCGGGCCGCGCGAGGCGCCCGAGTCCACGGCCTCCCGCTTGAAGTCGGCGAGCGCGCTCTGCACCTCGGGGGCGTTGATGTCGTCCGCCTTGACGACCACCTCGGCCGGCTCGGAGCCGCCGGGGAAGGCGTCGTTGACCCGGTTGTACGTCTGCACGATGGGCAGCGAGTCGCCGAACTCCTGGTCCAGCGTGAGGTTCTGGGTCTTCATGCCGACCGCGGGAGCGGCGACCGCGAGCAGCGCGCCGGTCGCGACGACCGCCGAGATCAGCGGCCGCTTCAGCACGGCACCGAGGATGGCCGTCCACAGGCGGCTGTCCCGGTTGACGTTGCCGCGCTTGCGGCGCAGCTTGCTCTCCGGGTGCAGGTAGGGAATGCGGCCCTTCTCCACCCGGTGGCCCAGCAGGGACAGCACCGCGGGAAGCACGGTCACCGAACCGACCATGGCGACCGCCACGACGATCAGCGAGGCAAGACCCATCGCCTCGAAGTCGGCGATACCGGTGAACAGCATGCCCGCCATCGCCACGCACACCGTGACACCGGAGACCACGATCGCCCGGCCACTGGTGGCGGCGGCGATCCGCAGCGCCGTCTGCGGGTCCTTGCCGGCGGCCCGCTCCTCACGCTCGCGGCGCAGGTAGAACAGGCAGTAGTCGACGCCGACGGCCAGACCGACCAGCAGCATCACCGAGTTGGCGACATCGCCCATCGGCATGACATGGCTGACGATGCCCATCAGACCCATCGTCGCCATGATCGCGGTGATCGCCAGGAGCACCGGCAGCAGCGCCGCGACGAGCGCGCCGAAGGCGATCAGCAGAATGCCGAGGGCCACGGGCACGGCCGAGTACTCGGCCTTCTTGAAGTCGTCCCCGAACGCGTCGTCGAACGTCTTCATCATGCTGGCGGCGCCGATCTCCTCGATCGTCAGCGCCGGATGGTCCTTCTGGACCTCGGCCACCGCCTTCAGCACCGGCTCGACCCGCTCGCTCGCGGTCTCCGCGTCACCGCGCATGTCGAACTGCACCAGCGCGCTGCGGCCGTCCTCGGAGAGGGTGTCCGCGTCGTACGGCGAGGTGACGCCGGTGACCTTGCCGGTCGCCTCGACCGCGTCCATCACCGCGGTGACCGCGGCGCGGAACTCGGTGTCGGTGGCCTTCAGGCCGGCGTCCTTCGCCTGAACCAGGACGGTCTCGCCGGCCGGCTCGTCGATCCCGGAATCGTCGATGATCTGCGCGGCGGTCTTCGTCTCGCCCTTGAGCGCCTGGCTCTCGTCCACGTCCACCCGGCCGGCCGCCGAACCGAGCCCCATCGCCAGGACGACGAACAGCACCCAGATGCCGACGGCAGCCCATCGGTGCCGGACGCTCCAGCCGCCTGCCCGGGCGGCCAGACCCCGCACCCGTATGTCTCCGTTCCCCATGATGGGCTTGCCCCCTTGTATGCGGTGGCAGCCCCCTGCCGCCACCTTCCGCTTTGAAGGTATGCGGCGGATAAAGGCATCTCGTCGTGCTGATCGGTGAGCTGAACGCGGCGGGAATCATCCCCCTGGACCCCGCCTTCTCCCCACTGGGGAGGAGGAAGCCCCTTACATCTATGTGCCGACTGCCCACCCCCGCGCAGCCTTATGGTGTGCGGATGACGACGAGGTATGCGGCGCTGCTGCGGGGGATCAACGTGGGCGGCGCCAAGAAGGTCCCGATGGCGGAGCTGCGCGTCCTGATGGCCGGGCTCGGCCTGGACGACGTGCGCACCTACCTCCAGAGCGGCCAGGCCGTCTTCTCCGCAGCGCGCGGCGACGAGGAGACCTGGGCCGCGGAGATCACGCGGGCGGTCGAGAAGCGGTTCGGGTTCGCCGTGGACGTCATCGTCCGCGACCACGCCTATCTGGCGGCGGTCGTCGAGGGCTGCCCCTTCCCGGCCGCCGAGCTGGAGGGCAAGCAGCTGCACGTCACGTACTTCTCCGAGCCGGTCACCGCCGAGCGCTTCGCCGAGATCGCCCCGGCCGCCTTCCTGCCGGAGGAGTTCCGGCTCGGCGAACGCTGCCTGTACCTGTACGCCCCGAACGGCCTCGGCCGCTCCAAGCTCGCCGAGCAGTTGGCCAGGCCACGCCTGAACAAGGGCCTGACCGCGACCACCCGGAACTGGAACACCGTGGTCAAGCTGGTGGAGATGACCGGAGGGTAGGCAGCCCGCTCCCGGGAGACGCCGTCAGGCGCCCACGGCCGCCAGCACCGGTACCCGGGCCGCGTCATAGCGGTCCAGCAGCAGCCGCGCGACCTCCGGTGCCGGGCCGAGGACATCGGCCAGGACGTCCGCCCCGGCGGCGCCCCGCGCGATCCGGTCCGGCAGGAAGCCGGGGGCGAGGACGTACGGCGCGACGGCCACCCGTTCGCAGCCGAGGGCCCGCAGTTCCCGTACCGCGTCCTCCGTGCGGGGCAGGGATGCGGAGGCGAACGCGGGCCGCACGGCACACCAACCGGTGCGCCGCCACTCCCGCGCGATGTCTGCGATCACCGCGCTCGCCTCCGGGTCGGTGGACCCCGCCGAGGCCAGCACGACCCCGGTCGAGGACTTGTCGGCGGGCGTGAGACCCGCCTCGTACAGCCGCCGCTCCAGCGCACCGAGCAGCAGCGGGGAGGGGCCGAGCACCTCCGTCTGCCGGATCCGCAGCCGCCGGGGCGCGTCCCGCAGCACCGCGGGGATGTCCGCCTTCGCGTGGAAGGCGCGGGTCAGCAGCAGCGGCAGCGCCACGACATCGCGCACGCCCTCCGCCGCGAGGGATTCCAGCACGCCCTGCACGGTGGGGATGTTGAAGTCCAGGAAGCCGGTCTCCACGCGCAGTCCGGGCCGCGCCGAGCGCACCCGTCGTACGAGGGCGTGCACGGTCGCGGCGTGCCGCGGGTCGCGGCTGCCGTGCGCGATGACGAGGAGGACCGGCTGGTGGCGCATGGGACTCAACTCCTCGCGAGCAGGCCGCGGCTGCGCAGCACCCAGCGCTCCAGCGGGCTGAAGATCAGCAGGTCGATGGCGATGCCGACGAGCAGGATCAGGAAGATGGCCAGGAACACCTGGGACATGCTGGCGTTGTTGCGGCCGTTCTCCAGCAACTGGCCGAGCCCGACGCCCAG
>NZ_JBSFVG010000007.1:301569-367907 GCF_053592195.1 Streptomyces sp. NPDC002776 | reverse complement strand
CGACATCAGCCTGACCGACCCGTCCCACCGACATCCGGTCCGCAAGCGGCCCGGATGCTGCCGCCTGCCCTCCCGAACAACGATTTTCCGATCAGCCTCGGCGGGGGTCACGTCGATGTCGGTGAACCCTGCGGCGGTGAGGACTTGACGGATACGCGCGGGGTCCAGGAGCGAACCCATACCCCTGGCGGCGGGGGACGCTTCACGCAGGAACGGTGAGAGCGCGGCGGTCGCACGGGCGTAGGCACTGTCCGGGCCCCCGGGCTGAGGGCCGAGGAACGCGAGTCGCCCCGTCGGCGCGAGCGTGTGCCTGAGATGAGTGAAAGCCGCGATGTGGTCGCCGAAGAACATGACGCCGCCGCGGCTGAGGAGGACGTCGAACCCGCTACCGGGGAACGGATGCACCTGGGCGTCGCCCTGCTCGAAGGTGACGTTGCCGATGCCCTCCGCGGCGGCATCGCGTCGGGCGCGTTCCAGCATGGGTGCGGACAGGTCGATTCCGACGGCGTAACCGTCGGACGCCTGCCGCGCGGCGATGCGGGTCGTCTGGCCGGTGCCGCAGCCGACGTCGAGGACCCGTTCGCCGGCCGCGATGCCCGCGGCGGCGAACAGAGGCGCGTTGAAGGCGCCCATCATCGCGTCGTAGCGCTCGGAGTGTTCGGCCCAGTGGATGCCCTCCCAGTCGTTCCATGCCTCGGCCTGCTGACGGTTGGCGATGGCGTGCATGACTCTCCCCTCCATTGACTAGAGTTGAACTCTAGAGTCCGACTCTAGATATAGACTCCAGTCATGACTGAGGTCAAGGGAAAGCGGGGCGACAAGGCCCGAGAGACACGGCGGCGGATCATCGACGCGGCCGCCGACCTGTTCGTCGAGCAGGGCTACGGGGCGACCAAGCTGCAGGAGATCGCCGACCGGGCGGGCGTGGCGGTGCAGACGATCTACTTCGTCTTCCGGAACAAGCCCACCCTGCTCAAGGAACTGGTCGACGTCGCGATCGCGGGAGACGACGACCCCGTGCCCACGATGGACCGGCCGTGGTTCGCGGAGGTCACGACCGCGCCCACCGCCGAGTCCGCCCTGGCCGCACTGGTCACCGGCACCCGCCGGACACTGGAACGGGTCGCAGCCATCGACGAGATGGTCCGCGCCGCGGCAGCGACCAACCCGGAAATCCGGGAGCTGTGGCCCCAGCGGACCAACCCGCGGTACACAGTGATCTCGACAGCCGCGAGGGCCCTGACCGAGAAGCCCGGCGCCCGCCCCGCCCTCTCCGCCACAGAGGTGGCTGACATCGTCTACGCCTTGCTCAGTCCGGAGCTCTTCCTGGTCCTGACCCGCGACCGCGCCTGGCCGCCGGACAAATGGGAGCGATGGGCCTACGACACCCTCCGCTCTCAGCTGATGGTCAGCGGTCAGGACTCATCCCCCTGATCAAGATCAGAGAGACAGGACAGGGCCCTGGTCCGGCAATCAGCAAGTGAGCAGGAAATCGGTCTGCCGTGTGAGCAGTGCCCGGGACGACGATGCCGTTCGTCAGGGTGACCGCCTGCAAGGGGGAAGCAAGTGACCGGGACCGTGCAGATGCTCGGAACGCATCGGCCGACCACACGCGAAACGCACGCCGCCCGACCCGACCCGGTCCGCTCCGCCCGTGGACGTGCTCGGCCAACGGCAAGAGCTGCGTGAGGTGGATACCGCGCTGGCACTGTGGCGCGGGGAACCGTTCTACGACGCCCAAGGCCGCCGCTTCGCCCAGGGCGAGTCGTGTCGGATGTGGTAACTGCGCGCGCACGCCGAGGAGTTGCGGGCGCGTGTGCGTCAGTAGAGCGTGTGCGCGAGAGCCGTCCCGGAAGCGGACGCCCACGGCGTGGGGTCGGGTCCGGGGGCGCCGAAGACGTCGTGCCGGAGGATGCTTTCGTGGACCCGGCGCAGCTCCGGCCCGGGGTCCGTGCCGACCTCTTCGGCCAGGGTGCGGCCTACCGTCTCGAAGCGGCGGAGTGCCTCTGCGGCTCGCCCCGAGGCGTACACAGCAGTCAGGAGCCCGTAAGAGGCGCACCCTCGCGGCAGTTGTGCCCCTGTACGGATACCGGTGGCACCAGGCCGACGCGCAGAGCCGGATGGCCACCGACACCCAGCCGACCTGACGGGATACCGGCACCTCGGCCTCGGTGCCCTCGCCACTCCCCCACTGGAAGCGCAGGTGTCAGCCGAGAAGCTCGGCGAACCGGCGGGCGTCGATGTTGCCGCCGGAGACGATGACTCCGACGCGGCGGGGCAGCGGATCGATCCGGCCCGCCAGCAGCGCGGCCAGGGGCGTGGCGCCACTGGGTTCCATGACGGTCTTCATGCGCTCGAAGGCGAAGCGCATGGCGTCCCGGATCTCGTCGTCGCTGACCAGGACGATGTCGTCCACGAGCTTCTGGTTGAGGGAGAAGGTGAGTTCTCCGGGGATGTCCGCGGCCTGTCCGTCGGCGATGGTCCGCGGCACCGGCACGGAGACCCGCCGGCCCGCCTCCAGCGAGCGCTTGGTGTCGTCGCCGTCTTCCGGCTCGACGCCGATCAGGTTGATGCCGGGCAGCAGCCCCTTGGCGGCGGTGGCGCTGCCGGCGATCAGCCCGCCGCCGCCGACCGGGACCACCAAGGCGTCGAGGTCGCCGACCTCCTCGATCAGTTCGAGGGCGGCGGTGCCCTGGCCCGCGATGACGTCGGGGTGCTCGTAGGGCGGGATGAGGGTGAGCCCTCGGTCGGCGGCGAGCGCCTCCCCGATGGCGACACGGTCTCCGGTGTAGCGGTCGTACGTGACCACTTCGGCGCCGTAGCCGAGCGTGGCCTCGACCTTGGAGCGTGGGGTGTCCTCGGGCATGAGGATGACCGCCGTGGTGCCGAGTTCGCGGGCCGCCAGCGCCACGGCCTGGGCGTGGTTGCCGGAGGAGTAGGCCGCGATGCCCCGGGCGACCTGTTCGGGGGACAGCCGGGAGGCCGCGTTGTAGGCACCGCGGAACTTGAAGGCGCCGATACGCTGCAGGTTCTCGCACTTGACGTGCACCTCGGCGCCCACCAGGGCGTCCAGAGTGCGCGAGCGCAGCACCGGGGTGCGGTGCGCCACTCCCTCGATCCGCGCGGCGGCGTCCTGTACGTCGGTCAGGGTGACCGTCATGTTCGTTCTCCGTTCCGATGGGTGTGCCGGCTCCCGGTGCCGTCCTGGGGCGGCGCGGGAGCGCTGGCCCGGGCTTGGGCGAGGTAGTTGTACGCGGACGCCCGGGAGATGCCGAGCCGTTCGGCGACCCGTTGGGTCACGCCGCGGACCGCGAAGACGCCGTCGGCGTCCAGCGCGCCGAACAGGCGCAGGCGTTCGTCGCGGTCGAGGGCGCTCCAGGGCTTGCCCTGGCGCAACTGATGCGTGTCGACGAGGGAGTCCACCACGGAGTCGATGTCGTTGCCGAAGGTGGTCGTGGGCACCGGAGCCGCATCGGCCGCCCCGGCGAGGCCCGCGATCAGGGCGCCCGCCTGGTGCACGGCGGTGACGTCGAGGTTGACGCACAGGGCGCCGAATACGGTGCCGGCCGAGTCGCGCAGCACCATGGTGGACGACTTGACGAGCTTTCCGGTCTGCGTGCGGGTGACGTAGTTCAGCTCGTCGGCGGCCTCGTCCCCGCGGGCGACGAGGCCCATGCCGATCTCGCTCATCGCCCCGCCCACCTGACGTCCGGTGACCGAACCGGCGATGGCCACGACCGAGCGATCCGGACGCCGGAAGTCGTGCAGGACCACTTCGCAGAAGGACCCCAGCGTGGCGGCGAGGCCGTCGGCCACCGGGGTCAGTGCCACGAGGATCGCGTCCTGCTCCCGTACCCGCTCCTCAGACGGCATCGGTGGCCCCGGCGGACGTCCGCAGGTGGGCGAGTGCCTCGATCTCCACGCAGGCTCCGTACGGGAGCGCCGCCACGCCGACGCAGGAGCGGGCGGGCCGGGGCCGGTCGAAGAAGTTCCCGTAGGCGACGTTCAGGCGGTCCCGATCGGTGACGTCGGTCAGGTACACCACGACCTGGACGACGTCCGCGCGGGTCGCGCCGACCGACCTCAGCGCCTCGTCCAGGTTGGCGAACGCCCGGGCGCACTCGGCCTCGAAGCCGCCCGGCACGAGCACTCCCGCCTCGTCCACCCCCAGCCGCCCGGACACCGCCACCAGGTCGCCGCTGCGGCGGGCGACCGGATAGGGGTGATCGTCGGTTTCGCTGACTTCTGTGTACGGCATCTCGCGCCTCCCGATGACAGGCGCCTTCGCCGCCCGGCAACTATCTGGACTGCAAATCTAGCACTTGGACTGAGATTCCAGAAGAGCGTCGGTCGGCCGAGAGCCCCGCTCAGCCAAGGGCCTCGGTGATGACGGCCGCCGCACGGGCCAGCAAGGGCTCGTCCGCCGGCGCCTCGGGGTCCGGCCGGGTGGACAGGACCGCCAGCACGACCGGCTCCCCCTGGGGCGTCCAGGCCACGCCGACGTCGTTGGTGGTGCCGTACTCCCCGGTGCCCGTCTTCTCCGCGACCGTCCAGTCCGCAGGGAGGCCGGCCCTGATCCGGTTGTCGCCCGTGGTGTTGGCCAGCAGCCACCCCGTCAGGCGTTCCCGGTCGGCGGGGGCGAGCGCCCGGGTGAGCACGAGTCGCGCGTACGTCTTGCCGATGGCGAGCGGGGAGGTGGTGTCCGTGACGCGGCCGGGTTCGGCCGAGTTCAGCTCCGGCTCCCAGCGGTCCAGGCGGGTCACGTCGTCACCGAGCGAACGGCAGAAACACGTGACGGCGGTCGGGCCGCCCAGCTCCCGCACCAGCAGGTTCAGGGCGGTGTTGTCGCTGTGGGTGATGGTCGCGGCGCACAAGTCTTCGACCGTCATCCCGTGGGCCAGGTTCTCGGCAAGTCCGGTGACCGGGGCGTACCCGGATCGTGTGACGTCGTCCGATCCGTACCGGATGACCTTCGCGAGGAACGTTCCGTCCCGGTCGAGGTCCCGGAGCACCGCGGCGACGGCGGGCGTCTTGGCCACCGAGCAGATGGGGAACCGCTCGTCGGCCCGATGGCGTACCGTCTCGCCGGACACCGTGTTCCAGGCGAACACCCCGAGCCGGGCTCCGTGCCGGCGTTCCAGGGCCCGCAGTGATCGCACGGCGTCGTCCCGGCGCCCGGTGGCGCTAGCGGCCCCGGGCATGACGGGGCCGCCCGCGAGGGCCGCGGCGGCGCCGGCGAGGAGCAGTGAGCGACGGGTCCAGGTCTTCGTCGTTGTGGCTCGCACGTGGTGTCCCTTCACAGATCACGGCCGGACTCGCGGATGCGCCGGCCCGCTGGTTCCACGCCGTCGGCGGACGAAGGGTTCATGACGGCGCCTGAAAAGAACGCCACGCGTCACTGTTCTGTGACGGTCACACGCCACCACGCGCAGCTGACTGGCGGGCCGAACAGGGACGATATGCAGAATTGATCAATCACTCACCCATATCGGTCTTGGACTGGTCGCTCAGGGCACTGGTCTGCTCTGCCCATGCCACTGCTGACCACTGCGGACGAGCAGCGTGACCGGTTCATCGACGAGCTGTACGAGCAACACGGAGGATCGACAGTGCGGTACGCCGCCCGGCTGTTGGGCGGCGATTGGCACCGGGCCGAGGACATCCTCCAGGAGGCGGCCCTGCGCGCCTGGAAACACGCCTCGGCTCTCGGCATGAACGCGTCCGAGGTCAGACCATGGCTGTGGACCACCGTGCGCAACCTGACGATCGACCACCATCGCGCCGAACGGCGGCGCCCCGCGGACTGCACGCCGCTCGCCACCCTCGACCTGTCGGTACCGGATCCGACCGATCAACTCCTGCGGGGCCGGCTGATCCTGGACGCCCTGTCAGACCTGCCCGAACAGCAGCGCCAGGTGATCTGCCTGCTCTACTACGGCCAGTTCAACGCGGCACAGGCCGCCGAACACCTGGGCATTCCCCTGGGCACCGTCAAGTCGCGGTCGTACTACGCGCTGCGCGCCCTGAGGCGGGCCCTGGAGGCGCGGGGCGCGGCTGCGGACCTCACCCGCTGACGTGAGATCCGTGACTCCTCACACGGGCGGCGCGTCCGGAACGGGCAACGGCGTGCCGCTCAGTTCGTGCTGCCGGAGCAGTTCGGCGACCCTTTCGACGCCAGAGGTGAGGTGGCGGCGCCAGGTGCTGAAGAACAGATCGAGCCGTTCGGCCGCCGTCTCCTGTGTGGGAGGGCCGGGTCGACGGCCGCCTCGGCCGGGCCGCCGGTACCGGCCAGGAGCTGACCGACTTCCTCGCGGAGCACGCCGGGCGGGGCTCCCCTCGCGGATGCGGCCCCCTGACGAGGGCCGCACCACACCGGTCCGCGGACCGTCTACTCGGTCACGTGCGCGTGGCCGTCGTGCAGGCCGCCGCCGCTGCCGGAGTCACCGTCCGTGGGGACGGACTCCACCGGCTGGGTGAGCGGTGCGAGGTCGTACGCGTAGTGGCCGACGGCATCGGCGATGACGTCGATGTTGACGTCGAACGCCCGCATGTTGATGTTGTCGATGTCGTCACCGGGGGCGTGGTAGTTCACGTCGTACGCCACACCCGCCTCGCCGCCGAACTTCGCGGCCTGCGCCTCGGTCTTGATGCCCTCCGCGCCCGTGAAGGTGCCGCCGGAGGGGATGCCGACCTCGATGAACGGGCCGTAGTCGGAGCGGCCGGTGAAGTCGGTGCCCTCGTGCGGGATGTTCTTGGAGTCGAGGAAGTCGTTGATGCCCTTCTCCAGCTGGGCCGAGCCCTCGGGGCCGGGGCCGGCGCCGGTGGCGTCGGAGTCATCGCCGTCGTAGACGAAGTAGGCGGCGTTCGGCGAGGCGATCATGTCGAAGTTCAGGTAGAGCTTGATCTGCTTCTTCTGCTCTTCCGTGAGCGAGGCGACGTACGCCTCCGAGCCGACCAGGCCGAACTCCTCGGCCGACCACCAGGCGAACTTCACCTTGTTCTTGATCTTGTCCTGGGACTTGGCCAGCTTCTGGGCGACCTGGAGGATGCCGGCCGAGCCGGAGCCGTTGTCGTTGATGCCCGGGCCGTCGGAGACGGAGTCCAGGTGCGCCCCGAGGAAGACGGTGTTGTCCTCGTCACCGCCACGGGTCTCCGCGACGACGTTGAACGTCGTGCGGTTCTCGCGCAGTTCGCGGATGTCGAGGGTGACCTTGACGGGGCCCTTGGCCGCCTCGGCGGCCAGCGCCTCGCCGTCGGCCTGGGTGATGCCGCCGGTGGGGATCTTGCCGGACGTCGCGTCGCCCATGGTGCCGTTGAGCGCGCCCTCGGTGTTGTTGTAGATCACGGCGCCGACCGCACCCGCCGCGTGGGCGTTGGCCTGCTTGGCGGCGAAGGTGCAACCGCCGCGCTTGATCAGGGCGATCTTGCCGGTGAAGGCGCCGGCGGCGAAGTCGGCGGGTTCGCAGCCGTTGGTGCCGTCGGCGTCCACGGGAGCGACGGCCACGTCCGCCGTGACGCCGCCCTCGGGGCTGCTGACGGTGTACGTCATCAGCTGGATGGGGATGTCGCGGGGCGTGGGCGAGACCACGGTGAGGGACTCGGCGATGTCGTCGGTGTAGACGAAGTCGAATTCGTGCCGGGAGACCTCGTAGCCGGCGGCCTTGAGCACCGCCTCCACGTAGACGGCCGACAATTCATGGCCCCTGCTACCGGCCACTCGGGTGTCGCCGTTGTGGTCCGCTATCGCCTGAAAGGCTTTCAGGTGGCGAAATGCGTTGGTGGCTGTGGACTCCTTGACGAGTTTCCTCGCCAGTGCGTCACCCCGATGTGACCAGCTCGCGTTGTCGGCATCCGCGGTGGCGGGTCCGGCGACGAGCAGGGGGGAGACGAGTGCAGCGGCGGCCAGGGTGGCGGTCACCGCGACTCTGTGACGTGCGGACATAGTGGTCCTCTCACGGCAGTTCAACAGGCAGATCGACGGTTCGGGAGAACACGGTCGAGGCACGTTAACCCCATGACTGCCCACTGCCAAGACGAAGTTCAACTTCGGGGACCATTGGTGCCGCGCCCTGTGATCTAGGACGGAATGTGACCTACTCGGCTCCTACGGTTGCTGTCGTCAGCCAACATCAGCGGAAGGACCACGATGTCCCAGCAGACCAGCACCGCGCCGAAGGGCTACACCAGCGTCGCGCCCTGGGTCGTCACCGATGACACGGGGGCCCTGCTCGACTTCATTGCGCAGGTGTTCGAAGGTGAGGAACTGGCACGGGTGCAGACCGAGGACGGCTTGATCGGGCACGGTGAGATCCGAGTGGGTGACACCGTTGTGCTGGCCTTCGACCGACGCCCCGACTGGCCCCCCATGCCGAGCCTGCTGCGTGTCTTCGTCGCCGACGCGGACGAGGCGTTCTCGCGTGCCGTCGAAGCCGGCGGCCAGGTCGTCACGTCCCTGCTGGACAACGCCTTCGGACAGCGCGGAGGGCGGATCAAGGACCCCTTCGGCAACATCTGGTGGGTGACCAGCCACGTCGAGGACGTCACTGAGGAACAGGTGTGGCGGCGTCTGCAGGATCCCGTGCACGCCGAGGGCATGCGGGTGGCTCAGGAGACGCTCGACGTCGAACTCAGCGGTCGCCGCCATGGACGGAGCAGCGCACCCGTCAAGACCGCCGGTTGACGGACTGCGGCCTGGCGTCGGCGCGGCGGGTCCGCAGCGACCTCGGCGAGGGTCGGGGGCCCGGTGTACGGCTACGCGGTGGCCTCCATCGACACCGCCGGATGCGGCGACCGGCCTCTCTCCGCCGCCAACCTGCTAACCCGCGCCGACCTCCCGGCCACGGGCCCAGTCGGCCTGCGACGTCAGGCGGTGCCGCCACCCGGGCACCGCCTCCCGCACGCTGCCGGACGCCGCCTCAGCCCAGGGCACCGCAGGCCGACGTCATCGAACCGTAAGATCGCCGCCCTGCCCTGCGAGGCCCAGGAGACCTACAGTCGCAGCAGCCCACAACCAGAGGAGTCCTCATGCGCGCCCGCGCCCTCGTCCCGGCCGCCTTGGCCGCCGCCCTGCTGACCATGACCGGCTGCGGTTCGGACGGCAGTTCCGGCTCTGGAGGCGACTCGGCGCCGAAAGCCTCCTCCCCGGCCTCATCCGCCACCGGACAAGCCTCCCCGTCGGACGCGGGCGGCGCGGGGACCGCGGTTCCCGAGGCGCTGACCTTCTCCGGCACCACCGTGGACGGCGAACCCTTCGACGGCAAGACCCTCGCAGGCAAGCCCACCGTGCTGTGGTTCTGGGCGCCGTGGTGCCCCAAGTGCCGCGCCCAGGCCGCCGAGACCGCGAAGGTCGCCGCCGACTACGCGGGCAAGGCCAACGTGGTCGGCATCGCGGGCCTCGACACCAACGCCGCCATGAAGGACTTCGTCGCCGAGACGGACACCGCCTCCTTCCCCCACCTGTCCGACGAGGACGGTGCCCTCTGGAAGCGGTTCGAGGTCACCGAGCAGAGCCGCTACGTCATCCTCGACAAGGCCGGCAAGACCGTCTACGAGGGCGTCCTGCCCGGTGGCGAGGGCCTGGCCGACAAGGTCGCCGGGCTCACCGGCTGAACCCCATGTCCGACCTGCCTCTCGTCCTCGCCCTCGGCGCGGGCATGCTCGCCGCCGTCAACCCGTGCGGCTTCGCCCTGCTCCCCGCCTACTTGTCCCTGCTCGTCCTCGGCGACGACTCCCCCAGCCGCGCGGTCTCCCTCGGCCGCGCCCTGATCGCGACCGCCGCGATGACGGTCGGCTTCGTCGCGCTGTTCGGCATCTTCGGCCTGGCCGTGCAACCCGTCGCCGGTCAGGTGCAGCAGCATCTGCCCTGGTTCACCATCGGCTTCGGGCTGCTCATGGCGATCGCGGGTGCCTGGATGCTCGCCGGGCGACAACTGCCCACCCTGGCGCCGAAGATCCGACGGGCACCCACCGTCACCCGCTCCCTGCCCTCCATGATGCTCTTCGGCATGGCCTACGCCACCGCCTCGCTGGGCTGCACCATCGCACCGTTCCTCGCCATCGTGGTCTCCGCCTTCCGCAGCGGCTCCACCGGCGAGGGCGTCGCCCTGTTCGCGGCCTACGCGGGCGGGATGGGGCTGGTCGTGGGCATCGCCTCGCTCACCGTCGCCCTGACCCGCGCCACCGCCGTCACCCGCCTGCGCCGCATCGGCTCGTTCGCACCCCGCCTCGGCGGCGCTCTGCTCCTCCTCGTGGGCGCTTACGTGGCCTACTACGGCTGGTACGAGATCCGCGTCCAGGACGACCCCACGGTCCAGGACCCGGTCATCGACGCGGCGGGCACCGTTCAGCGCGCCATCGCCGACGCCCTGGACGCCGTAAGCCCGGCGATGGCCCTGCTCGTCTTCGTCGGTCTGCTGATCGCAGTGGTCGTGCCGCTGCGGCTGAGGCAACGCCGCCTGCGGCAACGGCAGATCGTCTGAGCATCACCCCGCCCAAGCCACCGAAGCACCAACCCACCCGGCCGCAGGCCCAGGCCGCTGCAGGCTCCGGCATGCAGAACATGTCGAACACTGCCGGGATCCGGCAATGCACGGCCGTGGGCCGGTCGGCCAGCATGGGGCGAGGACAGCACGGCGGAACGCTCAGGTGAGGGGGGATCGGGACATGCGAACCCTTCTGGTTGCCGCCACGGGGCTTCCCACGATCCTGCTGACCGCGGCGCTCGTCGTGGTCGTGTGCTTCTGGCTGCTGGTCGCCGTGGGCGTCACCACCCCCGACAGTTTCGACACGGACGTGGATCTGCGGGCACAGCGCCTGAGCGGCGTGCCGGTCGCGGTCGCCTTCACGCTGCTGACCGTGGTCGGCTGGGCCTTGAGTGTCGGGGCGACCGTCGCCCTGACCGCGGTCGCGCCGCAGGGACCGGCCACCGGGCTGCTGCGCCTGGCCGTCCCCGTGGGGGCGCTGTTCGTGGCCTGGCCCACCACCTGCTGGATCGTACGGCGGTTGCACCGCCTCTCCCCGGACGAACCGGGGCCTTGGCATCCCGCGGCCTGAGCCGCGGACGTCGCCTCCTTTCCCCTCTCGCGTACCTGCCTGTCGCCTCAACTCCGCTACGCCTCAAGGACGTATCCATGACTGCCATGATCCTGGGCGTCGGCGTGCTCGTCGCCGTCTGCCTGCTCGTCGTACTCGTCGTCGCCCGGTTGTTCCGCAAGGTGGAGCAGGGCAAGGCGCTGATCGTGTCCAAGATGCGGAAGGTCGATGTGACCTTCACCGGACAAGTCGTGCTGCCGGTGCTTCACAAGTCCGAGGTGATGGACATCTCGGTGAAGACCATCGAGATCACCCGTGCCGGCAAGGAGGGACTGATCTGCAGGGACAACATCCGTGCCGATATCCGGATCTCGTTCTTCGTGAAGGTCAACAAGACCGTCGAGGACGTCATCAAGGTCGCCCAGGCTGTCGGCACCGCGCGGGCGAGCGACCGGAACACGCTGCAGGAGTTGTTCCACGCGAAGTTCTCCGAGGCCCTCAAGACCGTCGGCAAGCAGCTGGACTTCACCGACCTGTACACCAAGCGCGAGGAGCTGCGGTACCGGATCATCGAGGTCATCGGCGTCGACCTGAACGGGTATCACCTGGAGGACGCGGCGATCGACTACCTGGAGCAGACGCCGATCACCCAGCTCGACCCGGCCAACGTCCTCGACGCCCAAGGCATCCGCAAGATAACCGAGTTGACGGTCGTGGAGCACGTGGCCACGAACGAGGCGCAGCGCACCGAGGAGAAGGAGATCACCCGGCAGAACGTCGATGCCCGCGAGGCGATCCTGGAGCTCGAACGGCGCCAGGTGGACGCCGAGATCAAGCAGCGGCGGGAGATCGAGACCGTACGGGCGCGGGAGGAGGCCGAGACGGCGCGGGTGGTGGAGGAGGAGCGGCTGCGGGCGCAGTCCGCGTTCCTGAGGACGGAAGAGCAGCTGGGCGTCCAGCGCGAGAACCAGGCCCGCGAGGTCGCCGTCGCCGCGAAGAACCGCGAGCGGGTCATCGCCATCGAGAGCGAGCGTATCGAGAAGGAACGTCTCCTCGAAGTCATCGCGAGGGACCGGGAGACCGAGCTGACCCGGATCGCGGCCTCGAAGGAGGTCGAGGCGGAGAAGCGGGAGATCGCCGAGGTCGTCCGCGAGCGGGTCGCGGTGGACCGTACGGTCGCCGAGCAGGAGGAGTCCATCAAGAAGCTGCGTGCCGTGGAGGAGGCCGAGCGGCGGCGGCAGTCCGTGATCATCGCCGCCGAGGCCGAGGCGCAGGAGAGGCTGGTCAAGGACATCAAGGCCGCGGAGGCCGCCGAGCAGGCTGCCACCCACCGCGCGGCGGAGGAACTCTCCCTCGCGGAAGCGCGGTTGCAGACCGCCGACCTGGACGCGCAGGCCAAGCTGCGGCTCGCTGAGGGCGTTCAGGCGGAGGCCGCCGCGGAGGGCCTGGCCGCCGTCCAGGTCCGCGACAAGGAGGCCGAGGTCATCGAGAAGGCCGGCCGGGCGGAGGCCGAGGCCGCCGAGGCGCGGATGCGGGCCGAGGCGGAGGGCTCGCGGGCCAAGGCGCTCGCCGAGGCCGTGGGCATCGGCGAGAAGCTCAAGGCGGAGGCCGCCGGTCTCACCGAGAAGGCCGCGGCGATGGCCGCGCTCGACGAGGCGTCCCGTACCCACGAGGAGTACCGGCTGCGGCTGGAGGCCGAGAAGGACGTCCGGCTCGCCGGGCTCGACGTGCAGCGGCAGGTCGCCGAGGCGCAGGCCACGGTCCTCGCCACCGGTCTGGAGAACGCCGACATCAGCATCGTCGGCGGCGACTCGGTCTTCTTCGACCGCCTCGTCTCCTCGATCGCGCTGGGCAAGGGGCTCGACGGGTTCGTCCAGCACTCCGAGACCGCCCAGGCGCTCGCCGGGCCCTGGCTGGACGGTACGGCGAGTTTCACGGACGACTTGGGCCGGATGCTCGGCCAGGTCTCCACGGCCGACGTGC
This sequence comes from Streptomyces sp. NPDC002776, assembly GCF_053592195.1. NCBI lineage: Bacteria > Bacillati > Actinomycetota > Actinomycetes > Kitasatosporales > Streptomycetaceae > Streptomyces > Streptomyces sp. NPDC002776. The sequence continues at coordinate 354,893 of NZ_JBSFVG010000007.1, read as the reverse complement.
AGAACCTGACTGTCTCGGCGCTGCTGATGAAGCTCATGAAGTCGGGCGGCGCGAACTCGGGACAGCTCCAGCAGCTGCTGGACAAGGCGGGCGAGCTGGGTCTCGCCGACACCTCCCTCGTCGCCCTCAACGGCAACGCCAAGGGCTGACCGGTGCCTGGTCCACAACTGCCGCACGGGGGACGGCAGTTGCGGGCCGCGTTCTCCCTGCGACCTCCTGGAAGGACCCATGACCACCGGCCTGGACACAAGCACGTACGAGGTGCTGCGCGACCGGCTCACCGCGCAGGCGGCCGAGCTGGCCCGCCGCGCCGAGGCACTGAACGCCCGCCGCATCGAGGAGTTCGGCTCGATCCGGTTCGAACTCGCCGGCACCGAGCGGCTGCGCACCGAGCACGCCTGTGTGCCCCGTGACATCGTCGCCGTCGGTGACGTACTGCTCTTCGGCCACAACGTCTTCCTCGGCCTGAAGCCGGAGACAACCGTCGGCGACGTCTTCGCGCTGCACGACCGCGACTTGAAGCGGCTGCCCGACGACGCGATCCCCGGGCTGCTCGACGACGCCGCGTTCCGGCGGGAGTTCACCGCCCTGTACCGCTACTACCGCCAGGCCCACCTGCTCCAGCTCCGCCGCGTCGACGGCATGCTGCTGGCCGTCTTCCAGACCGGTGAGAAGGCCGACGACATCCGCGTGCTGCGCTGGGCCCTGGCCGAGGACGGCCAGCCCCGCTTCCTCGACGCCCGCGGCGAACGCGACCACGTCTTCCCGCCCTCCCACGACTTCGATTGGCGGCGCACCACCCGCGAGGACCACATCCTCGGCCGGCACCCGCACGTCTGCGTCGAGGGTGAGATCTTCGTCGAGACGGTCGGCGGCACCCTCACCGTCAAGGTGGAGGACAACACCGAGACGGGCGAGGGTATTTACGCCGAGCCGGTCGACGAGCCGCTGCAGTCCCTCGCCGACGCCGACATCGCCTACGCCCGTGTCGGCGCCCTGATCCTGCTGCGGATCCGTCCGTACAAGGAGGACGCGCACCGCTTCCTGGTGTTCAACACCCTCACCAAGACCGTCGTCCGCCTCGACGGCATCGGACAGGCATGCCGTCGGCTGCCCGAGGACCAGGGGATCGTGTTTCCCGGTGGCTACTGTCTCGCCACCGGGACGTACAAGACGTTCGACGCCGTCGACACCATGGACCTGGAGTTCGAGCGTGCGGTCCGCTCCCCGAACGGCGAGGACGTGCTGTTCGCCTTCCACGCGCGGGGGGAGGGCCGCAGCCTCCTGCTGCCGTACAACATGATCCGCAAGGAGGTCAGCACTCCGCTGTCCTGCCACGGCTGGGCCCTCTTCGGCGACGGCTCGCTGGTGGTCCTGCGCGCCGACGGCGACGAGCCGCAGCGCGTGCACCCCGTGCAGCGGTGGAACTCCCCGTTCGTCTCCGACACCCACGCCGCCGCCCAGCCCGTAGGCACCGGTCGGCTCGCCCGGGTCGGCAACGCCGACCTCGTCCGCGGGATCTCCGACTGTCTGTCCCTCACCCGCGCCGTCACCGAGACGACCCCGACGACCGAGGTGTACGAGGCCCTGGTCGCGGCCTGCGCGCGGACGGCGGACTCCTACCACTGGCTGCCCGAGCCCGAACTCGGCGATCTGCACACACCGTTGGAGCAGGTGCGGGCCACGGCCGAGCAGGTACTGGGCGAGTTCGAGACCGTCCAGACCCTCACCCGGCAGGCCGCCGACGCCCTCACCGAGGCCGCCGAGCGCACCGCCACGGTCGTACGACGGCTGCGCGGCGAGACTCCCCGGGACGCCACCGCCTGGATCGCCGGGTTGACCGAACTCCGGCATGCCCAGGGCCACTTGCTGACCCTGAAGGACCTGCGGTACGCGGACGCCGCGCGTATCGACGAACTCGCCACCGGCGTCGAGGCCGATCTCGCCACCTTCGGGCAGCGGGCCGTCAGCCACCTCGCCCGTGACGACGCCTTCGCCGGGCACCAGGTCGCCGTCGAGCGGCTCGTCGCCGACGCCGAGGCCATCTCCACCGTCGCCGAGGCCGCGCCCGTCGCCGCTCGCCTCGACGAACTCGTCGGCGGGCTGCACACGGTCACCGAGGTCGTCACCGGGCTCGACATCGGTGACGCCACCGTCCGTACCTCCATCCTGGAGCGCATCGCCGAGGTCCTGGGCGGCGCCAACCGCGCTCGCGCCACGCTCGACGGCCGACGCCGCGCACTCCTCGATCGCGAGGGGCGAGCCGAGTTCACCGCAGAGTTCGCGCTGCTCGGCCAGGCCGTCACCGGTGCTCTGGCGGCCGCCGACAGCCCGGAGGCGTGCGACAACCAACTCGCGCGAATACTGGTGCAGTTGGAGAATCTGGAGTCCCGGTTCGCCGAGTTCGACGACTTCCTGGACGAACTCGCGGACAAACGCGACGAGGTCCACGAGGCGTTCTCCTCTCGCAAGCAGACCCTCGCCGACACCCGCGCCCGGCGCGCCGAACGACTCGCCGATTCGGCGGCCCGGGTCCTGCACACCGTGGCCCGGCGTGCGGCCACGCTCGGCGACGCGGACGCCGTCGCCACGTACTTCACCTCCGACCCGATGACCTCCAAGGTCCGCCGTGTCACGGACGAGCTTCGTGAACTCGGCGACCATGTGCGGGCGGAGGAGCTGGGGGGGCGGCTGAAGTCCGCCCGGCAAGAGGCACTTCGCTCCCTGCGCGACCGTAACGACCTGTACACCGACGACGGCCGCACGATCCGCCTCGGCAGCCACCGATTCGCGGTCAACTCCCAGCCCCTGGAACTCACGCTGGTTCCCCACGGCGACGGTCTCGCCTTCGCCCTGACCGGCACGGACTACCGTGCCCCCGTCACCGACCCCGACTTCGCCGCCACCCGCCCGTACTGGGACCGCCCACTGCCGTCCGAGTCACCCGAGGTCTACCGCGCCGAGCACCTCGCGGCCCGCCTCCTGGACGAGCACGGCCCGGCGGCCCTGTCCGACGCCGACCTGCCCGCCCTGGTCCGCCAGGCAGCGGAGGCGGCGCACGACGAGGGCTACCAGCGTGGGGTCCACGACCACGACACGGTCCTGATCCTCGCGGCCCTGCTGCGCCTGCACGAGGGCGCGGCCCTCCTGCGCCACGAGCCCGCCGCCCGGGCCACGGCTCAGCTGTTCTGGGCGCACGGCACGACCGCCGACGAGCGCGCGTCGTGGGCTCGCCGTGCGGTGTCCCTGGCGCGCGCCCGGGAGACGTTCGGCCTGGCCCCCGCCATCGCCGACCTCGAGAGGGAACTCGCCCACGCCATCGGCCTCCGGGCAGGAAAGGACCCGGCATCGGTCTCCGGGCCCACCGACGAGGCGCTCGCCGCCGCCTACCTCTTCGACGAGCTGACCAGCGGCCCCGACGGCTTCGTCCTCAGCACCCAGGCCCGCACTCTGCTGGACAAGTTCCGCCGCACCGTCGGGACTTCGGCCTACGACGACGACCTCGCCGCCCTCGGTGACCTGGCTGCCCGCACGCAGCTCGTCGAAGCGTGGCTGTCCTCGTACGCTTCCGCGACCGGCCTGGACATCGCCCCCGGCGACCTGGCCGAAGCGGTGGCCGCCGAGCTCTGCCCGGACCTGGCCCGCTACGAGTCCGACGCACCGCTCACGCAGACCGTGGAGGGACTGCTCGGCACCCACCCGCGCATCGACGGCCGTAGGCTCACCGTCCGCATCGACGAACTCCTCGCCCGCACCAGGGCGTTCCGCGCCCGCGAGGTCCCCGAGCACCGCGCCTACCAGCGCCGCCGCACCGCGCTGGTGGCCGCCGAGCGTGCCCGGATCCGGCTGGACGAGTTCCGGCCACGGGTGATGTCCGCGTTCGTGCGCAGCAGGCTCATCGACGAGGTCTACCTCCCGCTGGTCGGCGACAGCCTCGCCAAACAGCTCGGCACCACCGGCGAGTCCAAGCGCACCGACACCGGCGGCCTGCTCCTGCTCATCTCCCCGCCGGGCTACGGCAAGACGACGCTCATGGAGTACGTCGCCGACCGGCTCGGCCTGCTCCTGGTCAAGGTCAACGGCCCGGCGCTGGGCCACTCCGTCACCTCGCTCGATCCTGCCGAGGCCCCGAACGCCACCGCCCGCCGGGAGATCGAGAAGATCAACTTCGCGCTGGAGGCGGGCAACAACACCCTGCTCTACCTGGACGACATCCAGCACACCTCACCCGAGCTGCTGCAGACGTTCATCCCGCTGTGCGACGCCACCCGCCGCATCGAGGGTGTGCGGGACGGCGAACCGCGCACCTACGACCTGCGGGGCAAACGCTTCGCCGTCTGCATGGCCGGCAACCCCTACACCGAGTCCGGCAGCCGCTTCCGGGTGCCCGACATGCTCGCCAACCGTGCCGACGTGTGGAACCTGGGCGACGTCCTGACCGGCAAGGACGACGCTTTCGCCCTCAGCTTCGTCGAGAACACGCTCACGTCCAACCCCGTCCTGGCGCCGCTCGCCGGCCGGGACCGCGCCGATCTCAGCCTGCTGATCCGCCTCGCGCATGGCGACTCGACGGCCCGCGGTGACCGGCTCAACCACCCCTGCTCCCCCGCCGAACTGGAACGGATCGTGGCCGTGCTGCGCCATGTGATCACGGCTCGCCAGACGGTTCTGGCGGTGAACGCCGCGTACATCGCCTCGGCAGCCCAGTCCGACACCACGCGGACGGAACCGCCCTTCCGACTCCAGGGCTCCTACCGCAACATGAACAAGATCACCCAGCGCATCCAGCCGGTCATGAACGACGCCGAACTGGCCGCCCTGGTCCACGACCACTACTCGGCCGAGGCCCAGACCCTCACCACCGGCGCCGAGGCCAACCTCCTGAAACTGGCCGAGCTGCGCGGCACCCTCACCACCGAACAGGCGGCGCGCTGGGCCACGTTGAAAGCGACCTACGTGCGCGCGCACGCTCTCGGCGGCCCGGATGCCGACCCCCTCACCCATGCCGTCGCCGCCCTCGGACTCCTCGCGGACCGAGTCGCTGCCGTGGAGTCGGCGATCACCCGAGCCGCTGATCCGCGCCGCCTGATGGCCAACCCGACAGCTCGCCACGCGGTTCGCCCGGACGTGGAGGGCGGCTGAGAGCGCGGCGATCCCTCGGCGGGTGACGGAGTGCCACAGCATCGGCGGGCTCAATCGGCCTTGTGGCGCTGGTAATAGCGGGCGACGCGCGTGCGGTTGCCGCACCGGGCGGCCGAGCACCAGCGGCGGCGCGGATGCGCGGGCAGGAACAGCATCACGCAGTCCTCGGCCTCGCAGGGGCGGACCTTGCGGACGGCCGGATCGGCCAGCAGTACGGCAGCGTCCTCGGCGAGCAGGGCGGCGAGCCGCGTGCCGGGGGTGCCCGAACGGCGGGTGGCGAGGGTGACCGCGGTGCCGTCCCAGCCGACTCGCGGGACGGCGGGCGCGGCGGACAGCGCCTTGTTGAGGCCGTCCAGTGCGGCCGTGGGGGGCCGCTCGCCCTGACGCGCGGCGTTCACGGCGGCCGCGACGTGTTCGCGTACCTCGTGCACGGCGGCCAGATCCGCGTCGGAGAGAAGCGTCGTGTCCGACGCCGGTTCCGGGAGGCGGTTCGCCTGGAGAACGAGCCAGGACCGCAACTGCGTGACGTCGCCGAGCAGGTCGAGCGGGCCGTCGGCCGTGTGCGGTCTGGTGTTGACCAGGTCGAGGGCCAGGGGCTCTCCGGTGAGCGGTCTGAGATCAACCATGGGCCTAATGATACCTAGATCCGTTGACGCGTTAGATCTCCACCGGTACAACTAATGCGTAACCTCACTCAGGAGGCATGTGAAGTCATGGTTGCCGCCCTCGCACGCACCGTCCACCGCCACGTCGACGTCGACGGGGTGCGGGTCTTCTACCGCGAGTCGGTCCCCGTCCGGGCCGACGCCCCCGTCCTGCTCCTTCTGCACGGATTCCCGTCGGCCTCCCACCAGTTCCGACGCCTCATCGACGCTCTCGGCACGCACTACCGGCTGATCGCGCCGGACTACCCCGGCTTCGGGCACACCGAGACCCCCAGCGACTTCGTCTACACCTTCGATCACCTCGCGGACGTCGTCGAAGGCGTCGTGGAACGGCTGGGCCTGACCCGGTTCGTGATGTACGTCTTCGACTTCGGGGCCCCGGTCGGCTTCCGGCTGGCGACCCGGCACCCGGAGTGGATCGCCGGCTTCGTCGTGCAGAACGGCAACGCCTACCAGCAGGGCCTGTCATCCGGCGCCCGTGACTTCATCGCCCTCACCCCGGACACCCCCGGCAGCGAAGACGCCATCCGCGGCCTGCTGACCCTGCCCGGCACGCGCGGACAGTACGAGGGCGGCACCAGCGTTCCCGAACTCGTCGCCCCCGACGGCTGGACCCTCGACCAGCACTTCCTGGACCTGCCCGGGCGCAAGGAAGCCCAGATCGCCCTGGCCTTCGACTATCACACCAACGTCGAGCGCTATCCGCAGTGGCAGGCATGGCTGCGCGACCACACTCCGCCCGCCCTGATCACCTGGGGCCGCAACGACCCGTTCTTCCCAGAGGCCGGCGCGCACGCCTACCTGGCGGACCTTCCCGACGCCGAACTCCACATCTTCGACACCGGTCACTTCGCCCTCGAAGAGAAGCTGCCCGAGATCGCTCCGCTCATCGCCGACTTCCTCGACCGCACCAGCGCTGCGATGACGTAGTTTCCACCGCGGTTCAGCCGTGCAGGAGGCTGTCCAGCACGGCGATGACAAAGCCGGTCAGCGGCACGAAGGTTGCGAGCGAGCCGAGTACGGCGACGAAGAGACCCGCGCTCATATGGGCCGGGGCTCGGCCGCCTCGGACCCTGCTGGGGTTCTGCGGATCGTAGGTGACATCCACGGCCGGGCTCCGGCGCCGCATCAGTACGGTGACCGTCGACTCCTGAGTGACGGTGACACCCCCGGCGGTCGTAAATCGCAGGACGGGGTTCATGGCCTGCTGCTTCGGGGACGTGCGGTAATCGACGATCTCGCCGGGCACCGTCACGCCGCGGCGGCGCAGTATCCACGGGTCGCGCAGGAAGAATCTCCATGCCAGCACCAGCAGTCCGGCGCCGCCGGGCAGCAGGAACGCGGTGGCGGTCAGCCAGCCCACTTGGTCCGGCGCCTCCACGACCGCGAACAGGACAACGAGCAGCAGCAGATAGCCGCCCACCCCCACGGTCCACCTGGACGCGCGACTGCTCAGGGCCGGCGGCGTCCGGGGCGTGGGCTCGGTGCTCACCAGCGCCGCGCCGTCCAATACGGGCGGGTGGCCCGCCATGGCCCGACGCAGCGCCTCGGTGAACGCGCCGACGGCGTTACTGTTGCCGCTGCTCACCTGGAAGCCGTCTCCCGAGGTGTCGCCGCTGATCCTCAGCCGTACCGAGGTCGCGCCGTCACTCTCCACGGAACCGAGGGCCCGCAACGGTATCCGCCACGTCACGCGCCCCCGCACCACCCGAACCTCCCCGCTCTCCAGTCGCATGACGCCCCCGCGCCCCTTCAGCACCACACTCACGTCCCGCCCCATGTAGCGGATCCTAGGGCCTGATCGCAGGCGCTACGCGAAACCGAACCCGTTACCGCCGAGTGGAAGAAGGACGCGAAGGCGGCGGGAGCTTACCGGAGCACTTTCATACGTTCGGGGCCGTGGTGCTCGGTCGGGTCTTTTTTACGGTCTGGCGCGGCACCTCGGACCCCTCCTGAAGGTCTGCGGCGAATGCCTCGGCGGTGGCTTCCGCCGCGATGTCGCTCAGGTCTTCGTTGATTTCGTGGGCGACCCGCTTGGCGTCCATGGCCAGCTTTACGGAGGACTTTACGGTCCCCCGCACGACCGGCCGGATCATCTTCTTCAGGAGGGGGGCGGCGGCCACCCCGACCAAGAAGACAGGAAGTACAGGAAGCATAGTCAGTACAGCCCTTCTAGCAGCATACCGGAATTCTCCGGCAGCATCCTGGAAATACCAGCCTAGCTATTCGAGATGCCCACTCACCAGGGCTTCTCAGGACATTCACCCGTTCGTGTGCATACTAGGTTACGTTGATCTTTTCGGGGTCGATGTGACTTAGCGTGCGATAGGGGGCAAGCTGTGCTTATCCGCCCCCTAGGTGAGAATACTGAGCCGGGAGTGAATTGTGGAAAAGGCAGTAACCGACGAGGCCACTGCTGCGGCTGAGCCCACGTCAGGGGAAGTTCTCTATTCCGCTGAAGTGCGCCATGCAAACGGGAAATGCATCCTCACCATCAGCGATCATTTGCATGGCGCGGTGGAAATCTATGAAGTACCGCGGGCAGCCGTGAAGAAACTCCCCTTCTATCTCTCGATGCTCAGGAACAGGCTTTCCTGAAGGACAGCGAAAGGACGCCGAGAGGAGTCACGCCTGCCGCTGGGCCACCAGGGGCGCGGACGGCCGGGAGCCCGTGAGCAGGGAATGGGCGAGCACCCCGTAGAGGGTGTCATTGGGGCCGTCGGCGATCCGCAGGCCACGGATGTCGCGCAGGCGTTTCTCCATGGGCGTGCGGCGGGTGTAGCCCTCGCTGCCGTGCAGTTGCAGCCCGATGTCGACGGCTCGGTAGGCCGCGTCGGTGGCGAAGGCCTTGGCGGCGGAGCAGGCCGCCACGTCGATGTCTTCCCCGTCCCGGTCGAGCCGCTCCAGCAGGGAGAAGCACCAGGCGGTGGCCGCCTGCACCTCGGCCGCCGCGGTGCCGATCCGGCACACCACGGAGGGCACGCCGGCCAGGGACGTCCGGCCGACACTGCGTCGGCGGACCCTGGCCGTCGTCTCCTCGATCGCCGCGGTCGCCGCGCCGAGGCAGACCAGCGCCATCATCAGCCGCCAGCCGGAGAAGTGGGAGTCGAAGATGTGGCGGCCGTCGCCGGGCCTGCCGAGCAGCGCTTCCCTGCCGACTCTGACGTTGTCGAAGTGCAGATGCCCCAGGCTCCAGCCCCGTAGCCCGAGGGGCACGGTGGTCTCGGTCAGGATGCCCGCGGTCGCCATCGGCAACCAGAGGGCCGACAGCGGCACTTCGCGCAGCCAGGATCCGTCGGCATCCCGCCCGGCGGCCTGTTCGGGCGTGACCAGCTTGCAGAAGACGACAAAACCGGTGGCCTCTTCCACCCGGCTGACCAGGCCCTTGGTGCCCGAGAGCAGCAGGTGGTCGCCCTGATCGACCGCTACGGTGCGCAAGCCCCGCAGGTCCGACCCGGAGTGCGGTTCGCTCGACGCCACACCGGCCAGCTCGCCGCCGCCCACGATCCGGTCGTGGACCGTCCGGGCGATGGGAGGCAGGCCGTACCGCACGGCCATCGCGCCGTGCGCCGAGCTGAAGAGCTCGCGGGCGTCGCAGTCGCGCCGGCCGGCCAGGAACATGGCCAGACCTTGGGCCACGCGTTCCAGACGCGGGGGGACGAGAGCGGCCGCGTCCCGGTCCCCGGCGAGGCCGCACGGGTACGGCGGCCGGCCGTCGGTGCGCGGCAGGTCGAACCCGGTTAACCCGGCTTGGGCCGCGCGCTTGCGCAGATCGAGCCATGGCGGCCGGGCGGCATCCTCGGTGACGGGCTGAGGCAGGTGGGTGTCGAGGAAGTCGGTGACACGACAGGCGAATTCCTTCAGGCCGGGATGGCGGGCCAGAACGGCGCAGGATTCCGAGAGAAACACGGGCGGTGTCCTAACGGCTGGTGGGATGAGGGGAGTTCACGGGCCGGAGTCCGGGAGGGGCTCTGCGGTCGTGCACGGCGGGGACGCGGCCGGCGTGTGCCGGTGTGCTGTCCGGCGTCTCAGCCTCCGGCGTCCATGGCCTCGACGAGGCTGCGCGGCCGCATGTCGGTCCAGGTCCGGTCGATGTGGTCCAGGCACGCCTGCCGGGTGTCGGCGGGGTGGGTGACGGTCCAGCCGTCGGGGACGTCGGCGAAGGCGGGCCACAGCGAGTGCTGGCCCTCGTCGTTGACGAGCACCAGGAAGCGGCCCTCGTCGTCGTCGAACGGGTTGGTGGCATGCGCCATGTCGGTTCTCCGGGTTCTGGTGGCTCGCGGGTTACGACTCGTGCACTCATGGACACGGGCACGCATGCGGCGGGCCGGTGAGCGAGGTGGGCGAACGTGAGGAAGCGTCAGGTTCGGCCGTGCGGACAGGAGTGTCCGGCGCGGTACAGGGCTCGGCCCGCGCCCGCTCCTCGAACAAGGGCGGGCGCGGCGACGGCTTGACAAAAGGGATCGGATATACATCTTGCCAGGTCAACGGTGGTTCCAGGAGGCCCGGCAGGTGTTGCCACCCGAACGAATGACGAACAGCTGAACAGGTCATCCGTCAGGCGACGGTCGGGGTGCCGGCCTGGAGCTGCCACAGGGTGGTGTAGGTGCCTCCGCGGGTCACCAGCTCCTCGTGCGTGCCCTGTTCGGCCACGAGTCCCCCTGGTCCCATGACGTAGATCTGGTCGGCGCTCTGGACGGTGGACAGCCGGTGCGCGATGACGACCATCGTGCGGTCCGAGCCGAACACCTGCAGGGCCCGCTGGATGATGGCCTCCGTCTCGTTGTCGACGGCGGAGGTGGCCTCGTCGAGGATGATGACCGGGGGGTCGCGCAGGATCGTGCGGGCCAGTGCGATGCGCTGTTTCTGCCCCCCGGACAGCGCCGCGCCCCGCTCCCCGACCCGGGTGTCGTAGCCGTCGGGCAGGCTGTCGATGAAGGTGTCGGCGCCGGCGGTGCGGGCGGCGTGGAGGAGTTGCTCGTCGGTGGTGTCGAAGGCGCCGTAGCGGATGTTCTCGGCGATCGTCGCGTCGAACAGGAAGGGTTCCTGGGTGACGTAGCCGATCGCGCGGCGCAGGTCTGGCAGGGCGAGGGTGCGCACGTCGGCGCCGTCGAGCAGGACCCGGCCCCGGTCGGGGTGGTGGAACCGCATGAGGAGTTTGGCGACGGTGGTCTTCCCGGCGCCGCTGGTACCCACGATGCCCGTGGTCCGGCCGGGTGGGATGAGCAGGGACGTGTCGTTCAGGGCCGGGGCGCGGCCGGGGTAGGCGAAGGTCACGTTCCGTAGTTCGATCTCGCCCTTCACCTGCTGCCGGGGCAACGGGCGCCCCTGCGCGACGGGTTCGAGCGGCAGCCGGTGCAGGCGCTCCACACGGTCCAGGGCGGTGACGGTGCGCTGGTACTGGTCGGTGGTGCTGCCCAGCCGGGACAGCTTCAGCATGGCGATCCCCGGCATCTCGATGAGCGGGCCGAAGGCGGCGGTGGACAGGGTCCCGCGCAACACGGCCGTACCGCCCAGCAGGACCGTACCCACCAGGGCGGAACCACCGGCCAGGCGCAGGATCTGGGGTGGGATGGCGGAGCTGCGTCCGCTGGCGCGGTTGGCCTCGCTGCACTCGCGGTTGAACTCGGTGATCCGGGCGATCTCGTGCTCTTCGGTGACGGCGGACTTGATGGTGGTGTGGGCGTGGAGGTTCTCGGTGATGCGGCCGTTCAGCCGGGCCCGGCGTTCGTCGGAGGCGGCGTGGTGGGCGACGGCGCGTTCGTGGAAGCGGAAGGAGAGCCAGGCGACGACCGGAATGGGGACGAACGCGATCCAGGCGATCTGCGGGGCGAGCAGCAGGAAGGCCGGGACGACCAGTGCGAGGCTGGCGACCATCTGCACGACGTCGTTCATGTTGGAGGCGACGAAGGTGCTGATCTGGCTGATGTCCTCGGACAGGACGCTGTTGACCCGGCTGACGCGCTCCTTTTCCAGCTCGGAGGGCGCCACCCGCTGGACGTGCTCGTAGGTGCGGGTGCGCCAGTCGTCCTCGATGGTCTGCGCGAGCTGCCGCCAGGCGACGCTTGCGCCGTAGCCGAAGGCCGCCATGGCGAGACAGGCGGCGCCGGCGGCACCGACGAGGAGCCCCAACTGGCTGGTGACACCGGCCAGTCCGTAACCGGCCAGGGTCGAGCTGCCACCCTTGGCGACCAGGAGCACGATCGACGGGCTGAGGGCGAACAGTGCCATCTCCGCCAGCTGCGAGAGACCGGACAGCACCGCCGCCAGCGCGAACTTACGTTTGTGGGGGCCGATGATGCGGCGCAGGGGATGGCGGTGCGCCGCGGCTTCGTCGCCGGTGCGGTCGGATCTGCGCCAGGCTCTGCGGACGATCCCCACCGTGGCCGCGGTGGTCAGCCCGAGCATGAGCAGGGGTTTGCTGAGCACCTTCAGCAGGAGCGGTCCGCCGACGACGGCCGCCGCCACGGCGCCGCCGGCCGCGACGATCCGCGGCAGCCAACGTCCCTTGCCTGCTTTGTCCGTTCGGGGCGTCGGGTCCCGGCGAGGCGCCGCGGGCCGGGCCGCGCGGGGTCGTACCACCGTCGTGAGGAGGGCCGTCAAGGTGCGTGACACGGCCTGCCGCAGCAGTCCGGCGGCCTCGCGCGGGCTGACCGTACGGTCGTGCCGCAGCAGCACCCGGCCGGTGACCGGGCTGGCGTGCACTTCCTCGATGCCCGGCGTCTCGAGGAGCGTCGCCTCAGTCAGCCGCGCTGCCGCGGGCCTGCCCTTGAGGAGGTCGACCTCCCAGCGTTGGCGTCCGGGCACGATCGAACGGGGCCGCATCTTCGCTCGGGTGGGAGTCAGCCGTGTCATCGGCCGCTGGGCCGGGGGACTTTCCAGCAAGGTCATCGCTTGTCCACGAACTTCCAGTAGCGGGAGACCGCCGCCTCGTCGATCTCCGGGATCACCACGCCCAGTCGCCGCAGTCGGCGCACCGTGCGCTCGTTGGCGAACTCCAGGCCCGGCTGCCGCGCGTCCTGTGCCGTGTCGGCGTACTCCTCCAAGTACGCCTGGTAGGGCGCGATCGGCAGGTCCTGTCCGCGTTCGGTCGCGCGGCGCAGGCGGCGCAGCCAGTCGGTGAGCGGGAGTGGTTCGGTGCGCGTCCCGTGCAGCCGGTCGTAGCCGGCCATGAAGACGCCGGGGCCGGTCCGGCGCGGGTGGTGGAGGTGGTGCACGAGATCGGTCCCGTCGGTGTCGAGGAGCAGTCCTACGACGGCGGTGGCGAGGACGTCGACGGGGAGCAGGCTCTCCTCGAGGCCCGGGTCCACCGGATGGCAGCCCAGCGCCGCACAGCTGGTGAGCAGGCGGGAGAACATGTCGTCCGGGCTCATGGCGCCGGATGAGGAGTGGGCCCAGACGCGGCCGAGGCGATGGATGCCGCCGCTCGCTCCCCGTGCGAAGGCACGCTCCACCAATCGGTCGGCGACCCACTTGCTCGCCGCGTAGCCCCGGCCGTAGGGGTGGCGTGCACCGTCGATCGCCGAGTCCTCCGTGACCGGCCGGGGTGCCTCCGGGCCGGACCGGAACACCCCGAGCGTCGACAGATGGTGGAACGCCTTGGGCCGGCCTTCGCCCGCCAGGTGCAGCAGGGTTCGGGTGCCGTCCACGTTGGCCGGCTTCAACCGGGCGTAGGGCGACAGGTGATGGACGCGGGCACCGCTGTGGACGATGGTGTCGACCGTCTCCCGCAGCCGCGCCCAGTGCGCCGATCCCACGCCGAGGTCCACGGCGGTGAGGTCACCGCGCACGATGTGCAGGCGCGGATCGTCCACCGTCGCGGTGATGCCGTACGTCCGCAATGCCTCGGCCAGCCGTTCGCGTGCCTCGGCGTCGGTCTGTGCGCGGACCAGGCAGTGCACCTGGGCCGTTGTCCTGTCCAGGAGTTCGGCCAGGAGGAAGGCGCCGACGAAGCCGGTGGCTCCGGTGAGCAGGATCTCCCGTGGGTCACCGCCGCGCCGGGGGTCGGAGGCGAAGCGCAGGGCGGGGCTGAGTCTCGCCTCGGTGTCCGGGACGTACGAGGGTGTGGTCGTCTCGCCGGTCTGCAGGTGCCGGGCCAGTCCCGCCGGGGTCGGTGCCTCCAGGAGGGCCGACAGGCCGAAGGGCACGGCCAGGGCGTCGCCGATCCGGCTGGCCAGACGGGTGGCGAGCAGGGAGTGGCCGCCCAGGGCGAAGAAGTCGTCGTCGACGCCGACCGCGGGCAGGTCCAGCACCTCGGCGAACAGGTCGCACAGGGTGCGTTCCTCGGGGGTGCCGGGGGCCCGGCCGCCGCCGGCGCCCGCGGCGAAGTCCGGTGCGGGCAGGGCGCGGCGGTCGAGCTTTCCGTTCGGGGTCAGGGGCAGAGCGTCCAGGGTGGTGAACGCCGACGGCACCATGTGGGCGGGCACGCGCTCCCGGAGAAAGGTCCGCAGTTCGTCGGGGTCGATCCCGGCCCCGTCGGCGGGGACCGCGTAGGCGGCCAGGCGGGTGTCTCCCCGGTGGTCGGCGCGGGCGGTCACGACGGCGTGGGCGACGAGGGGGTGGGTGGCGAGGACGGCTTCGATGTCGCCGGGTTCGACGCGGTGGCCGCGGACCTTGACCTGCTCGTCCGCCCGGCCCGCGAACACGAGGAGGCCGTCACCGCGCCGCCGTACGAGGTCGCCGGTGCGGTACATCCGGCTCCCGGGCGGACCGTACGGATCGGCCACGAACCGGTGGGCCGTCGCACCCGGGCGGCGCAGATAGCCGCGTGCCAGTCCGGCGCCCGCAACGTACAGCTCGCCGGTCACCCCGGGCGGCACCGGCCGCAACGCGGTGTCCAGGACGTAGGCGCGGCCTCCCGGGACCGGTTGCCCGAGGACGGGACTCGGCGCCGCGTCGAGGCGCACCTGGAGCGCGTCCACGGTGCACTCGGTCGGCCCGTACATGTTGTGGGCCACCAGCCCGTCCACCGCCCGTAGTTCGCTCCACAGCCGCTCCGGCAGCTCCTCACCGCCGAGCACGGCCAGGCCCGGCCGCCACCGCTCGTCGGTGAACAACCCGCGGTCGTACAGGATGCGCTGGTACGAGGGGGTCGCGTCGATGGTGTCGATGCGATGCCGGACGGCCCAGGCCGCGAACCGGTCCGCGTCCGCCCAGGTGCCGCTGTCGGGAACGTGCAGTTCATGACCGGCCGTCAGGGCGGCGAGCTGGCCCCACGAGGCGTCGAACGACACGGAGGCGGTCAGCGCGACCCGCAGCGGCCGGCCCCCGAGGCGCTCGGCCGCCGGACCGAAGACCCGTTCCCGGTACTGCGCGGCGAGGTTGGCCACGCTCGCGTGGCGGGCGACGACCCCCTTCGGCGCCCCGGTCGACCCCGAGGTGTAGATCACGTAGGCGGGATGGTCGGGCGACAACCTTGTCACCGGGTCGCTGTCGGGCAGCCCCTGGAGCGCCTGCTCGGTCTCCGGGGTGTCCAGCAGAAGAGCGGGCATCTCCGGGCCGACGGCGGTGGCCCGGTGGGTGAGCAGCAGCACCGGCTTGGCGTCGTCGACCATGGCGGCGAGACGTGGCCGCGGGTACTCCGGGTCGAGCGGCAGATAGGCGGCCCCCGCCTTGAGCACGGCGAGCAGGGCCACGACGAGGTCGTGCGAACGCGGCAGGGCGACCGCGACCACGTCCTCGGGACCCACCCCGCGCGCGGCCAGGGCGTGGGCGAGCCGGTTCGCCCGGGCGTTCAGCTCCCCGTACGTCGACGTGACGCCGCCCGCCACCACGGCGACCGCGTCGGGCGCGGCACGCACGCACGCGTGGAAGAGCTCCGGGACCGTGCCCGTGGCCGCGGCGGGCCGGCCGGTGTCGGCCAGCAGGTGACGGCGTTCGTCGGCGGACAGGACGTCGAGGCTGCTGAGCGGCCGGTCGGGGTCTCGTACGACCTCCTCCAGCAGCCGTACCCAGCGCGCGGCCAGGTCCTCGACCGTGCCCTGGTCGAACAGGTCGGTCGCGTAGTCGAGGGTCGCGTGCAGACCGAGGCACGTGCCCTGCGCGGAGCGCTTCTCGTAGACGCCGATGTCCAGGTCGAACTTGGCGGTCTCGGTAGGTACCGCGATCGGGGAGACCTCCAGCCCAGGAAGCCGGAGCGCCGCGCCCTCGTCGGCGTCGAGGGAGAGCGCGACCTGGAACAGCGGGTGGCGGGCGGGCGACCGGGGCGGGGCGAGCGCCTCGACGACCTGCTCGAAGGGCGCGTCCTGGTGCGCGTAGGCGGCCAGTGCGCTCCGGCGGACGCGCTCCAGCAGCCGGGTGAACGCGGGGTCTCCGGCGGTGTCGGTGCGCAGCACCAGGGTGTTGACGAAGAAGCCCACCAGGTCGTCCAGGGCCTGGTCGTTGCGCCCGGCGATCACGCTGCCGACGGGCACGTCGGTGCCCGCGCCCAGCTTCGTGAGCAGCGCGGCCAGCCCGGCGTGCAGCACCAAGAACAGGCTCGCGCCGGACCGGCGGGCCAGCTCGGTCAGTGCCGTGTGCAGCTCCGGATCGATCGTCAGGCGGACCCGGGCACCGCTGTGGGACGCGACGGCCGGGCGGGGCCGGTCGTAGGGCAGGCCGAGCTCTTCGGGCAGGCCCGCCAAGGTCTGCCGCCAGTGGTCGAGTTGGCGGGCGAGCACTCCGTCGGGCTCGCTCAGGAGCCTGCGCTGCCACAGGGCATAGTCGGTGTACCGGGCGGGCAGCGGCGCCCAGTCGGGGCTGCGGCCCTGGCTGCGGGCGGTGTAGGCGGTGGCCAGGTCGCGGGCGAGGGGCGCCAGGGACCAGCCGTCGGCGGCGATGTGGTGGATCGCGATCACGAGGACGTGCTCGGCGGGGCCCAGCGCGAACAACTCGGCGCGCAGGGGCGGTTCGATCGCCACGTCGAAGGGGTAGCGGACGGCGTCGAGCAGCCGGGCGTGCAGCGCCTCCTCGTCGTCCACATCGGTCACCGGCAGCGCGGTACGCACGGCGTCGGCGTCGAGGATCCGCTGGAAGGGCTCGCCGTCGATGTCGCCGTAGACCGTGCGCAGGCTTTCGTGGCGGCCCACCACGTCACCGAGGGCCTGCTCCAGTGCGGCCCGGTCGAGAGGGCCGGACAGGCGTTGCACCAGGGGGATGTTGTAGGTGGCTCCGGGTCCTTCGACCTGGTGCAGGTACCACAGGCGCCGCTGCGCGAACGACAGCGGAGTGCGGTCGGATCGTTCCTGGACGGTCAAGGGCGGACGGGCCGTGTCCGCGAGGTCGAGCCTCGACGCCAGCAGGGCGGGCGTGGGTGCGTCGAACAGCGTGCTGAGGGTGAGATCCACGCCGAGGACGGCGCGGACGCGGGAGACCAGGCGGATCGCCAGCAGGGAATGCCCGCCGGTTTCGAAGAAGTGGGTGTCCGGGCCGACTTGGGAGCGGCCCAGGGCCTCGGCGAACAGTTCGCACAGCAGTTGTTCGCGCGGGCTGCGGGGCGCACGCGACGGCGGTGCCTCCAACTGGTCGTCGTCCGGGGCGGGCAGGGCGTCGCGGTCCAGTTTGTCGTTCGGCGTGCGGGGCAGCTCGTCCAGCCGTACGAACACCGAGGGCACCATGTGCTCGGGCAGGCTCTGCCGCAGGCGCTCCCGCAGCAGCCCGGTCCGGGTGGCGTCCTCGTCCCCTACGACGTAGGCGACGAGCCTGACATCACTGTGCCGCCGGCCGGACCGGGCCAGCACGGCGGCCTGCCGCACCCCGGGGCAGGCCGTCAGCGCGGCCTCGACCTCCCCCGGTTCGATGCGGAACCCGCGCACCTTGACCTGCTGATCGGCGCGGCCGATGTACTCCAGCTGACCGTCGGACCGCCACCGCACCACGTCGCCCGTCCGGTACATCCGGCTGCCCGGGGGTCCGTACGGGTCGGCCACGAAGCGGGAGGCCGTCAGCGCCGGCCGGTGCAGATAGCCGCGCGCCAGGGAGGGCCCGGCGATGTACAGCTCCCCCGCGGCACCCACCGGCACCGGATGCAGGGTGCCGCTGAGCACGTAGAGGCGGCTGCCGGAGGTCGGGTGGCCGATCGGCGGCGCCGCGGCCGAGGGCACCAGTGGCGTGCTCAGGGTCGCCATGACCGTGGCTTCGGTCGGCCCGTAGGCGTTCAGCATGCGCCGGCCCGGCGCCCAGCGCGCCACCAGCCCCGGCGGACACGCCTCACCGGCCGCCTGCACGGTCGGGACACGCACGTCCGTCTCGGGCAGCGCCGCCAGCACCGAGGGCGGTACGACCACATGCGTGAGGGAGGTGCCGTCGAGGAGGGCGGAGACGGGGTCGGCCGCGGGGGCGACCACCAGCGTGGCCCCGTTCAGCAGGGCGCCATACGTCTCCAGTACGGAGGCGTCGAAGCTGGGCGAGGCGAATTGCAGCACCCTGCTGCCGGAGGTCATCGCCGCGCCTTCTCCCTGGAATGTCGCCACTGAGGCGATACCGGTGTGCGTCACCACCACGCCCTTGGGTTTCCCGGTGGAACCGGAGGTGTAAATCACGTACGCCGGATGCCGTGGGTCCACGACCCGGCACACATCGGTCTCCGGCTGCCCCTGTGACAGTTCGGCCACCAGCGCCCGGTCCTCGATCACCAGGGCCGGGCGGGCGTCGGCCAGCATGTACTGCTTGCGCGCCGCCGGATACGCCGGATCGACCGGCATGAAGGCGGCCCCGGCCTTGAGCACGCCGAGGTGCGCCACGACCAGTTCGGCCGACCGGGGCAGCGCGAGGGCGACCACGTCCTCGGGCCCGATGCCCCTGGCGACGAGTGCGTGCGCGAACCTGTTGGCGCGCGCGTTCAGTTCCGCGTACGTCAGAGACGTCCCGTCGGCCACCAGGGCCGCCGCGTCCGGGGCGCGGCGCACCTGCTCCTCGAACAGGGTCGGGAACGGCACGGCCGGACTGCCCGCCGCGGTGGCGTCGCCCAGGTCGAGGAGGCGCTGCCGTTCGTCCTGCGTCAGGACGTCGAGCGAGCCGATCGGCCGGTCGGGGTCCAGGTCCGACATGTCCGCGAGGAGGCGCAGCAGACGCTGCTGGGTGTCGAGCAGGTCCGTCTGGCCGTGCGCTCCGGGCGCGGCGTGCAGTCGCATGTGCGGCCCTGATCCGTCCCGACGGTCCCAGACCATGATCAGCAGGTCGGCGCCGAGCGGGAACGAGAGGTTGTGCGCGACGCAACGCTGCCCGGCGAAGGTGACGTTGTAGTCGAAGCCGATGAGGTTGACGACCGGTGAGAACACGCTGCCGGGGCCGCGGGACAGGTGGAGGTCGCGGTGCAGGTCCTCGGTGCGGTAGCGCTGGTGCTCGACCGCTGCTCGCATCTGCCGGTCGACTTGGGCCAGCAGTTCCCGCAACGGCATGTCGGGCCGGACCGTGAGACGTACGGGGACGCTGTTGGCCAGCATGCCCGGTGTCTCGCGGGCGGCCTCGCCCACCCGGCCCGCGACGGTCAGCCCGAGCACGATGTCCCGGGCGCCGGTCAGCCGGTGCGTGTGGAGCGCGACAGCGGCGAACACGAAACGGAAGCGGGAGACGCCCGCGCGGGTGGCCGCCTCCTTGAGGGCCTGGGGCCGCTGGAGGGGCAGCAACTCCGTGCGCGGAACGGGCCCTTGAGCATCGGCGTCGGCAGCGGGCGGCGCGTGCGTGCGCGTCCATCCGGACAACTCGCCCGCCCAGTACTCCCGGTCCGCGGCGTGATCCGGGGACGCGTGGTAGTCCCGGTCGGCCTGAACCAGTGCGGACAGCGGGCCGAAGGGGCACGGGCCGGGCTCGGTGTCCTGGACCAGGGCGGTGTACACCTCGGCGACCCGGCGGGCCACCAGGGCGTAGCCGTAGGCGTCCACGGCGGCGTGGTGGTAGGTGTGGTACCACCAGAAACGGTCCGGTGCGAGCCGGAACAGCGCGTAGCTGAACAGGGGCCCGTTGGCCAGGTCCATGGGCCGGGCCATGTCCTCGGAGATCCAGGCTCGGGCGGCCGCCTCCGGCGCGGGCTCGTCGCTCACGTCGACGAAGGCGAGCGTCCAGGGCAGTTCGCGCTCCAGGATCTGGACGGGGCCGTCCGCGCCGGGCACCAGGCGCACCCGTAACGCGTCGGTCTCCTCGACGACTTGGCGCAGGGCCGTCTCGAACAGACCTGGGTCGACGGGTCCGTGGATGTCCAGGTACTCACCCAGGCGCAGGGCCGAGCCCAGGTGCGGGGAATGCTGCTCGGCGAGCCACACCTCGCGCTGCCCCGCCGTCACCGGAAGGATCTCGGCCGATGTGTCGGGTCTGTGTTCCTGAGTTTGCGAATGGTCACCGACGTACTGAGCGGGAAGCTGAGGACGGGACAACGACGTACCTCCTGTGGTGCCGGCGCCCCCTGATCACGGCCGGCCTTCGCCAGACCACCCATCGTGTCAGCTACCAGCACATTCTCCGCATCAGGAGCAACAGAGCCACCCGAAGGAATGACGCCGACGGTGTGTCGCGCGGCTCCGGCGGGCGGGAGTGGGCGCGGTGACCGGTGCGGCGGGGTGCCTTGCTGCTTGCTGCTGCGCACTTCGCAGGTGGGTTTTCTCATCCAGTGAGAGGCCGGCTCCGGGAAGACGTCGCGCTGCCGGCCAGTGCGCGGGAGATGCCCCGGGCGGCGGTGCGGACGACGGGGACGACCGTCTGCGCCCGGGCGTCCTGGGGCACGATGACCGACAGCGCCGCCACCACCGTGCCGTCCGCACCCCGCACGGGGGCAGCGACGCCGAGGGCGTCGGCGTGGACGAACCCGGGGCAGGAGGCGTAGCCCTGGCGGCGGACCTCGGCCAGCGTCGCCCGCAGTCCCGCGGAGGTGGCGGGGGTGGCCGGGGTGTAGGCCGTCAGCGGGCCGTCGCAGATCCGCTGCTGGAGGTCGGCCGGGCCGTGGGCCAGGAGGACCAGGCCGCTGGAGGAGGCGTGCAGAGGCAGACGACCGGCGATCCGGGTGTAGTTGACCACCGCGTAGGGGGCCGAGAGGCGTTCGAGGAACAGCACCTCGCCCCCTTCGAGCACGCCGAGCTGCACATGGTGGCCCACGACGTCGTGCACGCCCTCCATGAACGGCATGGCGTGGTCGCGCAGCGAAAGCGTCGGTGAGGCGCGGGTCACCAGTTCCCAGAGCCGGACACCGATCCGTACCTTGCGATCGGCGTCCCGGCTCAGGAAATCATGGGCGACGAGCTCGGCCACCAGCCGGGACGCCGTGGCCACGTGCAGTCCCGTCCGGCGTGCGATCTCGGAGACCGTCAGGGCCGGTTCGTCCTGGCTGAACGCCTCGAGGATGCGCGCCGCTCGGGAGAGCACCGACTCCTGGCGTGGTGTGTGCATGGCCCTCCGCGTGTCCCTACTTGTAGGCGCCGTCCATCGCGGCCAAGGCCCGGTCGATGTCTGTGGTGCCCTCGAAGAGGGCGCGCACCTGGGCGAAGTGGGTTTGCTGCACCTGCGAGTTGGGCCACCGCTGGTCCATGAAAGGTACCGTCGTGCCCTCCTTCTGGCGCCGCGCCACCTCCGCTACGGCCGGGTCGACGGAGGTGGAGTCGTTGGGGAGCGCCGGCAGTGTGGCGCCGGACTTGTTGTAGAGGTTCTGCCCCCGTTCGGAGCCCAGGAAGTCGATGAAGGTCAGGGCTGCCCGGCGGTGCGCGGTGTCCGCGTTGAGTCCGTAGGCGGCGGAGACCGCGCCGGGCATGCGGGTCGCCTCGGGGTCGTCGGTGGCGGGCAGCGCCGTCATCCGGAAGTGCATGTCCGGTGCGGCGGCACGCAGATCGGGGAGGGTGCCGGCCACCTGCACCACGCCCACCGCTCGTCCGTCGGCCACTTGCTCGACGGCTTCCTCGTAGGTGGTGTGGAGGGGGTCGGAGCTGAAGCAGCCGTGATCCCGCATCTCCAGGTACTTCGCCATGGCCTGACGCCAGCCGGATCGGGCGAACGTCCTTCGGCCGTACTCCATCTGCGCGTCGAAGTCGGGGTCGTCGGCGTACACCGTGGTGGCGACGAGCGCGTAGTCGACGAGCTGGGTCACCCAAGGGGTCGCGTTGCCCAGCGCGAACAGGACCTTGCCGTGGCTGCGGGCGGTGTCGCAGAGCTCCAGCAGGCCGCTGTAGGTACGGGGAGCGGTTTCGCCGAGCGTCTCCAGCGTTTCCGAGGAGTAGATCGCGCCGATGGCGCTGAAGGTGACGGGGACGACGTACGTCCCCAGGTCCGTGTCGGTGACCGGCCGGATGCCGGACGGTATGCGGCCGCCGAAGCGGCGCAGGGTGAGCACTTGCAGGAAGTCCTCCCGCTCCAGGGCGACGACCGATGCGGGATTGCCGTTGCCCGGCCAGACGGTGAAGATGTCCGGCGCGTCGCCCGCGCGCAGCCGTCGTGGGAGCTCCTTCTGCAGTGTGTTCGTATCGGCGTAGCGGACGGTGACCCGTAGGCCGGGATGGGCTCGGTGGAAGGCTTCGACGACGGCCTGCATGGACGTCTTGTCGGTGGTGTTGGCCATGACGGACAGCTCGGTGTCCGCGGTGTCGCCGCCGATCCCGCCGACGGCGGAGCAGCCCGTCAGCAGCGCCATGGCCGTGGCGAGCCGCGCGGCGAGCGGGATGCGTCTCGGTCTGGAGGGCACGAGAGGGCTCCGTGCGGTAGAGGGACGTGGTAGGTGGGGCGCGCCATGCCGTGACGGGAGGCGGCAGGCGTGGCGCGCCGGCAGGGGTGGCTGTCAGCCGATGGGGACGGCCCGCTGCGCGGTCTGGTCCCGTGAACTGCGTGCCGTGGCGAAGGTGTAGGTGCCGGGCACGAGCTTCCAGGTACCGGCGTTCCACACCGTCAGGTCCTGCGCGGGGATCGTGATCGTGAGCCGCTTCCCGGCCGCGGGGTCGAGGGTGACCTTGCGGAAGGCGACGAGCCGGCGCGGCTCGGCCGCCGCGGCGCCGGGCAGGGTCGCGTAGACCTGCACGACGTCCGTGCCCCGACGTGAGCCGGTGTTGGTCACGGTGACCTGCAGCGTCACGCTCCTGGTGGTGGTGTCGTACGTGGCTTGCAGGGAGCCATGGGCGAAGGAGGCGTACGACAGGCCGTGGCCGAAGGGGAAGCGTGGCTGCTGGCCCTTGCTGTCGTAGTAGCGGTAGCCGACGAGGATGCCCTCGTCGTGGCAGACGGTTCCGTTGGTGCCGGGGTACGTCGCCGGTGTGGTGCCGGGGCCCTGGGTGGCGTCGACGGGGAAGGTGACGGGCAGGCGGCCCGAGGGGTCGCTGTCACCGAAGAGGACCGCCGCCAGCGCCGTGCCCATGGCCCGGCCCCCGTACCAGGCCTGGAGCACGGCCTCGACCTCGCCGAGCCAGGGCATGGCCACGGGGCCGTCGGTGTTCAGGACGACGACGGTGCGCGGGTTCACCGCGGCCACGGCGCTGATGAGCTGGTCCTGGTCGCCGGGCAGGCCGAGCCCGTGGTGGTCCATGTCCTCGCCGGCGACCCGGTTGACGAAGACGACGGCGGCGTCGGCGGCACGCGCCGCCTCGACGGCCGCGGGGATCAGGGAGCCTGGCTGCCAGCCCAGGGTGAGGCCGCAGGTGCCGGGGTCGGTGGTGGCGTTGGTGTAGGTCAGCTCGACGGTGACGGCCTTGCCCGCGGTCAGCCGGGCGGTTCCCTGGAGGGGGTAGTCGTAGGGGCCGAGGAAGAAGCGGCGGCTGTGCCGGGTGCCGGTGACGACGGTGGCGCCGTTGATCTTGAGGGTGGCGGTTCCGGCGGGCAGCAGGGAGAAGCGGTGCAGACCCGTGGTGGTGGGGACGAGCGTGCCGGTCCACTTCGCCGACCAGACGGCGGGCAGCCCGTCCACCGGGGCGGAGGTGAAGTCGACGGTGGCGTCGGTGCGGGAGGTGAGGGGCGTGCCGGAGGCTTCGGCGCCCGCCCAGTAGGTGCCGGTCAGGCCGGGCGCTCCGGTGCCGGTGCGCAGCACGGAGGACGGCACGGTGGTCAGGGGCAGGTCTCCCTTGGTGCCTTGGGCGTGCGTGACCTTGACCCCGCTGCCGGCCCGGGCGCGGAGGGCGTCCAGGGGCGTCGTCCAGGTGCCCGGGTCTACGTAGCTGGAGCCGGCCACCCCGGTGAAGGCGTCCGTCCCCGCGGGTCCGATGACGGCCAGGGACTTCAGGCTGGCCGACAGGGGCAGTGCGGCGGAGCGGTTGGCCAGCAGGACGAGGGAGGCGACGGCGGTCTCGTGGGCGAGGGCCTGGTGTGCTTGGGTGCTGACGTCGGCCGAGGCGGGGGGCACCGGGTGGTCGAAGAGGCCGTTCGCGTACATCGAGACCAGGATGCGGCGGGCCGCGTCGTCCAGCCGGGTGCCCGGGATCGCGCCGCCGGTGAGGGACCCGGCGGGAATCCTGACGCCGGCGGGGCCGAGCCCGGCGAGGTCCATGCCCGCCCGGGCGGCGGCGACTTGGTCGTCACCCGCCCAGAAGTCCGGCACGGTGTAGCCCTGGAGGCCGATCTGCTTCTTCAAGTCGTCGAAGAGGGCGGCGTTCTGCGTCGCGAAGGTGCCGTTGATCTTCGGGTAGGCCATCATGACGGACGTGGCCGGGGCGGCGGTGACCACGCGGCGGAACGGCGCTTCGTAGATCTCGTGCAGGGCGCGGCCGGAGACCGCGGTGTCGGTGAAGAAGCGGTTGGTCTCCTGCGTGTAGGCGGCGAAGTGCTTGACCGTGGCGACGACGTTGCGGCTCTGCATGCCCACGGTGAGGGCCGCGCCCAGTTCACCGGCGAGCAGGGGGTCCTCGCCCATGCCCTCGGCCAGCCGGCCCATGTGCCAGGTCCGCGCCAGGTCGATGGTGGGACCGAGGAGGTTGTTGTACCCCTTGGCCCGGCCCTCGGTTCCGATGGCGCTGCCGACCCGGCCCATCAGGGAGGCGTCGAAGGTCGCCGCCTGGGCGATCGGCACCGGGAAGGCGGTGACGCCCTGCTCGCCGCGCAGGCCGGCGGAGGCGTCCACCATCGTCAGGGCCGGTATGCCCAGATGGGACAGGGCCGCGAAGTCGCACCTGACGAGCGCCTCCTTCTCGGCGGCCGTCATCCGGGCGAGCATCGCGGCGGCGCGGTCCTGGGAGGTCGCGGCGGCTGCCGCTCCGGTCAGCACGGGAGCCATGCTCGCGCTCAGGGCGGTGAGGGTGGCGGCGGACAGAAACGTTCTTCTCTTCACAGCGGCTCTCCGGGGAAATGGGGGCGGTGCGCAACGGACACATGGGAAAGGGGCCGGCCGCTGGGTCAGGTGACGGCCGGCCCCAGCTCTGAGAGGAGCGCAGTTCCCATGCATTCCCATGCATTCCACGGGGAGGGGAATCGGCTTTCCGTTGCGCCTTGCACTTATTGAGCGGCAAAACTAAGGGCCACATCCAGAGCGGTCAACCCTTGCGGCAGCCGCACCGGAAAAATGCTTCTGACCAGGCAATCTACCCGTCTTATTGAAATGGTGAAGTGAAATTTCAAATGAAAACGGACGGACGCCGACCCGCGCCATCAACCGTATGGATGATGGCCATCGACGAGAAGAATGAATACGTCAGGCGGACTTCTTCTCCAGTTCCCAGGAGTCGAATTCGTGTTCTCCCGGACCCACCTCCAGGGGAGGGCATGAGGCGAGTCGTACGACGCCGGTGCAGCCGTCCGGTACGACGACACGGGCTCGTATCCGGCCGCCGGACGTCGTCTCCCACGACATCCGAGCCGTCCCGTAGGGCGTCTCGTGGCGGGTGCGGGCCCAGGTGATGCCGCCGCCGGGGCGGGGGTGGAAGACGAGGCGGCGGTAGCCCGGCGCGGACTCGGCGATACCTCCGACCACGCGGTGCAGCCAGTCGGCGACAGCGCCGAGGGCGTAGTGGTTGAAGGAGGTCATGCCGCCCGGGTTCAGGGTGCCGTCCGGGCGGAGGCTGTCCCACCGCTCCCAGATGGTGGTGGCTCCCTGGGTGATCGGATACAGCCAGGAGGGACACTCGGTCTGGGTCAGCAGGCGGTAGGCCACGTCGAGGTGTCCGGTGTCGGTGAGCGCGTCGCAGATCAGCGGGGTGCCGACGAATCCGGTCGCGATGCGGGCCCCGTCGGCGAGGACCAGCTCGGCGAGCCGGTCACCGGCCGCGTCGCGCTGTTCCTCGGCGAGCAGTCCGAAGGCGATGCCGAGCGCGTAGGCCGTCGGACTGTCGCTGGTCATCCGGCCGTCGGGCAGCACGTACCGCCCGCGGAAGGCGGCCGTGACCTCGTCGGCCAGTGCCGCGTACTTCTCGGCGTCTTCCTCGGCGCCCAGCTCGGCAGCGGACAAGGCGAGATGACGGGCCGAATGCGCGAAGTAGGCCGTGGCCACCAGGTAGCGGTCGGTGCAGCCGGCCGCCGGGTCGTCGGGCGGAGCGGCGGGGTCGAGCCAGTCGCCCAGCTGGAAGCCGGTGTCCCACAGGCGGCTGGGGCCGGCCAGCCGTGTGACGAGGTCCACCCAGGCCCGGGCCATCGGGTAGGTGCGGCGCAGGATCCGCAGGTCGCCGAAGCGCCGGTACAGCGTCCAGGGCGTCAGGGTGGCGACGTCGCCCCAGGCGGCGCCGGGCTGGATCGGCGTCCACATGGGCTCGCCTGGGATGACCGGGACGTACCAGGGGATGGTGCCGTCGGGCAGCTGCTCCAGGGCGACATCGGTGAGCCAGGATTCGAGCATGCCGGCGCAGTCGTAGAGGAAACCGGCGGTGGGGGCGAACACCTGGAGATCGCCGGTCCAGCCGAGGCGTTCGTCGCGCTGCGGGCAGTCGGTGGGGATGTCGACGAAGTTGCCGCGCATGCTCCAGACGACGTTCTCGTGCAGCCGGTTGATCAGCGGGTCGCTGCACTCGAACCAGCCGGTGCGGCGCATGTCGGTGTGGTACACCCGGGCGGTCACCGCGCCCTCGGTCAACTCCCCCGGCCAGCCGGTGATTTCTGCGTAGCGGAAGCCGTGCAGCGTGAAGCGCGGCTCCCAGGTGCACGGACCGTGTCCGGCGAGGATCAGGGTGTCGGTGGCGTACGCCTCGCGCAGGGGGCGGGTGGCCAGCTCGCCGTCCTGCAGTACTTCGGCGTGCCGGAGCACCAGGGTCGTACCGGCCGGGCCGTCGACCGTGACGCGGAGGCGGCCCACCAGGTTCTGGCCGAAGTCGAGCAGATGGCGGCCGTCGGCGGTGCGGGTGATGCCGGTGGGGGCGATCTCCTGGGTGCAGCGCACGGGAGGCCCTTGCGGTGCGACGAGGGTGCGCGGGTCACGGCTTCCGGGCCGTACCGGGGTCCACTCCGCGTGGTCGGCCGCGGCGGGGGTCGCCCAACGGGGGTCGTCCAGGCGTGCGTCGAAGACCTCGCCCTCGTACAGGCCGCTGCGCATGATGGGCCCCGGGGCCGCGGTCCAGGTCCCGTCGGTGGCGATGACCGCGGTGGTGCCGTCGTCGTAGGTCACTTCGAGCTGGGCGATGAGGGCCTGGTCGGTGCCGTAGATGTTGCGGGTGCCGCCGTCGAAGCCGTACTTGCCGCGGTACCAGCCGTCGCCGAGCCAGGCGCCGATGGTGTTGGCGCCCGCGGCCAGGTGCCCGGTGACGTCATGGGTGCGGTAGCGCAGCCGGTGCGGGTAGACCGTCCAGCCGGGGGCGAGGATCTCCTCGCCGACCCGGCGGCCGTTGATCTCCACCTCGTACAGGCCGTGCGCGCTGACGTACAACCGGGCCCGGGCCACCGGGCCTTCCAGGTGAAAGTCCTTGCGCACCCGGGCGGGGCGGCGTTCGGCGTCCGGGTCCTCGGCCCATCCGGCGCCGACGGGAACCGCCCGCCAGTCCGCCGGGTCGAGCAGCCCGGCCTCGACCACACTGGGCTCGCTCCATGCGGAGGGCTGTGCGGCGTTGGTCGTCCAGACCCGGACCTGTACGGTCACGCGCTCCCGGGAGGCCAGCGGTGCGCCGGGCCAGGGCACCAGTACCTGGTCGGGGCCGTCGACCCGGCCGCTGCCGTAGGCACGGCCGGCGCGGAGGAGCCTGACGTCGTACGCCTGCTGGCCGCCGGAACCGGGGGGCAGGGTCCAGGTCAGCCGGGGGGTGGCCGTACCGATGCCGAGGCCGTCCGGGAGGTGTTCGAAGGACACCGGCGAGGGCTGAGGGGACAGCAAGAGGAACCTTTCGTCAGGTGCGCGGGAGCTGAAGGGGGGCCGGGCGTCAGCCCTTGAGCGCTCCGGAGGTGAGGCCCTTCATGACCTTCTGGTTGAGGAAGAGGTAGATCAGGAGGGTGCCGAAGACGTTGATGCAGATCGCGGCGAACAGCGGGCCGTACTGGGTAGCGCCGAAGTCACCGGTGAAGTTGAGCAGGCCGACCTGGACGGTGCGCAGATCCTGGCTGTTGGTGAAGGTGAGGGCGATCAGCAGGTCGTTCCAGATGAAGAAGAACTCGACCAGTCCGACCGTCAGCAGGGCGTTGCGGACCATGGGGACGCTGATGGTCCAGAAGGAGCGCAGGATTCCCGCGCCGTCGAGCGTGGCGGCCTCGAACATCTCCCGCGGGACGGCCCGGTAGTACGTGGCCATCATGAACACGGTGAGCGGCAGACCGATGCCGGTGTAGGTGAGGATCAGCGGCCACAGAGTGCCGGACAGGCCGGTCTGGAAGTACACGGTGAACAGCGGCAGCAGGATCATCTGCGGCGGCACCATCATGCCCGCCAGGAAGATCACCAAGGTCAGGCTGCGGCCCTTCCACACCATGACCTGGAGGGCGAAGCCGGCGGCCGTGCCCAGCAGCAGGATCAGCGCGAGCGCCGGGCCGACGGCGAGCAGGCTGTTGCGGACGTACAGGCCGATGTTGCCGGTGGTCCAGGCCTCGGAGTAGTTGGCCCACTCCCAGGTGGTCGGCAGGCTCCAGGTGGAGTTGTTCAGGTAGTCGCTGTTGGACTTCAGCGAGGTGAGGAACATCCACACGAGCGGATAGATCTCGACGACCAGCAGCAGTGCGACGACGACCTTCACCCACACCTTGCTCACCCGCGGGCGCCTGCGGGGGCGTCCGGTGGCGGCGGACGGTCCGCGGCCGGCCCGGCGGGCGGAGGTCTTCAGCGGTGTTTCGACGGCCATGGGTTCAGCCCTCCGTGAGGTCGCGCCGCGAGACGCGGTAGACGACCAGGCTCACCAGCAGGCACACCACGGTCAGCAGCAGGGCGATCGTGCTGCCGTAGCCGTAGTCGCTGTAGGTGAACGACGTCTGGAACATGTACAGGGTCAGCGGGGTGGTGCCGGTGCCCGGTCCGCCGTTGGTCAGGGCCACGATGGAGTCGAAGACCTTGAGCGTGCCGTTGATGCTGAAGATCAGCGACGACATCAGCACGGGCAGGGACAGGGGCAGCACGATGTGCCGGATCAGCCGCAGCCCGGACGCTCCGTCGAGGCGGGCCGACTCCAGGATCTCGTCGGGGATGTCGACCAGGCCGGCGAAGAGGAGCACGGCGTAGAAGCCCATCGAGCGCCAGATGTCCATGACGATCAGCACCCAGAAGGCGTGTCCCGCGCTGCCGAAGAAGTCGATCGAGTCCATCCCGACCGCGTTGAGCAGTGAGTTGACCGGTCCGGTCTGCGGGGCGACCTGGAAGAACTTCTGGAAGAGCAGGCCGACCGCGACCGTGGGCAGCACCACCGGGAAGAACACCAGGGTGCGGACCAGCGCCGAGGCCCGCTTGAGGAAGAAGACGTACAGCAGCGCCAGCAGGTAGCCGGCGACGACCTGGCCGACGGTGACGACGGCGGCGTACTTGAGGGTGAACCACAAGGCGTCGTGGACGGCCGGGTCCGAGAAGAGGCGGGAGAAGTTGGCGACGCCGTTGCCGGTGAAGCCGTCGATGGAGTTGCCCTTGGTGAAGGAGTAGCCCAGCGACCACACCATGGGGACCAGCATGATCAGTGAGTAGACGACGAGTGCGGGACCGAGCAGGATCGCGATGGCCCTGCGGTCACCGAGTACGCGGTGCATGGGTGGTATCCACTTCGATGGCGTTGAGGGGGAGGTGCCGGGTCGGAGGCGGGGCGGCGCGGCCGGGTGTGCGCCGCCCCGGCCGGACTACTGGGCGCCGAGAGCGTCCTGGACGGTCTGCATGAACTGCTTCGCGCTCATGCTGCCGCCGATGAGGCTCGCGGCGTTGGTCTGGCTGACCGTCGTGGCCTTGGTGCTGAACAGGGCCTCGAACCACAGCACGTTCTGCTGGGAGGCGCTGATCGTGTCGCGGACCTGGGTGGTGACCTCGTTGGCGTCCTTGACCGGGGTGTTCACCTTGAAGCCGGAGATGGCGCCGTGGTCCTTCAGCGCGGTGCTGCCGTAGTTCTCCGTGATGCAGGTGACCCAGTCGCCGGTCTTCTTGTCGAAGGACTTGGCGCCCAGCGCGATGCCGAGGCCGACGTTGGAGGGGTACTGGTCGACCGAGCCCTTGCCGCCGGCGACGGCGGGGAAGGGCATGAAGCCGACGTTCTCGGCACCGACCTCGTTCTGCTTGTCGTCGGCGATGTTCGCCAGCGCCCAGCTGCCCATGTAGAACATGGCGGCCTCGCCGGTCAGGAACTGGTTCATCGCGGTGTCGTAGTCGATGGAGCCGACGCCCTTGCCGAACCAGCCCTTCTTGCCCAGCTCGGCGATCTCCTCGGCGGCCTTGACGTACTCGGGGTCGGTCAGCTTCGCGGTGCCGTCGGCGACCTTCTGCAGGACGTCGGGGCCGAGACTGCGGTAGAGGTAGCCGCTGATCAGCCGGGTCAGGGGCCAGCCCTGCTGACCGGAGGCGGAGAACGGCTGGACGCCCTTGGCCTCCAGCTTCGCGGCGGCGGCGGTCAGTTCGTCCCAGGTGCCGGGCACCTTCAGGCCGTGCTGGTCGAAGAGCTCCTTGTTGTAGAAGATCCCCTCGATGTTGTACTCGTACGGCAGCACCTGGAGCTTTCCGCCGTACAGCGCCTTGATGGTGGAGACGGCAGCCGGCTCGAGCTGGTCGAGGACGCCCAGCTTCTTCAGCTCGGCCTCCAGGTCCGCCACGTGCCCCGACTTGGCGAGCTTCTGGGTGAGCGCGGGGGCGTTGCCCGCGGCGAACTGGACCGGCAGGGCGTTCTGCCCGGCCAGCAGTTGCAGCCGCTGGTCCAGGCTGCTCTGCGGCACGGTCTCCACCTTCAGGGGCAGCTCGTCGTTCGCCGACTTGCACGCTCCCTCGGACATGGTGGTCAGGGCCGTCTTGACCGTGGTGTTCTCGGTGACGCTGAGGTAGCTGAAGTTGCTCGGCGCGGACGCGGTACCACCCCCGCTGCCGCCGCAGGCGGTGACCAGCAGCGCCATCGACGCGGCGCCGGCCGTGAGCAGGCTCAGCCGCGTACGCCGAGCGGAGGACATGCGAATCGACACGGGTGACTCCCAGTGGGTTGGAGAGGGAAGCGAGACGTCAGGCGAGGAACGGAAGAACGGCGCCGGGGGCATCTGAGAGCCGCGCCGTGCGAGGGTTCGTAAAACGTTCTCCGAAGCGAGTGGGCAACACCCTGCACTCGCCGCCCGACTTCGTCAAGACACGGAGCTGTAACACCGGATTCGTCGGCAGGAGACTTGACGTCACACCTATGACATCCTGTAAACCGTTACACCAACGACTACGAGATCCGGAGTGCTGACGATGGACGGGGCCGCGGGACCCAGGCAGAACAAGCGGGTGACCATCACCGATGTCGCCCGGCACGCGGGAGTCTCCACCGCGGCGGTGTCCAAGGTGCTCAACAACGCCTACGGCGTGAGCCCCGCGATGCACGAGAAGGTGCAGGCGTCCATCTCCGCACTCGGCTACCGCCCGCACGCCGCCGCACGCGGCATGCGCGGCCGGACGTACACGATCGGGGTGCTGCTGGACAACGTCCGCAACGCCTTCTTCGCCGACATCCTGGACGGCATCCGCGACGAACTCAGCAGCACCGACTACACGGTGCTGATCGGAGCGGCCGGCTTCGACCCGCAGGACCAGGCCCGCACCATCCGGTCCATGGTGGACCGCCAGATGGACGGGCTGATCCTCATCGCGCCCGGCACCCCCCGGCCGGAAGTGCTCGCCACCGCCGCGTCCACGCCCACGGTCGTGATCGGGCATCACGACGCCGACGCCGGTCACGATTCCGTCGTCGACGCCGACGACGTGGGCGCCGGCCTGGTGGTGGACCACCTGGTCACCCTCGGCCACCGGGACATCGCCCTGGTCTCGGCCCCGGGCGCCAAGGCCGGCCAGTGGAAACGCACCCCGGAGATCGTGCTCGCCACCGGATACCTGGAGGCAATGGAGCGGCACGGCCTCGCGGACCACGCCCAGGTGCACTACGCCGCCTACTCCGACGACGGCGGTTTCAAGGCCGGTCTCACCCTGCTCACCGCGGAACGGCCCCCCACGGCCATCATGACCGGCGCCGACGTCGCGGCCCTGGGCATCTACCGCGCGGCCCACGAACTCGGCCTGCGCATCCCCGGCGACCTCTCCCTCGTCGGCTACAACAACACCGCCCTCGCCGCCCTGGCGCCGGTGCAGTTGACCAGCGTCGACCAGGCCGGGCACACGATGGGCTCGGCAGCCGCGCGGATGCTCATCGAACGGGTCGAGGGCAAACGCGACCGGGCCATCCGCACCACCATGACGCCACGCCTCGTCGTGCGGGCCAGCACGGCCGAGGCACAGGGCCGGTAGACGGTGGAGCGGGGAGTGCCCGCCGTTCCCGCGGCCCGGCGCGCGAGCCATCACCGCACCTCGGCCGCCCGCGGGGACGGGGCGCGGCGCAGAGTGGGCATCAAGGACGTGGCGAGGCAGGCCGACGTCTCCCTCGGCACGGTCTCCAACGTCCTCAACCGCCCCGAGATCGTCGCCGAGCCGACGAGGCAACGTGTCCTGGACGTCATCGACGCCCTCGGCTACGTCCGGTCCGAAGGCGCCCGTCAGCTGCGCGGGTTCACGTCCCGGCTGGTGGCGGTGCTGGTGCTGGACCTGGCCAATCCCTTCTTCACCGCGCTGGCCGCCGGTGTGGAGCAGGCCGCGGGCGAGGCGGACCTCGGCATCATGGTGGGCACCGCCGGTCGGGGACCGGCCGACGAGGCACGCCATCTGTCGCTGATCACCTCGCACCAGATCCGCGGCGCCGTCCTGGCCGCGGGCGAGGGTGCGGGTCGTACTGTCGCCGCCTTCCGCCGCAACGACGTGCCCTTCGTCATCGCGGACCAGAACGCCCCCCAGCCGGGCGCGTGTTCGGTCGGCATCGACGACGTGGCCGGCGGCCGGGCCGCCGTGCACCATCTGCTCCAGCAAGGACACCGCTCGATCGGCTACGTCAGCGGACCCGACCGTCTCCAGCAGGTACGCGACCGGCGCCGGGGCGCGGCGATCGCCGTCGGCCTGGCCGGTCTTCCCGCGACGGTCCTGCGGGATCTGCCCTGCCCGGCGCTCACCGTCAGCGCCGGGAAGGACGCCGGTCACCGCATCCTGGGGCTCGCGCAGCGGCCCACCGCCGTGTTCTGCGCCAACGACCTGCTCGCCCTCGGGGTGCTGCAGGCGCTCTACGAAGCGGGCCTGAGGGTGCCGGACGACATCGCGGTGATGGGCTACGACGACATCGAGTTCGCGGCGTCCGCCGTCGTACCGCTCACCTCCGTGCGGCGGCCAGCCGTCGCGCTGGGCCGCGAGGCCGGCCGCCTGCTGCTGCAGGACACGGCGGAGGGCTCCGGTCACTCCGGTCACGAACACGCCCATGTCGTCCTGCAACCGGAACTGGTCGTCCGCAGGTCCACCATGCGGACGACCACCCGGTGAGCCGGCCCGGTCAGGCCTGTACACCGGCATGCTGCGGAGGTGCCTTCGGTGCGCGCGGGGTCAGCAGCATCAGCGCGGCCGACATCAGCAAGGTCAGCAGGCCGAGCAGCAGGACCGCCGAGGCCAGGGTGCCCAGCATGCCCTGTGCGGCGAGGAGCGCGAGCGGGCAGAGGAACTCGCCGAGGAAGAAGGCCGCCGTCCACAGGCCGGTGCCCCGGCCGCGATCGGCGAAGTCGAGCCGGGACAGCGCCAGCGTCAGCAGCGACGGCAGCAGCAGCCCGGTGCCCACGCAGTTGACGACGGCGCCGATGATGAGCAGCGCGAGGTGGTCGGTCGCGCCCATCAGCAGGAAGCCCACCGCGCACAGCAGGAACAGAGCGGGAAGACGGCGGCGGGTGTGGTCGCCGAGCTTGGTGAAGATGACCGACCCGAGGACGGTGGCCGCACTGGCGAGCGCGGTGACCGCGCCCACCATTGCGGTGGACTGCACGCCCAGGTCGTCCATGAGGAAGGACATCTCCACGGGCACGGTGTAGAAGACGGCGGCACCGAAGACGGTCAGCAGGCAGATGCCCGCCATGCGCCGGACGGGGAAGGGGCGCCGCTCCTCCGCGGGGGCCGGCTCCAGGGCCGTGGCGGGGACCGGGCCCGGGGCGGGCAGCGCCCAGGCCATCACCGGGGCGAGCAGCAGGCCGACCGCGTACAGCCAGAAGGGCGCCCGCCAGCCGACCGAGCCCAGGGCGCCGCCGACGGCGAAGAAGACGGTGGCGGACGCCGACGCGCACATCGTCTGGAGCGCGAGGTAGCGGTCGCGCACCCGGCCTTCGTAGTAGTCACCGATCAGTGTCGTGCAGCAGGTCATGATGGCCGCTTCGACGATGCCCACCAGGACGCGGCTGACCAGGATGGCGTGCAGCGAGTCCAGCCACAGCGGCGCGGTGCCGAACACGGCGTACAGCGCGGTGGCGGCGACCAGCAGCCGCTTGCGGCCGAGCCGGTCGACGAGCACCCCCGCGAACGGCGCGAGCACGGCCAGGGAGAGGGCCGGGACGGTCAGGACGAGCGGGACCAGGGCGGCGCTGCCGGCGACGTGCGCGAAGTGGTCCTCGATGCGCGGCAGGACGGGCGCGATCAGCACGGCGCCGAGGATCGGAAGGCAGCTCCCGGCCATCAGCAGCACGACGGGCAGCCTGCCCAACAGGCCGCCGCTTCCTGTGCGTTCGTGGGTGGGCAGGGCGGCGGAAGCGGGCATGGCGGCACTCCGGGGGACGCGGGGAAGGAGGGCACCGCGGCGGGGACGGGCCGGAGGTGTGACGGCTCCGGCAGGCGGCGTACGGGCGCGGCGGTGTCCCACGACTATGCGTTCCGGGTATCGCTCTGCCCAGCCCTCGCGCCATCCAAGTTGCCGATGGGATCGATCCAGCGGATGGATGGCGGTGCGCCTTCACGAGCCGCCCTCCCTTGAGCGGCCACCGGCTCAGCCCTCGGGCCCCAGGCGCGCGCCGACGCGGGCGGCCGTCTCGCGCAGCCAGATGTGCGCCGCGTCGTGCGTGTGGACCGGGTGCCACCACAGCGCCTCACGCAGCGGCACCGCCTCGTAGGGCGGCTCCACCACCCGCACCGCGGCGACGGGTTCCATCATGCGGGCCATCCGCGCCTGCACCAGGGCGATCCGCCGGGTCCCGGCGACCAGCAGCGGCAGCAGCTGGAAGCTGTCGACGGAGACCTCGACGCGCGGTTCGATCCCGAGCATGCCGAGCTGGCGCACCGCGGGGGCGTCGTAGGTCCGCTGGTACGTCACCCAGGGCAGCCGGGCCAGGTCCTTGCGGGTGAGCCGGTCGTCCACGCTCGGGTGGTCGCGTGCCACGAGGAAGACCCAGCGGTCGTCGTAGAGGTCGGTGGCGGGGAAGTCGCTGATGACGCCGTGCGGCATGAACAGGCCGTCGGTGGCGCTCAGCAGGGTGGCGGTGTCGTCGACCACGGTCGTCGGGGTCTGGGAGAAGCGCAGCCGGATCCCGGGCGCCTCCTCGTGGATGACACGGGCCAGTTCGGTGCCGAAGACCGCCACCGCGTAGTCGGAGGCCACCAGCCTGAATTCGCGGTTCTCCTTCGCCGGGTCGAAGTCCGCCTGGCTGGCGAAGAGCCGTTCCAGCACGTCGTAGGCGGTGGAGGTGCGGTCCAGGAGCACCTGGCCGAGCGCGGTCAGCTCGTAGTGGCCGCCGACGCGGGCGAGCAGGTCGTCGTCGAAGTGGCGGCGCAGCCGTGCGAGGGCGGCGCTCATGGCGGGCTGGCTGAGGCCGACGCGCTGCCCGGCACGGGTGACGTTGCGCTCCTCCAGCAGGGCGCGCAGGGCGACGACGAGATTGAGATCCAGCCGGGCCAGGTTCATCGGTTTTCCTCTGCGGTCCTGTGCGGTACGGCGTCGACCAGGGCGGAATCCATCGGGTGGATGCCAGTCATCCACAGAATCTATTTCCCTGATCGTGGGTGCGAGGTCCAGATTAGTCGCATCGCCATCAGGAGGACATGTCCGTGAAACCTGACACCGCGTCCGCGCTCTTCGCCGGACCCTTCGCCCTCGCCACCCTCTCGGCCCCGGACGGGCCCCGCTTTCCCGCCCTCGTCACCCCCGACGGGACCGCCCTCGATCTCCGGTCCGTCCTGGGCGATGAACGGCTCACCATGCTCGACGTACTGGACGACTGGGAGGCCCTCCTGCCGAGGCTGCGCGCCCTGGCCGCCGACCCCGGCACCGACCGCACCCCCGTCACCGACCTGCGCGTGCACGCCCCGGTCGCACCCCGCCAGGTCTTCCAGTCCGGCGCCAACTACCGTCAGCACGTCATCGACCTGCACGTCGCCCACCGCGCCCCCGGCGACGACCGGCCCGAGGCCGAACGGCGGGCGGAAGCCGCGGAGATCATGGACCGGCGGGCCGCCGAGGACCTGCCGTACGTGTTCATCGGCCTGCCCAGCGCGATCACCGGCCCCTACGACGACGTCGTCCTGCCCGCCTGGGCCGAGCAGCCGGACTGGGAACTGGAGGTGGCGGTCGTGATCGGCCGGCCCGCCTACCAGGTGTCCGTGGCGGAGGCGGCGGCGCACATCGCGGGCTACACCATCGCCAACGACCTGACCGACCGGGCGACCGTCTTCCGTCGGGACATGCCGCAGATCGGCACCGACTGGCTGCGCAGCAAGAACGCGCCCGGCTTCACCCCGCTCGGGCCGTGGATCGTGCCCGCCGAGTCGGTCGCCGACCCGGACGACCTGCGCCTGACGCTCAAGCTCAACGGCGACACCATGCAGGACGAGTCCACCAAGGACATGATCTTCAAGGTCGCCCGGATGGTGTCCTACGCCTCCCAAAGCGCCCGTCTGCTGCCGGGGGACCTCGTCCTCACCGGCAGCCCCGCCGGCAACGGCATGCACTGGGGCCGGCTGCTGCGCGACGGCGACGTCATGGAGGGTTCCGTCACGGGACTCGGCGTCCAGCGCACCCGCTGCGTCGGGGAGACGGCATGAACCGGCACGACCCCGAGGGCGCCATCGCCGAGGCCGCCAAGTCGTACTCCAACTGGGGCCGTTGGGGCGAGGACGACGTCCTCGGCACCCTGAACTTCCTCGACGAGGGCAAACGCCGCGAGGGCGCAGCGCTCGTCCGGCGCGGCGTCAGCTTCTCGCTGTCCCAGCGCTTCGACATGAACGGCCCGCAAAAGGGCTGGCGCCGGCGCACCAACCCGGTCCACACCATGCTGGACACCGGCACCGACGCCGCCCTCGGCCACCAGGGCTTCCCGCACGGCATCGGCGGCGCCGACGACGTGATCGCCATGCCGCTGCAGTGCTCCACCCAGTGGGACGGCCTCGGGCACATCTTCGACCACGGCAAGGCCTGGAACGGCCGCCCGGCCGAGCGGGTCGTCACCTCCGACGGCGACCTCGTCACCGGTATCGAGCACATGGCCCCGCACGTCGCCGGGCGCGGAGTGCTGCTGGACGTGGGCCGGGTCATCGGCACCGACGGCGAGCTGGCCGACGGGTTCGCCATCACCGAGGAGCATCTGACGACGGCCGCCGAGGCGCACGGAGTGAGCGTCGGCCGCGGGGACATCGTGCTGGTGCGCACCGGCCAGCTGGCACGCGTACGGCGCGAGGGGTGGGGCGAGTACGCGGGCGGCCCCGCGCCGGGCCTGTCCTTCACCACCGCGGGCTGGCTGCACGGCACCGAGATCGCCGCGATCGCCACCGACACCTGGGGCTTCGAGGTACGGCCCAACGAGTTCGACGACGCCTTCCAGCCGCTGCACCAGGTCGCCATCCCCAACATCGGCCTCCTCATCGGCGAGATGTGGGACCTGGAAGCCCTCGCCGAGGACTGCGCGGCCGACGGCACCTACGACTTCTGGCTCACCGCCGCTCCCCTGCCCATCACCGGCGCCGTCGGCTCACCCATCAACCCCATCGCCGTCAAGTAACCAGCGGAACAAGGGAGTTCCCCCATGAGCACAGCCCGCACGGTCCTGGTGATCGGTGGTGGCGCCGCCGGCAACGCCGTGACGATCCTGCTGCGGCGTGCCGGTCTCGCCGTGGACCTGATCGAGGCCAAGGACGACTGGAACGCCACCGCCGGATCCGGCATCACCCTCCAGGGCAACGCCCTTCGCGTACTGCGCGAACTGGGCGTGTGGGACCAGGTCAAGGCATCCGGCTTCGGTTTCGGCTCGGTCGGCATCACCGCCCCCGACGGCACGGTCCTGCACGTCGCCCGCGACATCCGCACCGGCGGCGACGACCTGCCCGCCACCGTCGGCATGCAGCGCCCCCACCTCCAGCGCATCCTCATCGACGCCGTCCGCGCCACGGGCGCCGGTGTGCGCCTCGGAGTGCGCGCCGAGTCCCTGGACACGGACGACGACGGAGTGACCGTACGCTTCACCGACGGCAGCGAGGGCCGCTACGACCTGGTGATCGGCGCGGACGGCCTCGGCTCCGCCACCCGCGCGGCCGTCGGCATCACCGCCAAGCCCGAACCCACCGGCATGGCCATCTGGCGCGTCGCCGCTCCCCGCCCGGCCGGCGTGACCCGCACCGACCTCGCCTACGGCGGCCCCGCCTACATCGCCGGCTACTGCCCGACCAGCGACACGACGCTGTACGCCTATGTCGTCGAGGCCAACCGCGACCGGTCCTCGATCCCGCCGGAGACCTACGCCGAGGAGATGCGGCGCCTGGCCTCGGCCTACGGCGGCTGCTGGCCGGAGATCACCGCGCACATCACCGACCCGGCGCAGGTCAACTACACCTGGTTCGACCGCCTGTTGGTCGAGGGATCCTGGCACCGCGGCCGGGTCGTCCTCGTCGGTGACGCCGCCCACTGCTGCCCGCCGACCCTGGCCCAGGGCGCGGCCCTGTCGCTGGAGGACGCCTGGGTCCTCGCCCAGCTGCTGACCAGCGGCGAGGAGTGGGACGACGCGCTGTTCCAGACGTACTACGAGCGGCGGATCACGCGGGTGCGGCCGGTCGTGGAGGCGTCCGTACAGATCGGGCAGTGGCAGCTCGACGGGGTGCGCGACGCGGACGTACCCGGCCTGATGGGCCGCACCATGACCATGCTCAGGGAGCTGCCGTGACCGCCCCCCAGTCACCCGGCGCCCGCACCTGTCCCACCGTCGACGTGCACGCCCACGTGCTGCTGCCCGAGGTCGAGGCGCTGGTGGCCGACCTGCCGGGACTCGCGGAGGCGAAGGCGCTCGACGCCCGCCGCAACGGCCCCGCCGCCCTCGCGGTCAGCGGCCCCATGGTGGGCGAGCGCATCCCCCTGCTCACCGACGTGACCGCCCGGCTGGCCGCGATGGACGCGCAGGGTGTGGACATCCAGCTCGTCAGCCCCTCCCCCTCCCACTACCACTACTGGACGGACGAGGGGACCGCCGAGAAGCTGTACCGGCTCGCCAACGAGACGACCGCCGCGCACTGTTCGGCCGCCCCCGACCGGCTGCACGGCCTCGGGCTGGTGCCGCTGCAACACCCGCAGCACACGGTCCGCGCGCTCGACCACGCCCTGGAGCAGGGCCTGGCCGGGGTGGAGATCTCCAGCCACGCCCCGGGCCGGGAACTGTCCGACCCGGCGTACGAGCCGCTGTGGTCGCGCGCCGAGGAGACGGGCGCGATCGTCTTCCTGCACCCCTTCGGCTGCACGCTCGACGAGCGCCTGGACCGGTGGTACCTGTCCAACACGGTCGGCCAGCCCACCGAGAACGCCGTCGCCCTGTCCCATCTGATCTTCTCGGGAGTGCTCGACCGCCACCCCGGGCTGAAGGTGCTCGCCGCTCACGGCGGCGGCTATCTGCCCACCCACATCGGCCGCTCCGACCACGCCTGGTCCGCCCGCTCCGACGCGGGCGCCGGCTGCGCGCACCCGCCCAGCAGCTACCTCAAGCGCCTGTACTTCGACTCCCTCGTCCACGACCCGGCCATCCTGCGCGAGCTGGTGCGGGCCGCGGGCCCCGGCCAGGTCCTGCTCGGCTCCGACTTCCCCTTCGACATGGGCACGCGGGACCCCCTCGGCGCACTGCGCGCCGCCCAGCTGCCCGAGGCCGACTTCGAGGCCGTACGCGGCGGCAACGCCATCGCCCTCCTCCGGAAGGACTGACCACCATGCGCCTGCTCACCCATCTGCGCCACGTCGACCTGGCCGTGCCCGACTACGACAAGCAGCTCGACTTCTACGCCGGCGTCTGGGGCCTGACCAAGGTCGCCGAGGACTCCGGCATCTCCTTCCTCGCCGCCGAGGGATCGCCCGAGCAGTACGTGATCCGGCTGCGCAAGGCCGAGGAGAAGCGTCTCGACCTGGTCTCCTACGGCGCCGCCACGCCGGCCGACGTCGACACCCTCGCCGAGCAACTCCTCGCGGGCGGCGTGCAGTTGATCACGCAGCCGGGCAAGGTCGACACCCCCGGAGGCGGTTACGGCTTCCGCTTCTTCGACGTGGACGGCCGCACCATCGAGGTCTCCGCCGACGTGGAGGTGCGCCGGCACCGCAAGATCGAGGAGAAGGAGTCCATCCCGGTCAAGCTGTCCCACGTCGTCCTCAACTCCCCCGACCTGGACCGCACCAAGGACTGGTACGAGCGGCACCTCGGCTTCCGCCTCTCCGACACGCTCAGCTCCCCGCACATGGGCGAGGTCATGCACTTCATGCGGATCTCCAGCCAGCACCACTCGATGGCGCTGGCGAAGGGCCCGCACACCGCCCTGCACCACGTCTCCTTCGAGATGCGCGGCATCGACGAGTACATGCGCGGCTCGGGCCGTGTCATGCGCGCCGGGTTCAAGAAGATCTGGGGCCCCGGCCGCCACATGGCCGGTGACAACACCTTCACCTACTTCCTCGACCCGCACGGCAACACGGTCGAGTACACGACCGAGCTGGAGTGCCTGGACGAGGACACCTGGCACCCGCACGTCTACGACTTCTCCCAGCCCGAGGTCACCGACCAGTGGGGCACCGCCAACCCGATGAACGAACTCATCGCCAAGGAGTCCTTCAACGACCCCGACCGCGGCTGCTTCATCGCCCCGCCGGTCTGATCCCACCCCCCTGCCCCGGGGTGCGGCCGCAGCCCTGTCACGCTCGCGCCGCGCCCCGGGACCGGCCCCAGCCAGGAGCTGCCCATGCGCTTCGCCGCCTACGAACACCACGACCGGCGCCGCCTGGCGGTCGTCGACGACCAGGGAGTGCTGTACCCGGTACCCGGGGTGCGCTCGCTCACCGAGGTCATCGCCGCCGGGGACGGAACCGGCGCACTCCTCGACCTCGGCGCCGCCACCCTCGACGTGCCGCCCGGCCCGCACATCTCCCAGGTGCGCCTGCTGCCACCGCTGCAACCCGCCTCCGTACGCGACTTCGTCACCTTCGAGGAACACGTCGAGGGCGTGCGCCGGTCGGTGGAGGGCACCGGCGGGGTGCCCGAGCAGTGGTACGCCGCGCCCACCTTCTACTTCACCAACCCGCACGCCATCTACGCGTCGGGCGACGACATCCCGATGCCGCCCGGCTCCGCGGTGCTCGACTTCGAGCTGGAAGTCGCCGCCGTCATCGGCCGCGAAGGCCGCGACCTCACCCCCGAGCAGGCACGCGAGCACATCATCGGCTACACCGTCTTCAACGACTGGTCCGCCCGCGACCTCCAGTCCGCCGAGATGAAGGTGGGCCTCGGCCCCTGCAAGGGCAAGGACACCGCCACCACCCTCGGCCCCGTCCTGGTCACCGCCGACGAGCTGGACCGGTACCGGGACGACGAGGGCTTCCTGCGGCTCGCGCTCACCGCCGAGGTCAACGGCGAGATCGTGGGCGAGGACCTGCTGTCCAACATGAGCTGGACGTTCGAGGAGATGGTGGCCTACGCCTCCCGGGGCACCCGGGTCATGCCCGGCGACGTCCTGGGCTCCGGCACCTGCGGTCACGGCGGTTGCCTCGCCGAACTGTGGGGCGTACGCGGCGAGAAGACGCCGCCGCCGCTCAAGCCCGGCGACACCGTCACGCTCACCGTCGAGGGCATCGGCTCGGTCTCCAACACCGTCGTCCCCGGCGCCGACCCCGTCCCCCTGCCGACCGGCAGGCGCCGGCCCCGGGAGCGGCCGTGAACGACCTGCACCCCAAGCGGCTGGCCGGCAAGGTCGTCGTGGTCACCGGCGCGGCCCGCGGACAGGGCGCCGCCGAGGCGGAGGCCCTGGTGCGGGAGGGGGCCCGTGTCATCGCCACCGACGTGGAGCCCGGCGACGGCTGCCGCCGCCTCGACGTCACCAGCGAGACGGAGTGGGCCGCCCTCGCCGCCGAGCTCAAGGAGGCGTACGGGCGGGTCCACGGCCTGGTCAACAACGCCGGCGTCACCTGGCGTGCCCGCATCGCCGATGTGCGTGCCGAGGACATGGCACGCGTCCACGCCGTCAACGTCACCGGCCCACTGCTCGGCATCCAGCACCTGAGCCCGCTCATGCCGCCCGGCT
Organism: Streptomyces sp. NPDC002776; assembly: GCF_053592195.1. Classification (NCBI taxonomy): domain Bacteria; kingdom Bacillati; phylum Actinomycetota; class Actinomycetes; order Kitasatosporales; family Streptomycetaceae; genus Streptomyces; species Streptomyces sp. NPDC002776. Next base: position 312,245 of record NZ_JBSFVG010000007.1, on the reverse strand, counting down.
CCTCCATCGTCAACGTCGGCTCCTCTGCGGCCCTCACGGCGCACTACCCGGTCGCCTATACGACGAGCAAGTGGGCCCTGCGCGGGCTGTCGAAGACCGCGGCCCTCGACCTCGGACCGCGCGGCATCCGCGTCAACACCATCCACCCCGGTTACATCGAGACCGAGATGACCGCCTCCGCCGCCCCGTCCTTCCGCGAGGCCAACATCCGCGAGACACCCCTGGGCCGCACCGGCACCGTCCACGAGATCGCCCCGCTCGTCGTCTTCCTGCTGTCGGACCAGTCGTCCTTCATCACCGGCGCCGAGATCCCCGTGGACGGCGGCCTGACCGCACACGGCGGCGTGAAGTCCGTCTCGGATGCCCTCCTCGCGGAGAACCGGGCATGACGCGGCGCAACGGCGACGTGGCCCTGATCTCCGGGACCGCCCGCGGCCAGGGCCGGGCCGCGGCGCTGCGCGCGGAACCGGACTCGGTGCGGCTGGCCGCCTGGCCGCACCTGGCCCGCAGCCGCGGTTGCATCCGCACCGTCGGCTCCACGACGGGACTCACCGGCTCGCTCGCCGACCGGCTCGCGCCGACCCGGCAACTCGCCGCCGAAGGAGTCCCGCACGGCATCCGCGCCAATGGCGTCAGCCCCGGCATGCTCGGCACCCCGGGTCCCGCGCCGGTCTCTTCGCCGATCTCTGCGCCGACGAGCCTCCGATGCGCGCCGTCGGCCGCCACATCCCGCTCGGCCGCCTCGGCCGCCCTGACGCGGCCACGTACATCACGGGCGCCCATCTCGTCGTCGACGGCGGCCGGCCCCGTGCTGCCCGGCGCGACTCCCCGAAAGGACTCCCCCGCATGAACAAGGTCCGCCCGAGCGCCACCGAGGCGGTCGCCGACATCCCGGACGGCGCCTCGCTGGCCGTCGGCGGCTTCGGCCTCAGCGGCGTGCCCGAGACCCTCATCCGCGCCCTGCACGCCCAGGGCGCCGGCCGCCTGGAGATCATCTCCAACAACTGCGGCGTGGACGGCCGCGGCCTCGGCGTCCTGCTCGCCGCCGGCCGCATCGCGCGGGTGACCGGCTCCTACGTCGGTGAGAACCGGGAGTTCGCCCGCCAGTACCTCTCCGGCGAGCTCGAGGTCGAACTGGTCCCGCAGGGCACGCTGGCCGAGCGGCTGCGCGCGGGCGGCGCCGGCATCCCGGCCTTCTACACCCCCGCCGGTGTCGGCACCGCGGTCGCGCACGGCGGTCTGCCCTGGCGCTACGCCCCCGACGGCTCGGTCACCGTGGCCTCCCCGCCCAAGGAGACCCGCGAGTTCGCCGGCCGCCCGCACGTCCTGGAGCACGGCATCACCACCGACTTCGCCCTCGTCCGCGCCTGGCGCGGCGACCGCCACGGCAACCTCTGCTTCCGCCGGGCCGCCGCCAACTTCAATCCCCTGGCCGCGATGGCGGGCCGCGTCACGATCGCCGAGGTGGAGGAACCCGTCGAGCCGGGCGACCTGAACCCGAACGAGGTCCATGTGCCCGGCATCTACGTCCAGCGGGTCACGGTGCTGACCGCCGAGGAAGCCGCCGACAAGCAGATCGAGAAGAGGACGGTACGTTCCTGATGGCCTGGACCCGCGACCAGATGGCCGCCCGCGCCGCCGCCGAACTCACCGACGGCTCCTACGTCAACCTGGGCATCGGCCTGCCCACCCTCATCCCCGGCCACCTCCCGCCCGGCGTGCACGTCGTCCTGCACTCCGAGAACGGCATCCTCGGCACCGGCCCCTACCCCACCGAGCCGGAGGTCGACCCCGACCTCATCAACGCGGGCAAGGAGACCGTCACCGTCCTGCCCGGAGCGAGCTTCTTCGACTCCGCGCTCTCCTTCGGCATGATCCGCGGCGGGCACATCGACACCGCCGTCCTGGGCGCCATGCAGGTCTCGCAGCGAGGAGACCTGGCCAACTGGATGATCCCCGGGAAGATGGTCAAGGGCATGGGCGGGGCGATGGACCTCGTGCACGGCGCACGCCGGGTCATCGTCCTGATGGAGCACACCGCCAAGGACGGCAGCCCCAAGCTCCTCGAGGAATGCACCCTCCCCCTCACCGGGGAACGGTGCGTCCACCGCGTCATCACCGACCTCGGGGTCCTGGACATCACCCCGGACGGCATCGCCCTGGTCGAGACCGCCCCCGGGGTCACGGTGGAGGAGATCGCCGCGCACACCGACGCTCCGCTGCGCGTGGAGCAGCCGACGCGGAGGTGACGGGGGCGCCGGGCCGCTCCCGGGTCAGGCCATGCCGAACCGCTCGGCGTGCACCTGGCGCTCGGGCCGAACGGCGGGACGCCCTGCTCACCGGTCCGGCCGGCGAGCAGGTGCAACCGTCCGCCCCGCTGGGCGACCAGATGGCGCACCTCGTTCAGCAGCACGGCCTCGGCCTCGCTGCGCACCCGGTACAGCACGACGACGTCCCTGTCCGCCCGGCGCCGCCGACAGGGAGAAGGGGTTGGCGGTCCACCAGTGGTTCTGTCCGGGGAAGCGCCAGATGCAGAACTGCCCGGCAAGGGCGGGGAACCGGTCGAGGTGCCGTCCGGTGCCGTACACCGAGACCGTCGTCTCCTGCAACTGTGCACGAACGCCAGCCCCAGGCGACGTAGAGCAGCAGGTGCAGTCCGTGCCACACCTCGTACCGGAGCCGGCGCCGAAACCGACCCAGCGGTGCCACCCCGTCAGCCGGTCCATCCCGATCCGCCGGCTCACGAGCCGCCGAGCAGCTCCCGGGTGACGGCGTCCCAGTCGACGTCACGCAGTTCCGTGCCGATCGGCACCAGCGCGCACGTCCGGGTCAGCCACTCCTGGAGCTCGGGCAGGCCGACGTCGAACTGGGCCGTGGCGCCGTGCTCCTGCAGGCGCACCCGCACCAGGGCGCCGTACCGCGTCGGCCGGATCCGCACATCGCCGATGCCGCTGGGCTCCGACAGTCCCTCCACCAGCAGGTCACGGCTGATCTGCCAGGTCACCGCGGGCTCCCCCGCCGGCCTGAAGACCAGGGTCACGAACAGCGGGTCGGCCGGATCGTAGGAGAACTCAGCCTGCAGCGGAGCCCTGGACTCCCCCACCACCTGGTGCACCGTCAAGGACAACGGTTCCAGCCCGCTGGTCGCACGGTTCTTCCCGCCCGGTTCGAAATGCTTGCCGTTCATACACCCCTCCGCCCGTTCATTCTTCTTCAGCGCTCGACGCTCCCGACAGCGCGAGTACCCCCGTACGGCCACAACTCGCCTCCCGCAATGTGATGAACCGTCAGCTCATCGAATTGACGGTGCCGGGACACACCCGGTGGGAACGTGCCCATAGAGTGCGGGGTGTACGCGAGCACCGCTGAACAGGAGAAGCACGTGAGCGATCAGCCCGTCCGTTGGGGTGTCCTGGCCACCGGAGGCATGGCCGCCGCCTTCACCGAGGATCTGCTGCGACTGCCGGACGCCCGGGTCACCGCGGTCGGGTCCCGGTCGGCCGAGTCCGCGCAGGCGTTCGCGGCCCGGTTCGGCATCCCCCGCGCCCACGGCAGCTGGCGGGAGCTGGCCGCCGACCCGGAGGTCGACGTCGTCTACGTCGCCACCCCCCACGCCCAGCATGTCGCCGCCGCGACGGCCTGTCTGGAGGCCGGCAAGCCGGTGCTGTGCGAGAAGCCGTTCGCCCTCAGCGGCCGGCAGGCCCGCCAACTGACCGGACTGGCCGAGAAGCAGGGCCTGTTCGTGATGGAGGCGATGTGGACCTGCCTCAACCCGGCCGTCCTGCGCATCGCGGAGCTGGTGGCCGAGGGGGCCATCGGCGAGGTCCGCGCCCTGCACGCCGACTTCGGCGCCCGCGTGGACGCGCCCCAGGACCACCGCCTGTGGGACCCCGCGGCCGGCGGCGGCGCCCTGCTGGACCTGGGCACCTACCCCGTCTCCTTCGCCCACCTGATCCTCGGCGCCCCGGAGACGGTCACCGCCCACGCCCGGCTCTCGCCGCGCGGTGTCGACGAGCAGACGGGCATCCTGCTCGGCTACCGGGACGGCGCGATGGCCGTCCTGACGTGCTCGCTGCTCGCGCAGGACGAGCACCGGGCGACGGTGTACGGCACCACCGGCCGCATCGAGATACCGGCCGACTTCTACAACCCCCGTTCCTTCGTGCTGCACCGCGACGGCCACGAGCCCCGGACCGTGACCGCCGCACAGCAGGAAGGACACGGCTACGGGCACCAGGCCCGAGAGGTGATGCGCTGCCTGCGGGCGGGCCTGACGGCGTCCCCGCTGCTGCCCCCGGCCCACACCCTCGCCGTGATGGACACCCTGGACCAGGTGCGCGAACGGACCGGCGTGCGCTACCCCGGCGAGTGACGCACGCGAGCCCGTCCTCCGGCCCGGTGGTCCGGGCCGGAGGACGGGCTGCGGGACGCGGCACCCGTGCGGGGCGGGCTGGAAGGCGCCGCGCCAGGCGTGGGTCAGGCGCCGGGCAGGACGCCGGTGCGCGCCACCTGGGAGTACCAGCGGGCGCTGGCCTTGGGGATGCGCCGCCCGGTCGGGTAGTCCACGTAGACGGCGCCGAAGCGCTTGCTGTAGCCGTGCGCCCACTCGAAGTTGTCCAGCAGCGACCACAGGAAGTACCCGCGCACGTCGGAGCCGTCGCGCAGGGCGTCGTGCACGGCGGCCAGGTGGTCGCGCACATAGGCGATCCGGCCCGGGTCGTTGACGTTGCCCTCGGGGTCGGCGTAGTCGTCGAACGCCGCGCCGTTCTCGGTGATGACCAGCGGCAGCCGAGGGAACTCGGACGACAGCCGGCGCAGCAGCTCGTACAGACCGCTCGGGTCGATGGCCCAGCCCATGGCGGTGGTCTGACCCGGTGACTGGTGGAAGGCGACCTCGTCGGCGGCCGGCCACGGGCTGAACGCGCTCTTGCCGTGCCCGTCGGAGGTGTGGGTGCCGCTGCCGTCGGCCTGCGAGACGAGCGTGGGCGAGTAGTAGTTGACGCCGAGGAAGTCCAGCGGCTGGTGTGCCGTCTCCAGGTCACCGTCGCGCACGAAGGACCAGTCGGTCAGGGTGGCGGTGTCCTTGAACAGGTCCTCCGGGTAGGCGCCGCGCAGCATCGGGCCGGTGAAGACGCGGTTGGCCAGGGCGTCGATGCGGCGCGCGGCGTCGAGGTCGGCCTCGGTCGCGGTGAGCGGGCGTACGTGGTGGATGTTGAGGGTCACCGAGACCTGGGCGTCGGCGCGCAGGCGGTCGCGCAGCGCCTGTACGGCCATGCCGTGGCCGAGGTTGAGGTGGTGGGCGGCGCGCAGGGCGGCGACCGGGTCGGTGCGGCCGGGGGCGTGCACGCCTGAGCCGTAGCCGAGGAAGGCGCTGCACCAGGGCTCGTTCAGGGTGGTCCAGGTGCGCACCCGGTCGCCGAGGGCTTCGGCGGCCAGTGAGGCGTACTCGGCGAACCGCTCGGCGGTGGCGCGTTCGGGCCAGCCGCCGGCGTCCTCCAACTCCTGGGGCAGGTCCCAGTGGTAGAGGGTGGCGACCGGCTGGATGCCCTTGTCGAGCAGGTCGTCGACGAGACGCCGGTAGAAGTCCAGGCCCTTCTGTACGGCGGGGCCGCGGCCGGTGGGCTGGATGCGGGGCCAGGCGAGGGAGAAGCGGTAGGCGCCGACGCCGAGTTCGGCCATGAGGGCGACGTCCTCGCGCCAGCGGTGGTAGTGGTCGGTGGCGATGTCACCGGTGTCGCCGTTGCGGACCCGGCCCGGGGTGCGGGCGTAGGTGTCCCAGATGGACGGGGTGCGGCCGTCCTCGCCGGCGGCCCCCTCGATCTGGTAGGAGGCGGTCGCGGTGCCCCAGAGGAAGCCCTTCGGGAAGGTGCGGGAGGCGTTCGGGGCGGACTCGGGCTGCTGTCGTGCTGCGGTGACCACGGAGGTCCTTTCGGAAATGGGGGGAATCGATGGGAGTGGGACGAGGGTCAGCCCTTGACCGCGCCGGCCATGATGCCGCTGACGATCTGGCGGCCGAAGACGATGAACATCGCCAGCAGCGGGAGCGTGCCGAGGAGCGCGCCCGCCATGATCAGGGACTGGTCGCGGACGTAACCGGCGCTGAGCTGGGTGAGGGCGACGGGGACGGTCGGGTTGCTCATGTCGAGCACCACGAACGGCCAGAAGAAGTCGTTCCAGGCGTGCACGAAGGTGATCATGAAGAGGACCGCCATCGCGGGGCGCGCGACGGGCAGCACGATGCTCCAGAAGATCCGCAGGGAGTGCGCGCCGTCCACCCGGCCCGCCTCGACCAGCTCGTCCGGCAGCGCCTCGGTGAGGTACTGCCGCATGAAGAACACTCCGACGGCGCTGACCAGGGTGGGGAAGATGACGGCGGGCAGCTGCTGCGACCAGCCCAGCTCGGACATCATCATGAACAGCGGTACGACGCCGAGTTGGGGCGGCACCATCATCGTGCCGATCACCAGCATGAGCAGGACGTTGCGGCCCTTGAAGCGGAGTTTGGCGAAGGCGAAGCCGGCCAGGGTCGCGAACATCACCGTGGACAGGGCGATCACCCCGGCCACGATCGTGCTGTTGATCATGGCCTTGCCCATGGCCGCCTCGTCCCAGGCGCGGGCGAGGTTGCTGAACAGGTTCGGTCCGGGCAGGAACGGCGGTGGCGTCTGGCTGACGCGGGTGTTGTCGGTCGAGGCCGCCACCATCGTCCAGTACAGCGGGAAGATCGACACGATCGCGACGATCCCGAGCAGGACGTAGGAGAGCGGGCCCGCGTGGTGCTGGCGGCCGGCGCCCGGCCGGAACACCCGGAGGCTGCGGCGGGCGGCGGGCTTGGTGACGGGGATCCGGGCGGGGGCGTCCGTCCGGACCGGGAGGCTTTCGGTGGTCATGACGACTCCTGGTCAGGACGTACGGGCACGCAGGCGCGTGATGAGGCGCTGCGCCACGAAGACGACGACGAGCAGCAGGAACATCGCCCAGGCGACGGTCGCCGAGCGGCCCATCTGGTAGTTCTTCCAGCCCTCCTCGTACAGCAGCAGGCCCAGCGTCTGGTACTGGTTGTCGGCGCCGCCGGAGATGCCGTTGGGGCCCTGGCCGAAGATCAGCGGCTCACCGAAGAGCTGGGTCGCGCCGATGGTGGAGAGCACGATGGTGAAGACGATGGTGGAGCGGATCCCGGGCACGGTGACGTGGGTGAACTGCTTCCAGCGGGAGGCGCCGTCGAGGGCGGCGGCCTCGTACCGGTCGGCGGGGATGGCCTGCATGGCGGCGAGGTAGAGCAGCGCGTTGTAGCCGGTCCAGCGCCAGATGACGATGGTGGAGATGGCGATCTGGGCGGGCCACTTGTCGGCCTCCCAGTCCACCGGGTCCAGGCCGACCGTGCCGAACGCCCAGTTGATCATGCCGAAGTCACGCTCGAAGAGCATGGTGAACACCAGGGCGGCGGCACCGACCGAGGTGGCGTAGGGCACGAGCGAGGCGACCCGGAAGAAGAGCGAGCCGCGCATGCGGTAGTTGAGCAGGTGCGCCAGCCCGAGCGCCATCAGCAGCTGCGGCACCGTGGAGATGATGCCGATGGTGATGGTGTTGGCCAGCGCGTTCCAGAAGCGCTCGTCGTTCCACAGCTCGACGTAGTTGTCGAACGCCACCCACTCCATGAGGTCCAGGGTGGCGAGCTCCACCCGGTGCAGGGAGATCCAGGAGGTGTAGACGAGGGGGTAGAAGCTGAACGCGGCGAACACGACGAAGAACGGAGCGACGAAGGCGTAGGGCGCGCCCTTGACGTCGATGCGGTGCAACAGCGCGCCGCGGCGCCGGCCGGCGCCTTTGCCGCCGCCGGGGTGCGGGGTCGGACCCCGACGGCCCTCGCCGACCTGGGCCTTGGTGGTGGAGGTGGCCACCGGATTTCCTTCCTGAGAGCGGATGAGGGGCCGGGGCCCGGGCCCGCCCGCCGTCGAGGACGGGCGGGCCCGGGCGGCCGGAGCGGTCGACGGGTCAGCCGACCGCCTTCTCGATGCGCTCCGCGGTGGTCTCCCACGCCTTGTCACGTGAGGTGCCCTGCTGCTCGATCAGGGTCAGGCCCTGGGAGAAGGTGTCCTTGATCGTGCCGTCCTTGCGGCCGAGGACCTGCTTGTCCGGGATCTCCTGGGCGGCGGCGCCGAAGATCTCACCGATCGGGGCGTTGTTGAAGTACTCCGAGGTGATGCTCTTGACGTCCGGGCTCTCCAGCGCCTTCTGCGAGGACGGGACGCTGCCCTGCTTCTCGAAGATGTGCGCCTGCTGCTCCGGCGCGGTCAGCCAGGCGGCGAGCTTCTTCGCCTCCTCCTTCACCGGGCTCTGCTCGACCACGCCGAGGAAGGAGCCACCCCAGTTGGCGCCCTTGGGGGCCTTGGCGACGTCCCACTTGCCCTTGTTCGCCTCGCCGGCCTTCTCACCGATGTGGCCGAGCATCCAGGCCGGGCAGACGGCCGTGGCGAACGTGCCGTTGGCCAGGCCGGGGTCCCAACCGGGCTGGAACTGACGGAGCTTGGCGGACAGGCCGTCCTCGGCGGCGTCCGCGGCGAGGTTCCACGCCTCCTTGACGGCCGGGTTCTTGTCGTAGATCAGCTCGCCCTGGGCGTCGTAGTACTGCTCGGGGTAGCCGTAGACCATGGCGTTGAACAGGCCGCTGGCGGCGTCCATGAACGCCACGTCACCGTCCTTGAAGTCCTTCTTGAAGGTGCGGCCGACCTCGACGTACTTCTTCCAGTCGCCCTCCCACAGCTTGGCGACCTCGTCGCGGTCGCTGGGCAGGCCGGCCTGCTCGAAGTAGTCCTTGCGGTAGCAGACCGCCATCGGGCCGATGTCGGTGCCCAGGCCCAGGACCTTGCCGTCCTCGGTGGTGATCTGGGACTGCTTCCACGGCAGGAAGTGGTCGGTGCCCGCCACGTCGGAGAAGTCCGCGAACTTGTCGGCCTGGGTGTCGACGATCTCCTTGGCGCGGCCGATCTCGATGCCCTGGATGTCCTTCAGGCCCTTGCCGGCCGCGAGCCGGGTCTGCAGCGCGGTGTAGTACGTCTGCTCGTCACCGGCTATCTCGGCCTTGATCTCGACGCCCGGGTTCTCCTTCTCGTACTGCTCCAGCAGGCCCGTCTCCTTGAAGCCCATCACCCCGTACAGGCCCACGGTGATGACGACCTTGCCGTCCTTCTTGCCGCCGCCGGTGACGGAGTCGTCGTTGCCGCCGCAGCCGACGACGAGCGCGAGCGCGCCGGTGGCCGCGACGGCCGCGAGCGCTCTGGTCCGTGATGACCTTCGAACAGTTGCCATGTTTCTTCCTCCAAGCGACGGCGCTGACGCACCGGAGCAGCGGGTTCCGCGATCTACGGGGTGGGGCGTTTTGTCGGTGGGCACGTTCCCACCGAGGGGTGGGAACGTGCCCACCAGTGGATGGAAGACTCGTGGCAGGGATCGGCTATGTCAATAACTTGAAAACAATTCGTGACTGAAGCCCTGGTTCGGTGTTCGGTTCGTGACTTTGGCGGGGGTGCTGTCCCCCGTTCCGCGTCTGCCACAATTGCCGCTGGTCACGTCCGCGGCCGGTGCCGCCGCGGCTGCTGCCGGGAGGAGCACATGACAGGGAACCGCCGTCCCACGATCAAGACGGTCGCCGCCCGTGCCGGGGTGGGTCGGACCACGGTGTCCCGCGTCATCAACGGCTCGGAACTCGTCAGCGCCGACGCGCGGGCCCGGGTGCTGGCCGCGATCAAGGAGCTGGACTACGTCCCCAACTCGGTCGCCCGCGGACTGGTCACCAACCGCACCAACGCGGTGGCCCTGGTGATCCCCGAGTCGGAGAGCCGGCTCGGCTCGGAGCCCTACTTCGCCGCCCTGATCCGCGGCGTGAGCGGCGCGCTCTCCGAGACCCGCACCCAGCTCCAGCTGATGCTCGTCCGCGACCAGTCCGAACGGGACCAGCTGGCCGCGTCGGTGGCCACCCGCCGGGTCGACGGCGTCCTGCTGGTCTCGGTCCACGCCCACGACCAACTGCCCGGCATGCTGGAGGAGATGGGCCTGCCCACGGTGCTGGCGGGCCGCCGCGACGAGAACGAGCCGCTGAGCTACGTCACCGCCGACAACGCCGGGGGCGCCGCCGCGGCCGTCCGGCATCTGCTGGACAGCGGCCGGCGCCGCATCGCCACGATCACCGGCGCGCTCGACATGGACGTCGGCCGCAGCCGCCTCGAGGGCTGGCGCGCCGCCCACGCGGAGGCGGGGGTTCCGGCCGATGAACTCCTGGTCGAGGTGGGCGACTTCACCGAGGAGGGCGGCCGCCGGGCGATGCGTTCGCTTCTTGAACGTGCACCGGATCTGGACGCCGTCTTCGCCGCGTCCGACCTGATGGCCGTCAGCGCCCTGAGCGAACTGCGCCGCCAGGGACGGCAGGTGCCGGGTGACGTCGCCGTCGTCGGCTTCGAGGACTCCGTCCTCGCCCGCCACACCAACCCGCCGCTGACCACGATCCGGCAGCCGGTCGAGGAACTGGGCCGGATGATGGCGGCGATCCTGCTCGACGAGATCAGCGAGGTCCCGTCCGCCGAGCGGCAGTTGACGCTGCCTACGGAGCTGGTGGTGCGGGAGTCGTCCTGAGGGGCGGCTGCGGGGGCGCTCGGTGGAAGCAGGGCGGACCGGCTGCG